>JBEKDR010000003.1:0-89680 GCA_050014255.1 Bacteroidales bacterium | reverse complement strand
ATCATTAAAACAGGCAGCTTTGTGGAGTTGTCCAGAGTTGTGGTAAGCAACCATTCCTCTCCTTTTCTTATGACCTTAGTATTGCTTTCAAGTTCCACCTTCGGGAGCTCGCGGAGCGCCTGCCAATTTCCATCTTCAAGTCCCCGCCAATAGAAATTATCGGAAATGATCTTTTCACCCTTACTCAGCGTTAATTTAATAAAATGCACCGAAGAAAGAGTTTTCGGGAATTCAAGTTTAAAGCATCTCACGGTCTCATCTTCCCTGCAATTAATACTGGTTTCTTTCTCCCATTGCACGGAACCATCCATATTAATCAGCTGAGCTTTTGCAGTCAGGCCAACATTGTTCCCGGCGCTATAATTTACCACCTCAACAGTATCATATACCGGGTTCCACTGAATATGGATCGGCTCCGAAGCTTTCTTACATCCAAAGTAAGCAGCAGTAGGATCCAGATAGTAGTCGTATGTTTGCCATACCATAGAAGGCCACGCCGGGTGACTCATCCACAACAGTAAACCCTGGCGGAACTTACTGCGTCCCTCGAACATACCTCGGTACCCGTTGTAATTTATCCACTGCGCCAGTTCAGTAAATTCTTTAGCATCTTTTGGCGGGCCAAAACCTTTCTCGATCATTTTGTTAAAGGAGGCGCATCTCTGGGCGCTTTCGAGAGTATAATCGTGCACACCCCAGATGCGGTTCTGAGGCCAGAGAGCGGATTCAGGCAATGTTTGTTTAAGGCTTTCCCAGGTCATGACATTTGGCATTCCCCTTTCGCTGTGAAACTTATTAAAACCGTACAAAAGAAAATAGTCCCTTACAGGAAGAGCATTGTACGGACCGCCGCCACTGACCACACCCATTGCAGAGTTGGAAATATAATGCGATCCAGGATGAAACATGGCTATCAATGAGCGCAAGGTTGTATCAATTACTGCAGGAGGATTCCCTTCATTTCTGCCAACGTAAATACCTATGGATGGATGGTTTCTTATTCTTTTTATTACATTTTCGGCATTTTTAATAAACATTCCTGGGTCGTACGGGTCAGGACCATCAGCAGGATTTGCCAGACAGAAATCCTGCCATACCATTACACCATGCCTATCGCAGGCTTCAAAGAACTCATCATCAGCTGTCTGCCCGACCCAGTTACGGATCATGGTAAAGTTCATATCGGCATGATAAGCGACGGCAGCATCGTACTCTCGCCCACGGTATTCAAGATTAGACTCGGGAAAACCCCAATTCCCGCCACGCCCGATGAATCTTCTTCCATTAATGTACATATTAAGTATCTGATTATCTTCATTATAAGTCATTTTACGGACTCCGGATTTGAATTCTACTTTATCAGATATTATTCCGTCACTGGTTTTAAAGGAAAGGCCGACATTGTACAGGTTGGGATTTCCATAACCCTTTGGCCACCAGAGTTTCGGATTTTTAAGATGTAGTTCTGAATGAGTTGAGGGATTCAACTTTATTATCTTTGATTCTGAAGGGCCAATAGATACTTTCTCTTCAAAACTGATATTACCGTAATTACCCGTGAGTGTACCGGTGACCGGTTCTGTTTTATAATTATTCAGTTTAACCTCAATACTTATATCTGCCGATGTTGTATCGGGCAAAGGAAGATCTGTCAGAACAAACGGATCGGTTATTGTGACAGCACCGGATACATCTAAATAGACATCATTCCAGATCCCGATATTCCTTCCTCTGATAGTGGGAATCCAGTCCCAACCGATAGAGGCATGATATGTGGGATTATCTGCACCGAGGATTCCACCGTTCTTGTCATGATAAAGAGCTGTCTGCTCTTTTATAACTCCTATATGGTCATTTTTATGAATAAGAACTGCTATAGCGTTGTTCTGACCAGGTTTAACCAGATCGGTAACATCAAATTTACCACGAATAAAGGCACCCACAATTCTGCCTGCATTTTTTCCGTTTACGAAGACATCGGCTTTCCAGTTTATCCCGTCAAAATTCAGGAACATGCGTGTACCTTTGAATTTATTGGGAACAATAAATTCATCACGGTACCAGAAATCGGAATTAAAAAACGATTCGGATATCATCAATTGATTGTCGCTGAAGTTTGGATCAGGAAGCGCCCCGGCATTCCAATAACTGACCAGCGCTGTACCCGGAACGGTGGCAGTCACCCAGTCATCGCTACTGAAACCAGGCTGTGAAATTCCTTCACCTGCTGCAGTAACCTGTGATGCACGTTGAATTTTCCAGTTACCGGCAGACAGATACAGTTTGTTATCATTTATTTCCGGGTTCGGTTTAGGTTTCGCCACCAGGCCACCTTTACCGAATATTTCTACTTCACTCAAAACATAATTTTTGTCTGACATAGGCTTATTCATCAGAATCTTCACATAACGACCTTTGGCCCACTGTTTAAGTATGATATCATCAACCAGTTCCTTACCACCGGGAAGCGCAATCAGATCGCTCCAATTTCTGGCATCTTCGGAAACCTGGACAGATCCTTCAACAGCCTTATTGATCCAGTACAATTTTATACGATTGAAAATACTGTTTGATCCCAGATCCGTATAAACCCATTCTTCTCCGGTGCCGGCGCTCATCCAGGCGCTTTTGAACAGATGGGAAGGGACCATATTCAGCCTGGTGTCTTTAGAATAAAAATCCAGATCTCCGATTGTCCACTTTTCAGCACATGATGCGGACAGGCTTACCCGGTAAAAATGATAAGCCATCGGTTTTTTAAATCCGAATGCCGGATTAATCAGTCTCTGGGGACCCGGCATTTGAAAGTTAAATGAGAATGATGGTTTTGGAGCATCCGGGCCGTTTCCGTATGGGCTCATCAGGAATGAAAAAGGATTTGCAGGTTTTGTTGAACTCTTTCCCTGTGGTTTCATTGCTTTCATAAAAGCCGCAAAAGGATTTGGCTTTGGCTCGCCTGGCAATCCGGTTCCTGAAAATTTTCCAAGTTCGTCCCATTTCAGTCCGTCGTAGGATCCTGAGCAGACGAATTTCCATTTCCCATTAATTTTTTCATTGTATTCCAGTGTACCATTTATGATTATTTTGTCAACATCCTGAGGGTTAGTTTCTTTATTCAATTTATATTGTATCCATACATCTGCGCCTTCCAGACTCATTTCCGTTACACTGTTGTGATCGAGAAGCCATTCTCTTTCAGTTCGCGGGACTGTACCCTTGTTTGTAGAGACTGAAATATAAGCCGGCATCTCATCTGTTATTATACCATCAGTGATAAGCTGGGCAGTAAGATTAAAATCGTAACTTGAGGAGTTATATGAAGATCTTAGCTTAGCTATATTCCTGTAATTATTATTGTCTGCTACCAGCGCCGGAGAAAAGTCTTCGGCCGGATCACCCGGGTAAATGCCAATTCCGCGGGTATATGCGACTGTATTTCGCTTACAGCCGGAAAGAAGCATACATGTACAGACAATTACTGAAAGATTAAGTAATAAGCTTTTTGTCTTCATAGCATTGTTATTTTAGAATTTATTTGGCTTTTTGAAAATCCATCTCTCAATTATATTTAGATCCGGAAAAGCTATAGGAAATTCTTATCGAGGAATAGCTGAAATTTCTCCTTGTACTGATCACTTATCGGAATATATTCCTTTCCGAATACAATCCTGCTTCGTTCTATGGTATCAATTTTTTCAAGGTTGACAATGAAAGAACGGTGAACCCTCATAAATTTACTTTCAGGAAGCTTTGATTCAAGAAGTTTCAGTGACGTAAGAGAGAGAACAGGCTTTAGTGAATTCTGGGTATATACCTTCACGTAATCTTTAAGCCCTTCTATATAAAGAATATCATTGAAATTTATCCTTTTGATCTTATAATCAGATTTAAGAAACAGAAATTCGTTGTTGACATCCACCCTGGCCGGAGTTTTCAGCTCGAGCCGGAGCAGCTTCTGTACTTTATGCACGGCTGTCAGAAACTCTTCATAACTGAACGGCTTTAATAAATAGTCTACTATTTCAAGTTTGTACCCTTCAAGTGCATATTTTTCAAAGGCTGTAGTAAAAATTACCTTGGGCCCTTTTTCCATAAGCCTTGTAAACTCAATTCCCGAGAGATCGGGCATCTGAATATCAACAAATATAAGATCGACTCTGCTTTCTGACAAAAATTCAGCTGCATCCAGTGGATTATCGAACTTCCCGGCAAGCTTTAATCCCGGGGTCTTTTCTATATACCCGGTAACAAGTTGCAAAGCAAGCGGTTCGTCATCAATTGCAATGGTAGTGATCATTATGTGAAGTTAATCTGAAGAAGCACTTCAAATTCCGTATCCGATTTATTGATCGTTATTTCATGTCTTCCCGGGAATAAAAGATTCAGTCGTTTACTGACATTTTCCAATCCGATACCTGAATGGTCCGATTCTTCTTCTTCCCTGGCTTTCAATATGCTGTTGGCGCATCTGAAAGATATTGAATCTTTTTTTGTGGTCATACTTATGTCAATAAACGATTTTTCACGGTAACTAATACCATGCTTAAAAGCGTTTTCAATAAACGGGATAAAGATCAGGGGTGGAATATTTATATCCTCGTACTTTTCAGGGAATGAAACTGTAAGGCTGATCTTACTGCTCATCCTGAGTTTCATAAGATCGATATAATTATTCATGAAATCAATCTCATTACTTAACTTCGTATTTCCGTGTTCCGAATCATATAATAAGTATCTCATTAATTTTGAAAGCTTTAATACAGCTTTTTGTGAATCCTCCGTATTTATGCTGATCAACGAATAAATATTATTAAGAGTGTTAAAGAAAAAATGGGGGCTTATCTGGTTTTTCAGGAATGCCAGTTCAGAATTCAGCTTTTCCTTTTCAAGCTCTTTTTGCAGTTTTTCGGTTTGTGAATAGCGTTCAAGAACTCTCATTCCTAAAGAGAAAAAGACAAGGAATAAAGATGTCACTGCATAATTAGAAAAATGTATTTCGCGGAATGGTGGTCGTCCAAATTGAGTATCCGGTTTTGGAGGTCCCTGCAATTTCCTGTCCTGTACTGGTTTATTAATTTCTTCGGTATTATTCCGGCCTGGCACATATTTAAAAACCAATTCATTTGACCAGTCAGAGACAAAATATAAAAAAGCCAGTGAAAAAATAACTGATAAATAGTATTTATGTTTCCGGCTCTTGAAAAAGAATCTCGGTACTAGTACAAGGTAATTTGTGTAAAATATTATACCACTGATTATTGTATTTATATAATAAAGCAAGATAAAATCCTTTCCAACCTGCCATCTTTTTATAAAATAGAGAGGAATACCCAGGAGAATAGCCCAGGCAAGAAGATGAAGAAAAACCTTGATTTTATTTCCTGTGAAAAAGTTTTTCATGAAGTTAAAAGTATAACAAAATAAAATGAAATTGCCCTAAAATCAGCAGATTTAATTTTTTTCGATTTTCATCTCTTTTCACTATTTACGGCTTTCTGACGCCTGTTCTCTGTTTTCTGATCCCTGTTCTCTATTCGTACCTGAGTGCATCGATCGGATTCAGATTCGCAGCCTTGCGTGCAGGATACCAACCGAAGAAAACACCAATGACAAAACAGACAATGAATGCAAGTACTACAGATTGTGTCTTCACAATTGCCTGACTGCTCATGAGCGATCCTGCCAGTCTGGCCAGGAGATAGCCGAAAAGCACTCCCAACACTCCTCCCAGAATGCTGAGTATAATAGACTCTGAGAGAAACTGTTTCATTATATCCTTACCACGTCCGCCTATTGACATTCGTAATCCGATTTCACGTGTACGTTAAGTCACTGATACAAACATTATGTTCATAATTCCAATTCCTCCGACGAGCAAAGATATTCCTGCAATAGCGCCAAGAAGATATGTCATAATATCAGTAATTGAAGTAATCGTTTTGAGAAGCTCTGATTGTGACATTACCCTGAAATCATTATCAGCAGACTCTTTCAGCTTATGAGTCCTCCGCAGGATTTCTGTAACCTGTGCGATAGCCTTCGGGCTCTTCTCCTCGCTTACCGCTGAGGCAAAAATACCGTTTATATAGTCGATTGCCGCCAGCCTTCTCTGAACTGTAGTATACGGGGCGAGTATCAAATCGTCCTGATCCTGACCCATTCCGCTTTCACCTTTTTCTTTAAGGACTCCTACAATAAGAAAAGGAAGGTTCTTTATGCGAATGGAAAGACCTACAGGATCTGCCTTTGTCCCAAAAAGGTTTGTCACGACTGTTTGCCCTAGTATGCATACCTTAGACATATCTTTTAGTTCATTGGCATTAAAAAATCTCCCGCTCAATACCTCGAGTTTTTTGATCCCCAGGTATTCCTCGCTCACACCATATATTGTTGTCTGGGTGTTCTGGTGACTGTAAATAATCTGTCCGCTTGCCACCACTTCCGGCGAGACTGCCGAAATAGCTGAGGCTTCGTTCCTGAGTGCCTGTACATCAGTGTACTTAAGGGCCATTGAACTTGAGGCTCCCAGGCTCACGCCTCCTCTCCGCTGAAAGTTAGGCATCACCATTACCATGTTTGTTCCCATCGAGGATATCTGCTTCCTCATTTTCTGTTTGGAACCCTCGCCAATTGCCAGCATGGCGATCACTGAAGCAACTCCGATGATTATTCCCAGCATTGTCAGAAACGCTCTCAGCTTATTCCTTATCAGAGCCCGGAACGCTATCCTGAATAAATTTGTATAGTTCATTTCATTGAGATTTACTTTATTAATCAAATTCCTCTATTAATTCCACAGGCATGGTTTTCAGTATATCTCTTGCATCGAGGCGTTCGCTTACAAGACATTCACGCTGAATTTTACCATCGCTAAAGGTTACATTGCGTGTTGCAAATCTTGCAATATCAGTTTCATGAGTTACATACACGATTGTTCTGCCCTTTTCATTCAGATCCTGGAACAATTCCATAATTTCAAAAGATGTCCTGGTATCGAGATTTCCTGTTGGTTCATCTGCAAGAATAAGGACAGGATCATTAACCAGCGAGCGGGCTATTGCCACTCTTTGCTGCTGGCCACCCGATAACTGGTTTGGCATGTGATGCATACGATCTGAAAGTCCTACAGCTTCGAGCGCCCTGAGAGCCGATTCTTTTCGCTCCCTGGACCTGATATTAGGATTATAAAAGAGAGGGAGTTCCACATTCTCAAGGGCAGTTGTCCTGGCCAACAGGTTGTACGACTGAAATACAAATCCCAGTTTTTTATTCCGGAATCTTGCAAGAGCATCGTTATTCATGGTATTAACGTTAACCCCGTCCAGCAGATAGTCCCCATATGTTGACTTATCAAGGCAACCCAGGATATTAAGCATTGTCGATTTACCCGACCCGCTGGCGCCCATGATTGCAACAAATTCCCCTTCATGGATTTTAAGATCCACCCCGCGCAATGCATGTACCGTGACCTCACCGACATGGTAATCCTTCCTCAGGCTTTTTATCTCTATGATAGCATCTTTCATATTTCTTTCTTTTAAGTTCTTTGCTTCTCACTTTTTAAAAAGGAAATCCAGGAGGACCATTATCGGTCTTTTTTGCCGTGCTTTTAGCTTCAGTATCACCTGTAGAAATAACGACCTCGTCTCCCTCCTTCAAACCTGAGAGGACCTCAACATTTGTTCCGTTATCTATACCAATTTTAATCCTGTTTGGACGTATACCCATTTTATCATCTTTTAACCAGACCGTTTTCGTTTTCGGATCGGTATTCATAGCCGCCATTGCTGATGCAGGCATTCCCTGCATGGTTTGTCCTGAAGTAGCGTTCTGAGGCATTCCGGCTCCACCTGCAGGAGCTCCTGCCGGCATCTTTGGCATCGAGCCGCTGTTCTTCATTTTTGCAAACATTTTCATCATATAAGCCTGATCGGGAGTAAATCGTACTGCTTTCCCGGAAAGCATTAAAGTATTTGTCTTTTCTTCAACATAAATGGTAGCACTTGCAGTCATTCCCGGCATAAGCTTTTTCTCAGGATTAGGAGCATTCAGTATTACTACATAAGTAACTACGTTGTTGGTAGTTACGGGCTGCAATCTGACCTGAGAGACAGTACCTTCAAATTTCAGATCCGGATATGCATCAACTGTAAACTCAACTCGTTGCCCGTTATTTACCTTTCCTATATCAGCCTCATCAACACTTGTCTGAACTTCCATTTGTGTCAGGTCATTCACTATGGTAAAGAGCGTCGGGGTGCTGAAGCTGGCTGCAACTGTCTGTCCTTCCTCAATTGCCCTGTTCAGTACCACTCCATCGATAGGAGAAGTAATGGTGGCATAATCCAGGTTTACTTTTGCCCTGTCCAGACCAGATCTGGCGTTCGACAGGGAGGCTCTTGCATTCTCGAAGTTATACAATGCCTGGTCATAATCGGTTTGTGCGATAAGCTTCTTATCGTACAGGACCTTTAGCCGGTTATAAGTGGCCTCCTCGAAACGAAGCTGGGACATGGCCTGATCTACCGCGGACTGGCTCTGATCAAGTTGTGTCCTGAGAGGTGTTGTATCCAGTTTTGCGAGTAATTGTCCCTGCTTCACATGATCATTAAAATCAACATATATGTGCTGAATGATCCCTGAAACCTGTGTGCCCACATTAACAGTTTTTATAGCTTCAATTGTTCCTGTGGCAGTAACTGTGTTGCTGATGTTGCCCTTCTCAACTTTAACAGTATTGAATGAAACCGCATCTTCCTTTTTTGAAAAGGGTTTCAGTGCCAGTATAGCAGCAATCCCGATAACCGAGACAGCTGCAATAATTATTAACATTTTCTTTTTCATTATCTTATCTATTTACTTTTGTCTTTTACCTTTCTTTGTCCACCGTAGCCTTGGCGAAGGTGGATTGTCTTTTGTCTTTTATAGCGATAGAGGAATTCCCATATAAAAATCGAGGATTTTGTAGCTGACTATCAGGTTATATTTTGATTGCAATAACTCACTTTCTGCAACTATCAGGTTCGTTTTTGAAACCAGGTAATCAACTGAGTTAATGACTCCCTGTGCAAATTTTTCATCTGAAAGGAGTGAAGCTTCAAGTGTTGCACTGTAATTCTCTTTGCTGGCTTCATATTTGATCTGAGCCGACCTTACATCGACACATGCTTGTTCGATGCTTTTCCTTAGAGTGTTCTTTGAATCAAATTCACTCAGCTCAGCATTCTGATAACCGATTTTAGCAAGCGCAATACTGGTCCTGACCTGCTTCTTCTGATAAATTGGAATGGAAAGCGAGAATCCGGCGGAAGGATAAATTCCGCTGTTTAACTGGCCAAAGTAAGATTCATTGCTCAGACTTGTAAATCCTGAAGTGATTCCGGCACTGGCAGTAAGTATGGGGAACAGACCTGATCGTGCAACTTTCTCATCGAGTGAAGCAATTTCCTTATTGACGGCAGCATTTTTTATCTGTGGTTTTATGGCCAGTGCTGTTTCATAAACTAATTTAACATCAGGCGCCCTGTTCTGATTTAAAGACTCACTCAGATCGGGATGTGCGATTTCAAAATTATCCGCGACGGGGAGTTCCATAAATTGCTCGAGAGTCACTTTGGCAATTACGAGCTGACTTTGTGAATTAGCAAGGGTAAGCTTCTCGGTTGCCACCTGTGATTTTACCTGGGCATAATCGGTTTTGGAGATAGCCTGAAGTGTCAGTCGCTCTTCAGCAAGATTAAGCTCACTGGTTGAAGATTCCAGTTGCTTCTCACTGTTTCTTACCTGTTCTTCAGCATATAGTATTTGAAGATATGCGTCGAGAATACTCAGGCTTATTGATTCTTTAGTGGTCTCAAGCGAGTAGTTTCCGCTTTCAATGTTCAGCTCTGACTGCTTTATAAGGGCTGTAAGCCTCGATGCATTAAAAATTGTGATTCCCGAATTCACTGAATAATTTGAACCATTGCTACCAGTTAGACCGGATTCTCCGGTCGCTGTGCTTCTGGCCCAGTTGAAATTCTGATTGACTGAAGCGTTAGCCGAAGGGAACCGTTGTGCTTTAGCTTCTTCGGCGTTTACCATGTTTTGTTTGTTTGTAAGCTGGGTTTTTCTTACCTGTATATTATTGGTCAAAGCATGTTCAATACATTTTTGGAGAGTCCACACAGAATCCTGCTGTTCATTTAAAGACATTCCCTGGCATATCCCTGCAATCACCCCAAAACCTAATATTAAAATCAATTTTCTCATAAACCTTTTTAGATTTTGGGATAAATGTATAGGGAGACAGAACCCTGTGAAAACTTAATAGAAGTATTGGGAGGATTTACCGACAGAAGGCTGAATTTCGGGTATGTATCAAAATGAAAATAGGGACACACAGTAAGTATATCCCTAGTTCTTCAGATCAATTAACTGGCATTAATTGACTGCAGGCGCAGACGCTTTTATCATATAAAGGTTTGCTTCAAGACCATCGAGGTAAATAAGGGCCCAGGAAAGAGGAACAAAGATATTCCTGCTATAGAAATTCAAAGCGTCATCCTTCTCTTTTTCTTCATTAAGATCCATGATTGAAGGCAGAGCTTTGGCCGCATCTTCAAAGCCTTTGGTTTGCTTCATCAGATCAATAAGCTCAGTGATGGCCTTGTCGAGCTTCATCCCGGGAGTCATCTCACCGTTGTCAGCCAGTATTGATGCAGCCGTATTTACATTATCAGGTCTTACCAGATTCCCCGGATTTTTCTTCCACTGTTCACGGGTCATTCCTTCATGTTTTAATATCAGATCCTGATAGTTATTCGAGATCTTAATTATTTCATCAATTTTCATATCAACTGCTGATCCATTGACAATTATCGGGAGTTGAGCGGCGGAGGCTTCTAATTTGTTATAATTCCATGATAGGTTATAACTGTCATCAATGGTTTCTTTTGATACATTTAATGAAAGAAGTGCCGAGAACACCGAATTCAATGCAAGCAGAAGCAAGACAAAGATCGTATTGTAGATATTGAAATTCTTATTCTTCGATGTAACAACCAGAAAAACTGGAAGAAATACAATATATGGAAAAGGAAGGGCAATAAGAAGTGCTATTCCCGCATTTGGCCAGTGCTGTATTTTAAAAAGCATTCCTGTGAAGACAACAAAACAAGTAATGTATGTTACTATATAAAGTAACCTGTTCTGAGTATTGCCTTCAGCCTTGTAATTATTTATCAACGCTGCAGGAAAAAATATCAGGACCAGGATCAAAAATCCTGCAGCCATCAAAATTCCTGCTCCCGCCCAATGGTTCACTTTTAATATTATCCCGGTGGAAAGAATCATGGTTGTAATCAATCCGAGAATATATATCTTTTGTTTCATAGTTTTATGTATTTAATTTAATATCAATGTTTTACAATTCTTTTTAATACACATGATTCAACCGTAAGCATCCCGTTTTTCATAATTTCAAGAGTGTGAAGGCCTGCCATTAAAGACATTTCACCTTTTTCTGGTTTTCCGTCAGGCAGGAATGTTTCTATGTCAAGCATTTTTTTGTACTTCAGCAAATCTTCTGAAGGAGTTATGCTGGTTAAGTAGCTTACATATTCTGCCATTGACGAATTAAGTTCCATCCGCGTACTACAGCCAGGCAAAAGAAAAACCTTCGCTGGTCGGGGATCGAACGGTCTTGAAAGTTTCATGTATAATATTTCCTGACCGGTTTTAGTCTGACTTATCTGACCATCGCTCACGGCAGGTTTGCCTGGTTGCCCTTCTGATTCCTGAACCATCTTCTCCTGGATATTGCTTATAGTTGCAAGAATTCCAGCAGTTTTTAAATGCAGCTGTTCCATCTTATCGTAGTTTAAGGAATCGCTATATCGGCTGATCATAGAACTGTTATTCCTGAATAAATAATCATATAATGCATTCTGTTGATCATTATTAGGATAATAATAAGCCTGGTATGAATGCTGCAGGTTCAGGGTTACCATAGCTCCCGGGACTACAATTAATAGAAATCCAATGACCAGGAAAATGAACATGGAACTAATATGACTTTCTTCCTTCCAGGTAAGCCGGGTAAACATGGGGAACGCCAGGAAGCATAAAAGGAATATTCCGGTAAGCAAAAACACAGTTGCGAGGGGCCAGTGCTGTATTTTAAAGAGCATACCGGCAATAAATAGCACTGAGCCAGCTGAACCCAGGATGTAGGCGGGGCGCTTGGCTTTGTTATCCTGATCCGACAGTCTGCTTAGAACCAGTGCCGGGATAAAAAACAGAATACCGGATAATGCTGCCAGGGTTAAAATTGCTCCTGCTATTGGCCAGTGCTGAATTTTAAAGAGAATCCCTGAAATCAAGAGCACCCCTGCAAAAAACGCTGATATAAACAGGAATATTCTCTTCCGGTTATGAGACTCTTTCCAAAGTACACTCAGAGCTGACGGCAGGAAAATAAATGCGAGAAGGAAAGCCCCAAGAGTCATTAGAACCCCTGCAAGGGGCCAGTGCTGAATTTTAAATATTGCTGCAAAGCCAAACAATACCGTGCCTGCAACGCCTGAAATTTTCATCATGTTTTTCATAAATCTGTATTTTGTATCAACTGCATAAAGTGTTTCTTCCTGAATCTCTTTTAACCTTCGTGGTCCCATTTTTTGTTTTACCCTCTGATAAGCTTCAGTGAAGCTCATCCCTTTCTGCATCTCATTTTCCACATCACAGCATACATGATCGACAAGATCTTCGAGGAGATGTGAAAATATGATCTCCTGTCTGCTGATGTCGTGGCTGATCAGATCAATATGCTGCAGACTGAGTTCAGGCATGGCTTAATCCTGGTCTGGTATCAACTATCCGCTGAAGAGATTCAATGAACTCGTTCAGTTCTTTTATCTTCTCAGCGACAACGGATTGTCCGTGGGGTGTCAGCAGGTAGTAGATCCGGATACGGTTATTGAAGTTTTCCGATTCAGTAACAAGAACTCCTTCGCTTTCAAGTTTATGCAACACAGGATAAAGAGCACCATACGTCAGTTTTATCTTGCCATTTGTCAGTTCTTCCACCTTCCGGGTAATTTCGTAACCATACATGCGCCCATTTTCTTTCAATAGTTTCAGAACTATTGTCTTTAACGATCCTTTAATAAGGTCTGTTGGTATCATATTTTTAATATATAAGTTATTTATATATTGCAAATATAAAATATTATTTTTTATAAATGCAATAGTTTTTATTTTTTTTTGTGAATACGAATATTTAACGTGAATGATAACGTTCTGTAGGGAACGGTCGCGACCGTTACTGGTGATTTATTATCATACAACGGTCGAACTGGATGCAGGGAACGGTCGAATTGGATGCAGGGAACGGTCGAATTTGATGTAGGGAACGGTCGAATTGATTGTAGGGAACGGTCGAATTTAATGTAGGGAACGGTCGAATTTAATGTAGGGAACGGTCGCGACCGTTCCCTACACAATCCAATGTTCCGGATTGGTTTCGATATAATGTTTGATCAAAATCAATGATCGTCGATTTCTGATGATATGTTCGTAATATGATTTTTGCCATTTAAAATTCACATCACCTGACATATGTATTCGTTTTGATACGGTTGTTTTATATGCACCGATTAATTCAGGTAATGGTTTGATCTTGGGATTTGTTTGATTTGTGGGTAGAGAACAGTCGGGGTTTATGTGTAGGGAATGGTCGGGGTTTATGTGTAGGGAACGGTCGGGGTTTATGTGTAGGGAACGGTCGGGGTTTATGTGTAGGGAACGGTCGGGGTTTATGTGTAGGGAACGGTCGGGGTTTATGTGTAGGGAACGGTCGCGACCGTTCCCTACATAATGTTTATAAAAATCAGTATCAATATAAATTATTCCATGTACATGATCCGGCATAATTACAAATGAAATTAAATCACTGTACGGGTATTGATTGCCCAACCATTGCCATTGTTCCATTGCAATAATACCATTTTTCGATAATAACATTGATTTGTTTGCAATTGAGCCAAATGTTTTCTCGTGGTTCTGAATACAAATTGTGAAAAAGTAATTCCTGTTCTCAGAATAGTCAAATCCGGATAACCTTGTCAGCTTCCTGTTATGCATCATATAATATTATGGTAGGTCAGCGAGACCATATGCAAAATTAAGAAATATCGATCCTCAATAAAATTATTTTTCAATATTATTTTGTCAGATAAAAAATTCATATTATTTTTGACCATTCGGTTAAACCTTATAGTTAAACCCTACAGTTAAACCAACAGGTTAAATATGAGCGAAAACGAAAAACTGACAGAGGATAAGATCTTTGAAGCTGCTGAAATAGTTTTCGAAGAGGAAGGACTGACAGGTGCCAGAATGCAGAGAATAGCTGATCGGGCAGGTATTAATAAGGCGTTGCTTCATTATTATTTCCGGACAAAGGATCATCTTTTTGAGGCTGTCTTTACCAAACTGGCAAAGAAAATGTTCATGAAATTCACCCCTATTTTTGAAAAAGATCTTTCCCTTGAAGAAAAAATCAGGTTCTTCTTCAGGGAGCATATTACCTTCATGCAGCAGAATCCGAAACTTCCCGGGTTCATTCTGAATGAAATAAATCATAACCCCCAAAGGATACAGAAGCTTATCAAGAATATTGATTTCAAATATTTGTGGCTCACGATCCTTAAACATCATGAAAATGAATTATACAAGTATAATCTGACGGAGGAGACGCTGCCTCAGATCCTGACGTCAATCGCTTCAATGAGCGTTTTCCCGTTTGCTGCTAAAGGAATTCTTGAAGTTGTATTTGATAACCTGGGAGTTGATTTTGATAAATATATAGAATTGAGAAAAGAATTCGCTGCGGATTTTGTAATAAAAGCCATAACCAGGTAAGAAGTCCCTGAAATGCCCGTAGTGCAAAAAATTGTAAATTTTTTAATAGAAAAAGAAATGAAAAGGAAAGTCCTGATTCTGATGATTCTGATAATTCCCTGGCAGTTAACAATACAGGCTCAAATAATTCTGACTCTTAAGGAGTGTTACGATATGGCAATGTCTGCTAACGCTCTTGCCGGTGAAAAAAAAGGTTATTCTGATATTTCAAAACTAAGAGATGAAAATCTGGTAAAGGGATGGCTCCCCTCACTGGATGCAAACGGGAGCTTAATCTACAATTCCTCGGTGGTTGATCTGAGCGGGGTTCTTGGCGCGCTCCCAATACCGGGTATCGCAAACGCTATAAAACCTCTTCCCAATGAACAATATAAAATCACTCTCGATATTAATCAGGTTATTTACGACGGTGGGGCAATAAAAGGCGCCAGGGCACTTGAAAAAGCCGATATGAATGTTAATCAGAAGCAGACCGAAACAGATCTGTATAAACTTCGCGCAGAGATTAACAATTATTATTTCAACCTGTTGCTGCTTGCAAGGCAGAAAGAACTGCTGGGTACATATCTTGAGTTAATAGAAAAACGCATCTCTTCTATGCAATCCGGAATTAACAACGGTGTTATTATTAAATCAGATATTGATGTTCTGACATCGGAAAAAATTAATATTGAACAGCAACTGGCTGAAAATGAGATAATGAAAGTCTCTTTTCTTAAAGTCCTGTCAAATCTTACCGGCAAAGATATAGAAACTTCAACAGAATTTGTTGTTCCGTCTCAGACCGTGGAATTTTCAAATGAATTAATGCGACCCGAATTACAATTACTGGATATGAGAAAAGATCAACTTGGAGCCGGATTGAAAGTCATAGAAAGCAACAGAATGCCGAAAGCCTTTGGATTTGCCACGCTCGGGTACGGCAACCCTCCGGGCAGCAACTTTTTTAAAAATGAGTTTGCTCCTTATTATATAGTCGGAGCCAGTGTCAAATGGAACATATTCGACTGGAACAAAACCAAAAATGAGAAACAAATAATCACATTTCAACAAAGCATTATTGAAAACAGGAAAAACGATCTGACAGATAACCTGAACAGGCTTCTTGTTTCAAAAAATGCTGAAATCCTAAGCATAAAGGCTCTGATAGACAGGGATAATGAACTTATTACCCTGAGGAAAAGAATTACTGCCTCAGCTGAATCGCAATATCAAAACGGTACTATCACAGCAACTGAATACCTGAACGAGCTTAATTCGGAACGTCAGGCTCAGATAAATTTTGAGATCCATAAAATAAATCTTTCAATGGCGAAGATTGAATATCTGAATATAAGCGGAAAAGAGATAGAATAATTCATTGATTAACAATATATTTTAACAATATGAAAACCACATCATTAATAATAATTGCCGCCATGTTTCTGGCCGGCTGCAAAAACAAAACCGATAAAGCTGATGCATTCGGGAATTTTGAAGCGACTGAAGTCATTATCTCCGCTGAAACGAACGGGAGAATCATGAAGTTTGATCCTGTAGAGGGTACTCTGGTAGATAAGAATGGAATAATTGCCCTGATTGACACCACAGTCCTGCATCTGCAGGCTGATGAAATTGACGCCGGTATGAAGAGTATTAAAACTACTATCAGTTCAATCAATGCTCAGAATGATATCCTTAATCAGCAGATCGAAAATATAAATGTGAATATCTCAAGGTTCGGAAAAATGCTTAAGGACGATGCCGCGACCCAAAAACAATATGACGATCTGACAGGACAGGTTTCTGTTTTACAAAAACAGATCACGGCAAATAATACTCAAAAAGCCTCCGTGGCAGCAGAATTGTCTGTCTCTAAATCGAAAAAAGCCACACTGAATGATCAGATAAAAAGGTGTTATGTAAAAAGCCCTCTGAAAGGGACAATCATCGAAAAGTATTCAGAAGCAGGAGAGATAACAGCTGCAGGCAAACCTCTTGTTAAAATAGCAGATCTTTCAATTATTAAGTTAAAGGCTTTTGTAAGCGGTGCACAGTTGGGCAAAATAAAAATCGGGCAGACATGTACGGTTAGGATTGATAATGGCGAAAAGGGATTCAGTTCATTCACAGGAACTATCAGTTACATATCGGATAAGGCTGAGTTTACTCCTAAAATCATTCAGACAAAGGAGGAACGTGTGATAATGGTCTATGCAGTGAAAATAGATGTAATAAATGATGGCACCCTTAAATCGGGAATGCCGGGTGAGGCTCTTTTCACAATCGGGCAAAAATAATCAGATGATAAAAGCTATTGAATCATCGGGTATAACTAAATCCTTTGGACCAATATTGGCTCTTGATGATATTACCTTTTCGGTAAATGAATCTGAGATTTTTGGATTTATTGGTCCGGATGGCGCCGGAAAAACCACCTTGTTCAGGATCATTACCACACTGTTATTGCCTGATATAGGGAATATGAAAGTCCTTGGCATGGATGCTACATCTGACTATAACCAACTTCGGAAAAACATAGGTTATATGCCAGGCAGGTTCAGCCTGTACCAGGATCTTTCTGTCGAAGAAAATCTAAATTTTTATGCAACTGTATTTGGAACTACAGTTGAGGAAAATTATGAGCTTATTGCAGATATCTACTCTCACATAGAACCGTTCAAAAAGCGCCTGGCCGGTAAACTGTCAGGAGGTATGAAGCAAAAGCTGGCGCTATCCTGTGCACTGATTCATAAACCCAGGCTTCTTGTTCTGGATGAACCGACGACAGGAGTTGATGCTGTTTCAAGATCAGAGTTCTGGGATATGCTGAGTAAATTACGACAACATAATATATCTATCATTGTATCAACACCTTATATGGATGAAGCCATTCGATGCGACAGAGTGGCTCTGATACAGAATGGGAAAATCCTGTCAATTGATACACCTCAAAAGATCAGAGCCGGTTTCAGCAGAAAACTTTTTACCGTTAAATCGGTTGAGAAATACAAGCTGATTAAAACACTCAGGAAAAATCAGGAGGTTCTCACAGCATATCCGTTTGGCGACTCTATACATGTGACATTATTTAACGATTCATCAGATAATTCCCTTTTTGAATACCTGATAAGAGAAGGTATTAATGATGCGGTTATTCAGGAAGCTGAAGCAGGAATTGAAGACAGGTTCCTCGAACTGATGGAAAAAGGGGGAGCGGAATAAGGGCGCAGGGTAAAGGGCTCAGGGCACCAACCTTCTCCGCCAGCAGGCGGATTCGGCTGGCAATGCAGGGCGCACGTGTCCTTCGAAGCTTTAGCGAAGGAGGAGGGCCCAGGAAAGAGGCAAATAAAAACAACAAGACAATTTTTGACATAACGACAAAACAACATAACATTAATTAGATGATTGAAAAGGTAATCTACGTTAAGAATCTGGTAAAGAAGTTCGGGAAATTCACTGCAAACGATAATCTCAGTTTTGATGTTTTTGCAGGTGAAATTTTCGGATTTCTGGGGGCTAACGGTGCAGGAAAAACAACAGCTCTCAGGATTCTTTCAGGGCTTTCAAAACCCACCGCAGGAGAGGTTAATGTTGCCGGATACGACGCCTACAAACAGGCAGAAATGATTAAAAAGAATATCGGTTATATGTGTCAGAAATTCTCACTTTATGAAGACCTGACCGTGAAAGAAAACATTATATTATATGGCGGTATTTATGGTATGAGCAAATCTTTTATCAGGGAAAGGCTTGCCAGTCTGCTCGAAAAGCTCCATTTTCAGAAAGACGAGAACAGAATGATATCAGATCTTCCTCTCGGACTAAGACAAAAGCTTGCCTTCTCAGTTGCAGTATTGCACGAACCAAAAATCGTATTTCTTGATGAACCCACTGGTGGTGTAGATCCAATTACCAGAAGACAGTTCTGGGAAACGATATATGAAACAGCTTCAAGAGGGATAACTGTATTCGTTACAACACATTATATGGATGAAGCGGAATACTGCGACAGGATCTCAATAATGAACGAAGGGAAGATTGTAGCGCTGGACACACCTGAAAAGCTAAAGAAGCAATATAATGCTGCATCTGTTGAGGAGGTATTTATTAAAATAGCGAGACCATGAAACGATTGCTCGGTTTTGTAAAAAAAGAGTTCCAGCATATTTTCAGGGATTATCGCACACTCTTTATACTATTTGGTATTCCGGCTGCCCAAATACTCATCTTCGGTTACGCAGTAAGTACAGATATTAAAAATGCAGGCGTTACCGTACTCGACTTATCACATGATGAAATAACTCTTAAACTGACTGACAAAATTTTCTCTTCAGGATTTTTTAAAAAAACAGAAAACCTACTGAATTATGAAGATATCGACAAAGTCTTTAAAAAAGGTAAAACCAAAGCTGTAATAGTATATGAAGATGATTTCGGTAAAAAGCTGATAAGCGAAGGCAACGCATCTCTGAGTATTATTTCTGATGGATCTGAACCTAATACTGCCACACTTATTACAAATTATACGACTTCGATAGTGAATGACTTCTCCATGGAGTCAGCAGGACCCGGCTTAAAGAACGCTATCAGGATAAGCCCTGAAGTAAAAATGCTTTATAATCCATCTCTTAAAAGTCATTTTATGTTTGTCCCGGGAGTTATAACCTTAATCCTCATACTGATATGTGCATTGATGACATCCGTTACAATAACACGGGAAAAAGAGTTTGGAACAATGGAGGTTTTGCTGGTCTCCCCTCTTCGTCCAATCCAGATAATTCTTGGAAAAGTGATGCCCTACTTCTTCCTCTCATTTGTCAATGTGCTTCTGATACTTCTGTTATCATGGTTAGTATTCGGGCTCCCGGTGAAAGGAAGCATAATACTTCTCCTTGCTGAATGCATGCTTTACATATTGATGAGTTTAACTCTCGGAATTCTGATATCAACAGTCTCAAAAACAATGCAACAGGCTATCTTCATTTCCCTGATAGGGTTGATGTTGCCAACTGTCTTGCTTTCAGGATTTATTTTCCCAATTGAGAACATGCCAAAAATTTATGATTATGTAAGTTCAATATTACCACCAAGATACTTTATTGTGATAATAAAGAACATTATGATAAAAGGAACCGGTTTTATTTATATCTGGAAAGAGACACTCATTCTGATAGTGATGACTCTGGTTTTTATAGGACTCAGCGTAAGGAAATTTAAGATAAGACTTGAATAATACCGCACACCGCATGCCGCAAACCCTTAAATAAAAGATAGAAGACAAAGGAAAAGACCAAAGAAAATAATGAGAACAATATTATACCTGATAAGAAAAGAATTTATCCAGATTTTCCGGAATAAATTTATTTCAAAAGCAATTTTTGCTGTTCCGATTGTACAGATGCTTATACTTGTCCCGGCAGTAACATTCGAATTAAAGAATATCAGGATCGCTATAATTGACAAAGATATGACACCTGAATCAAGAGGTCTGATAAACAAGCTAAGTGGTTCCACCTTCTTCAGACTTTCCTTTTCGCCCTTTTCAGAAGATCAGGCAAATGATCTTCTTCACCGGAATAAATGCAGTGTTATTCTTCAGATACCATCGGGGTTCGGAAAAGATATCGGAAACGGAAAGCAAGGGAAACTCCTAGCTACTATTGATGCTGTGAATGCCTCATCTGCCGAGATCTCGTGGGCTTATCTTAATGGTGTCATTGGCGATTACAATACAGATCTCATTAAACAGAACATAACAACAAGTCCGCTGATTTTCTCACCACGGATAGAAATTACAAACAGGTACTGGTACAACGAATTATTAAATTACAAATATTATATGCTTCCCGGGATACTTGTCATCCTCGTTACTGCAATCGGGTTCCTGCTTGCCGGCTTAAACATGGTAAGGGAAAAAGAGATTGGGACTATCGAACAGATTAACGTTACACCTGTCAGAAAATATCATTTTATAATTGCAAAAATGGTACCCTTTCTGTTAATCGGGTTGACAGATCTTGCCCTTGGTCTGGTTATAGGCAAAATTGCATTTAATATACCATTTGAAGGAAGCATCCTCTTAATGTTCCTGGGAAGTACAATATTTCTTATCGCAGTTCTTGGGATGGCGCTTTTTATTTCGACCTTCTCAGGGACACAACAGCAATACATGTTTGTGGCATTTTTTTGTATGATTATATTTATCCTGATGAGCGGTATCTTCACACCTTATGAGAGTATGCCAATGTGGGCCCAGGACTTCAATCTCGTCAACCCGGTTGCTTATCTTATGAGAATAAACAGGATGGTTATGCTAAAGGGATCGACGATTAATGATATTAGCAGGGAACTA
This sequence comes from Bacteroidales bacterium, assembly GCA_050014255.1. Taxonomy (GTDB): domain Bacteria; phylum Bacteroidota; class Bacteroidia; order Bacteroidales; family VadinHA17; genus LD21. The sequence continues at coordinate 68,442 of JBEKDR010000003.1, read as the reverse complement.
TTTTCCCTGATTGTAATTGCAATTGGTTTTACAACCCTGGCTGTGCGCAGATACAGAAAAACGGCATAAGCTATTCAACAGATACAACTGCTTCCACCGGCCAGTGGTCTGAAATGAAGATACCCTTTTCCTTTTTAATTACAGTTTTGTAATCCAATACTTTCATTCCGTTTTTTACAAAAATATAATCTATTCTGGCAGTTTTGGTTTTATCGGAAAACCCATTGAAAGTATAAACCGGACCTGTGGGTCTCTTTTCGGTTATAATGTAAGAATCTTTTAAAAGAGGTACACTTTCATACGGTCCCGTTAAGATTGAATAACCTGCACTGGTCGGGGCCATATTAAAATCACCGGAAATTATAAATGGGAATCCATCAGATATATTATTAATTTCTTTAAGCAGTATTTTTGAACTCATTAACCTGGCGGAATCAGAATCCTCCGCAAAATGTGTATTAAAAAAGAAAAAATGCTTATGGCTATTCTTATCAACAAGCTCCATCCATGTAACAATCCGGGGAAGAGAAGAACCCCATCCCCTCGAACCTGCAACCTCAGGTGAATCTGAGAGCCAGAAAGTGATGTTCCTGACCATATCAAACTTTTCTTTCCTGAAAAAAACCGGGTTCATCTCCCCTTCCCTGGCTCCGTCGCTGCACCCTGCTCCAACCGAAGTATAATCCATAAAAATTGATTCAAGCACCTGGTACTGATTCCACAATACTTCCTGCAATCCAAGAATATCGGGTTTTTCGCTTAATATAAAATCACACACCTGTGATGCTCTTTTTGGCCACGAATAGATACTATCATCCGGATTATTATATCTTACATTCAATGTCATTACTTTTATATCATGATGTCCCGACTTATGGGAACAACCAGAGATAACAAATAAAAAAATGACAAATAAACAGAAATAAAGATTTTTCATTTCCCCGTAATTTTTATCAAAGATAATCATCTAAATTCTATTTTCAATTATTGTTGTCGTTTAGCTTCATTGAGTTCATTCTGAAAGTTAATGTACCAATTATTTATATATTTGTAAAATTGATTAAACAGTGAAGATACAGCTCATTTTATAAACTTGTATCTCAATCGGATGTTAGCAATATCGACAATAATATTTTAATTGATGCCTGATGTTATTAAGCTTTTGCCCGATTCGGTAGCCAACCAGATAGCTGCAGGTGAAGTAATACAAAGACCTGCTTCTGTTGTAAAGGAGCTTATTGAAAACTCAGTAGATGCAGGAGGAAGAAATATCAGGGTAATAATAAAAGACTCCGGTAAAACATTAATTCAGGTAATTGACGATGGTTCGGGAATGTCTGAGACAGATGCGAGGCTGTCTTTTGAAAGACACGCCACATCAAAGATCACTACAGCACAGGATCTTTTCGCCATTACAACAAAAGGATTCAGGGGAGAGGCGCTTGCTTCCATAGCCGCAGTAGCAATGGTTGAGCTTAAAACTCGCCGTGAAGATAGTGATACCGGTATATTGGTAGTAGTAAACGGTTCAAAGGTTGAAACTCAGGAACCCTGTAGTTGTCCTGCCGGTTCAAGCTTTTCAGTTAAAAATCTGTTTTTCAATATACCGGCTCGCCGGAAATTCCTTAAATCAGATAACACTGAAATCAGACACATTGTCAATGAATTCCAGAAGATCGTATTAGCTCACCCCGATATAAGATTCTCTCTTCATCACAACGACAGTGAGATATATAACCTTATTTCTGCCAATTTAAGACAACGTATAATCGGCGTTTTCGGAAAACAAATAAACCAGGACCTGATAACTCTTGAGACGGAAACGAGCCTGATAGCCATAAAAGGATTTATTGGGAAACCGGAAAATGCAAGACGGACATATGGTGAACAATTCTTTTTTGTGAATAACCGCTTTATGAAACATCCTTACTTCCATAAAGCAGTTGTCGAGGCTTATCAGAATATCCTTCCAGTTGAAGCAATCCCTTCATACTTCATATATATGGAGGCTGATCCTGCATCTATAGATATAAATATTCATCCTACTAAAACTGAGATAAAATTTGAGGACGAAAGATCAATCTGGCAGATACTTATGGCATCTGTGCGGGAAGCTCTCGGCAGATTCAATATAGTTCCTTCGCTCGATTTTGAAAATGAAGTCCTCATAGATATCCCGGTAATGAGATCAACTGGCAATATCCCCGAACAACCAAAGATCGAGATCAACAAACAATTTAATCCTTTTGACGGAGAAGAGAGAACTAATGAAAGGTCGGGATTTGTTGAACGGTTTGAGAGAGAGAACACTGCAAACTGGGAAAAACTTTACACAGCTCTTGAAAAAGAAAATGACAATCCTGAACAATTCGAAAAGATAAAGGAATCGCAAAGGAAGTTCTTCCAGGTAAAAAATAAATATTTTGTCTGCCCTGTTAAATCAGGGTTCATGCTTATTGACCAGAAGAGGGCCCATGAAAGGGTCCTCTACGAAAGATTTCTAGATTGTCTCAGCAATAACCGGGCTATAAGCCAGGTTGATATGTTCCCTGTTACAGCAGAGTTAAATCCTGCCGATTATTTTATTCTGAAAGAAATCGAAGGAGATCTGAAATTACTGGGATTCAGTATCCGGTATTCAGGTAAAAATAAAATCACAATCGACGGCAGACCAGCAGACAATGATTCTTCCAATCCTATTGAGATGCTGGAGATTTTGCTTCAGGATTTTAAAAATTCACAGGCCGAACCTTCTGCCAGTGCAAAAGAAAAAATAGCAGCCGGTATGGCTTGTGCCTCTGCCATCCAATATGGGAAAGTGCTGAGTCAGGGCGAAATGGAAGATCTTTTTGACACACTTTTTGCATGCCAGGCGCCAAATTATTCTCCCAAAGGAAAGCCTGTAATAAGTATTATTACCCTTGAAGAAATTGATAAAAGATTTAAATAAAACGGTTTATGATATTAAATGTTTGCATCAACGCTTGAAAATCAATTTATTTACCCCATTCCGCCAGCTGGCGGAGAGTAAATTGATTTTCTTCGCTCCCCTTGGGGCCGGGGTGAACGAAGAAAATCAATGACAATATGTCGGATCAAAATGGGGAATGAAGTTTTGGCCCGACAATTGAAGACTAAATATCTTATAATAACAGATAAATGAACGGATACGGCAGAGGCATTCTGGGATTACCCCCGGTGGTGAAGAATATCATAATGATCAATGTATTAATGCTTTTAGCATACTATGCAGCGGGGAGCGTTTTTGGTGTTGATCTCAACGGTCTGCTCGGACTATATTTCCCAAAATCACCACAGTTCAAGCCATTGCAGATTGTAACCCACATGTTTATGCATGGTGGTTTCATGCATATTTTCTTCAATATGTACGCCCTGTTTATATTCGGGCCGATTTTGGAAAATGTATGGGGCCCAAAACGATTTTTCATTTTTTATATGGTTTGCGGAATTGGAGCAGCGTTTACTCATGAATCTGTGATCTTTTTGCAGTACCATCACCTGATTCAGACTCTGTCCCCTGAAAATATCCAGCTCGTATTAAATGAAGGAACGGCATATTTTCACCAGGGAAAAGTATTCACCGACCCTGATATGCAAAGCCTTCAAATATTGCTTAATACACCTACTGTTGGCGCTTCCGGTGCAATATTTGGTGTCCTGCTGGCATTCGGAGTTCTCTTCCCTAATACTCAGTTATTGCTCCTCATTCCTCCAATGCCAATAAAAGCCAAGTACCTGGTTCTGGGATATGGTGCCCTTGAATTAGTTCTTGCAGTAACACAGCCGGGAAGCAATATTGCGCATGCTGCTCACCTGGGAGGAATGTTATTCGGCTACCTCCTGATCAGGTACTGGAGAAAAACCACAAATACTTTATATTGATGGGAATCTGGGACGAAATAAAATTAGTTTTCAGAAATGGAAGTAACCTTACCAGGCTAATATATATAAATATTGCAGTATTTGTTCTGATAACTATAGTTGCCGTTATTGGGTTTTTAGTCAATAACCAGGAAATCTCCGGGAAAGTTCTCGATCTCTTTTCTGTCCCTGCTTCTTTTAATGCTTTACTGATAAGACCATGGACATTAATTACTTACATGTTCACTCATAAAGATATCTGGCATATCCTTTTCAATATGTTATGGCTATACTGGTTTGGCAGGATCTTCCTGGAATATCTCGACCAGAGGAAACTTGTTGCGGTATATCTGCTTGGGGGAATCAGCGGAGCTTTGGTTTACATACTCTCTTTTAATATATTCCCCGCTTTTAAAGGTATTGTAGCTGATTCTGTTGCAATAGGAGCTTCAGCCTCTGTTATGGCTATTGTCATTGCAATTGCCACATATGTACCTGATTATGCTGTTCAGCTCTTTTTATTTGGAAGAATTAAAATAAAGTACATGGCTCTGGCAATTTTTATCCTTACCTCAATAATGGACTTTTCTGTAAACTCAGGAGGAAAACTTGCCCATATAGGAGGAGCTTTTTTTGGATATTTATATATCATAAACCTGAGACATGGACGAGATATCGGTAAAGGATTCAACAGAATAATAGATTTTTTTGTAACAGCATTTAAACCAAGGAAGAAACTCAAAGTCACTCATAAAAAGGTTGCTAATGAATATGAATATAACAAAATTAAAACAGAGCACCAGAAGCAAATCAACCATATATTGGATAAGATATCCAAAGGTGGATATGAAAGCCTGACTAAGGAGGAAAAGGAAACTCTTTTTAATGAGAGCCAGAAGAAAAATTAATCTTAGAATTTTATCCATTTGTATAACATTTGCACGCCCTTGTCAAAAAACAGAATTCTGCAACAGCATTTCAATCGAATATCTGTAAATTTATATTCACAAATTATTGTAATTGAGAAAGATCCTTTATAAAATTCTTTTTGTTGTAAACGCAATCTTTGCTTTTTCACTTCTTTTATCATATTTGGCAGTAAGCATCAGTCCGGTAGATTTTGCACTTCCTGCTTTTTTTGGCCTTGCCTATCCCTACCTCCTGCTGATCAATATTATACTTGTAATTATCTGGGCAATGTTATTAAGATTCGAGGCTCTGATATCAGTCGTTATAATTGCACTCGGATTTCATCATTTCTCAAATTATATCAAACTTGTCAGGCCATCAGGAGATAAAACCAACACATTTAAGGTATTAAGCTACAATGTGCGCCTTTTTAATTATTTTGAAAATAATCGTGGAATCACTTCCGAAAAGAAAGTGATAGATTTTATAAAAGCTAAAAACCCTGATATTATTTGTCTTCAGGAGTTTTTCGTATCAGGTTATCCTGCAGTGGAAGAGGTGTTAATGATAGGTGCTCTGGGTGGAAAATATTATTCTCACATGAAACTTATAAGTAGCGGCAAAAACAGGTTCTACGGAATTGTCACTTTCAGCAAATTTCCAATTATAAGGAAAGGTGAAATACCTCATCCCGGTTCATCGAGCCTTTCAATATATACTGATGTTCTGATACAGAATGATACTTTCAGGATTTATAATAACCATCTTCAGTCTTTCAGGCTTCACAGAATGGAACGTTCGTTCATTGAGGAGCTGACAGCCTCTGATGATAAAGAGACTGTGAAAGAGGTGAAAAGTTTGTCAGTCAGTCTGAAGAAAGGATTTGTTAAGAGGGCTCTACAGGCACAGGTGGTAAAAGAGAATATTAACAGGTCGCCATACCCGGTAATCGTGCTCGGGGACTTTAATGACACACCGGTATCTTATGCTTATACAAAGATCCGTAAAGGACTTAATGATTCCTTTGTCAATTCAGGTTATGGTGCAGGATTCACGTATATAGGGAATTATCCCCGGAACAGGATAGACTACATCTTGTATAATGACTCTCTTATCAATAGCTATTTCGAGATAATTAGAGTAAATTATTCCGATCATTATCCAATCATTGCATATTTCAAGAAGAAAAACTAAAACGGGAGCTTCCTGAAATCCACGTTTCCGCCTGAGATAATCAAGCCTATCCTTTTACCATTAAATAAACCCGGATTCTCTTTTATTACAGCCAGAACCGTTGCTGATGACGGTTCAATGACTATTTTCATCCTTTCCCAGACGAGAAGCATGCATTCAATTATTGAGTCTTCTTTTACCGTAAGAATTTTGTCCACATTCTTCCTGATGATTGAAAAAGTAAGCTCACTAAGAGATGTCAGAAGTCCGTCTGCACATGTCACTGGATTGACGGAAGGAGTAAGAATACCCGAAGTGAATGAAATGAAAGCATCATTTGCGTTCAGCGGTTCTGCACCAATAACCTGAATGTTTTTATTAATCCCTTTTACACATGTTGAAGTGCCGCTCAGTAGTCCGCCACCTCCTACCGGAGCAACAACTATATCAAGGTCACCTTTTTCCTGAAGAAGTTCCAGTGCAGCAGTCCCCTGTCCGCATATAATAGTAAAATTATCATATGGGTGAATAAGTGTGGCACCGGTTTTTTCCATTATTACCCTTGCACTCTTTTCTCTGTCCTTTAACGTGGGTTTACAGAAAGTTATCTCAGCTCCATAGCCGGCAACTGCATTTTTCTTAACAACAGGTGCATTATCGGGCATCACTATATACGCTTTCACTCCGTTCATTCTTGCAGCCAGGGCAAGCGCTGCAGCATGATTGCCTGATGAATGAGTAACAACACCTTTGCTTCTCTCCCCGGAAGTCAATGAGAGCACAGCGTTGGTAGCGCCTCTGAACTTAAATGCGCCAACCCTTTGAAAGTTTTCACATTTGAAAAATAGCTCACAGCTGAAAAGTTCATTTAATTGCCGGGACTTCAGAACCGGAGTATGATGAACAAATGACTTAATCCTTGAATGTGCAGCCTGAATATCGGCAAACCCGGGTATTCTCATTGATAATGTTTTCTCAAAAATAAAAAATTAATTCAAGGCATACAGTTTATTCTTAACTTTGAGTGATCATTAAATAATTCAGATTATGAAACCATGCACTCATCCATGGCATTGCATTGAAACAGGAAAAGATGCGCCGGTTTTTGTAAAAAGCATAATTGAGATTCCGAAAGGATCAAAAGGCAAGTATGAGATGGATAAGGAAACAGGGCTACTGCGACTCGACAGGGTATTGTTTTCATCAGTTCATTATCCTGCAAATTATGGTTTCATACCTCAGACATACTGCGACGATCATGACCCGCTTGATATCCTTGTTATCTGTTCAATTGATGTACATCCAATGTGCATTGTTGAGGCAAAAGTGATTGGAGCAATGGAGATGGTTGACGGAATTGAGCGCGATGACAAAATAATAGCAGTTGCAGGGAACGATATGTCAGTTAATTATATAAATGAACTTTCAGAGCTTCCTCCTCACACACTTGTCGAGTTGAAGAGGTTTTTTGAAGACTATAAAATGCTCGAACATAAGAATGTCATCGTCGAACAATTCATGAACAAGGAAAAAGCATATGAGATCATTCTGGAGAGCATGAAACTTTACCAGGAGAAGAAAAAAACACTTATGCCTCAATAGTTTAAGCCCTTTGATACTTCATGTTTATTTGCCATGGGGCAACCCGGTACAGGACAATTAACAATCTTATGCTCTCTGTTATCGGCAGGTTCCCATCCCAAAGTGAAATATAAAATAGAAAACCCTATTATATACGCAACTGCAACGTGCCAGCCGTATTTTACCCAGCGACCTACATGGCGGGCTTCCGGGAATTTATTTGTAATTGCAACGCCCGCAGATGACCCGAACCATATCATCGATCCTCCAAAACCAACGGTATAAGCGAGCATCCCCCAGTCATAATGACCTTGTTCAAGACATAATTTTGTCAATGGGATATTATCAAAAACCGCTGAAACAAAACCAAGCGCCAGAGCTGTCACCCAGGAAGCATTTGGAAGATCTTCAACAGGCATAAGCGATGCACATGAAACAAGGCAGAGAAGAAAAACAATTCCCTTAATTGCACCTGGCACTTCTTTCCAGGGAACAGGTCTGATAGCAGCTCCAATAAGTATGGCAACCCAAACACCCAGTGCAGGCATATCATAAAGGAAATTGGAAATAATCGCTCCTACAAGCATTAATAAAACAATCACAAGTTTCATCCAGTCAACCTTAACATTTGGATCGGCATCTTTTTGGATTCTCTGATACTTATCCTGCTGGTGTGATGCAAACCAGGCAAAAAAGAGAAGTGCAGTCAATGCGGCTACAAATCCATGAAGAACATTCAATGGACTTACACCATCAATCCACATCATTGTAGTGGTTGTATCTCCGACAACACTGCCACTACCACCTGCATTACTGGCTGCAACAATTGCAGCTATATACCCAATATGAACTCTGTTTTTAAAAACTACAATGGCGATTGTTCCACCAATCAGAGCGGCTGCAATATTATCGAGGAAAGAAGAAATTATGCAGACAAATACAAGTAACACAAACGGGCCTCTCCAGTCATCGGGAAGGAATTTAGGCAATATTTCAGGTATACCGGATTCTTCAAATATCTTTGCAAGGATCGCAAATCCAAGCAATAATCCCATGAGATTCAGAATAATACCCCATTCCCCCTGCCTCAGATTTTTGTGCATAAGCTGGTCATAAATAGCGTTTTGACCGAAAACGTGTTCCATAAAATGAAAACCGGGATCAAAAACAAACTTGAAGATCAGCAGAACAGTTAATCCTATTACCGCAACCCAGAAGGTTTGCTTATGAAGAAGAGCAACACCTATAAGAATCAATCCGAAAATTATGAATTCCACCCTTACAGGACCAACAGATGGAACCTTCCCTGAAGAGGCAGATACCGCAAGCGATAACATAAATAAAAGAATTAGTAATAATACCCTTTTCGAAATATAATAAGTGGAGCGTAAGAGGATGTTTTTCATATAATTAGAGCGGAGGCTACTTTGTCTTTGCCGTTGCAATAATCATTTTTGAATTTAACCTGTTCCCTATAGAAAGTACATTTACCAGATCCTGGATTGGGAGCGTATTATCAAAACGTAGCATAACGAATGCGTCGGGAGAATGCGTCAGTTCTTTTTTCAGTTGCGATTCAAGCGCCTCAAAAGGAATCTGGGTATTGTTCACAAAATAAAGCTTCTCTTTGGTCATCGTCAGGTTTATCTCCTTCTTCTGAATCGTCTGGCTGCTCCGCGAACTGGGCAATGAAACTCTTATCATGCTGGGATTGAGAAGTGTTGATATGATGATAAAGAACAGCATAAGAAAGAACATTATATCGTTCATAGAAGAAGTGAATACTTCAGCCGTAAAATCTTTTTTCTTGCGAAGTTCTATCATTTCGACGGGCTTTTTAACAGGTCAATGAAATTCATTGCATTCCATTCAAGCTGGTGGATAGCTTTATTTAAAATAATATTAAGCCAGTGATAACCGATATAAGCAATGATACCTACGATAAGACCAGACGCGCTGCTTACCATTTTGGTATAGAGACCGGCTGAAACCGTTCCTATACTGACATCGCTGGTCATTGAAATATTGAAGAAAATTTTTATTACTCCGATTATTGTTCCAAGAAAACCGAACATTGGAGCGATACCTGCTATGACAGCAAGTATATTTATGTTTTTTTCCAGGTCATATACTTCAAATTTGCCGGCAATCTCAATGGCTTCTTCAATTTCTTTGATAGGTTTCCCAAGCCGGGAAATCCCTTTCTCTATCATTCTGGCAATTGGTTTGGCAGTATTGCGGCATAGCGTAAGAGCTGAATCAGTTCTTCCATTCAGGATATATTCATGTATGCTGTTCATAAACTCAACTTCTGAACTGATATGCCTTCTGATAGTCAAATAACGCTCTATAAAAACATAAACAGCTATTATGGAAAGCAAAGCTATTGGTATCATAATAACACCACCCTTCATAATGATATCTATCATTTTCGTTGCTTCAGGGGCGTGCTGTACGGGAAGCGCGGGTGCAGCCGCGACAGTTTTATTCAGAGTATCAAAAGTCTGGGCAATATACAAAAGGAGTGCAGTCATGTTGGTTTGTATTATTATTTATATCAATCAAAACGAAATCTTATCAGAAAAATTATCACTCTCACCAAAATTGGCTTTAGAATCAAGATTTGAATTTACAGTTATCCCACAAAAATTCCAAATTTAAATGTTAACACAGGTTTTTCCTAAAGAGTTTGTACATTTGTTTATTATAAACTATTGTTCATCCAGGTCGATGAACAATTAATATCTTAGGCATCTAAACAAAAGGACAAAAATGCTTTATACTTACATTTTACTGGCAATTGATCAGCCACATTTAAGAGACACCAATTCAGTTAATAATGTGGCTGAACTTCTTATGAAGGGCGGATTTATAATGATCCCCATCATTCTTCTGTCGATATTCAGCATCTATCTTTTCATAGAGAGATTTCTCTTTATCAGGAAAAGTGCTGTGGTTGATGAAAACCTTATCTATAATATTATAGAGGAGATCAGGAACAACAGACCTGAAGAAGCATTGGTACACTCGAGGAATAATGATACTTCCCTGGGAAGAATCCTTGAGAGCGGACTCAGCCAGGAAGGGAAAACTCCGAAAGATGTTGAGAATTATATGGAAGCAACAGCCAATCTCGAGATTTCTGAGATGGAAAAAAACACAGGATATCTTGGTATTATTGCAGGAATCGCTCCTATGCTCGGTTTCATCGGGACTATTGCCGGTGTAATTAAGATCTTCTATAACATATCGCTGGCTGATAATATAAGTATTGGTATCATAGCCGGAGGATTATACCAGAAGATGATCTGCAGCGGTACTGGATTAATTGTAGGAGTAATAGCGTATAGCTGTTATCATTATTTGCAGATGATGATAGATCGTTATTCAATAAATATGCAAAGACAGGTTAATGAGGTTGTAAAAGCATTATAAAATGATTATTAAGAGAAAAAGACAATTTAAGGCGGAGGTCAGCACTTCATCTCTGAATGATATTATGTTTTTCCTGCTTTTGTTCTTCCTGATTGTTTCATCCCTGGCTAATCCAAATGTAATCAAGCTATTATTACCTAACTCAAAATCAGCCCAGAATCTAAGTAAGCAACAGATATCGATTTCGGTCACAAAAGATAAAAAATACTACATTGATAGCCATCAGATTAACTTCGAAGATATAGAACCGCTTTTAAAAGCCAGGATCAGTGCTCTTCAGGAACCAACTATTATTCTCAGGATGGAATATACACTGACGGTACAGGATCTTGCTGATCTTCTTGAAATTGGTACCCGATTAAAAGTAAAAATGGTGATGGCCACCAATAAAACTCCTGGTTCTTAAACATTTCAATAATAGCAGAGACAGGTCTCGGACCTGTCTCTACATCAAAAAAATCTTATTGTTTAATCTTCCCGGTTTAAACTAAAACTTTATGGTACGAAAACTTCTTTTTTAAATCCGCCTCTCTTGGAGAATGTAATTGCCCCAATTATAATTGCAAGGCAGAATACGCCGGCGATAAACATACCCATCGATGCATGTCCGGGTTTCTGGTATGCAATGATTACAGGAGCAGCAAGAAGTGAGACCAGGTTTATAACTTTAATCATCGGGTTAAGTGCAGGACCTGCTGTATCTTTAAGAGGATCACCAACTGTATCACCTACCACGGCTGCATGATGAGCATCAGAGCCTTTGCCACCATAGAGTCCGTCCTCGATAGTCTTTTTTGCATTATCCCAGGCACCACCGGCACCTGCCATGAAAACTGCAAGGAGCTGTCCCGATAGAATAACTCCTGCAAGGAAACCTCCTAAAGCTTCAACACCAAGTAAAGCTCCTATAAGAATCGGAGATAATACTGAGATCAATGCCAGTGGGATAAGTTCTTTTTGAGCCGATATGGTGCAAATATCAACTGCTCTCTGATAATCAGGTTTTACAGTACGTTCAATAATACCGGGTATTCTGAACTGACGCCGAACCTCTTCAACTATTTGAGCTGCAGCACGTGTTACTGCGTTGATTGTAAGAGATGAGAACAGGAATGGAATTGTTCCGCCAATAAGTAAACCAATAAAAACCATTGGAACTGATATACGTATTCCTGTCTCAATCAGCTGGGATGCTTTATCAAATCCCATCTGAATCTGAACTTTACTAACATCGGTAATAAAGGATCCGAATAATGCAACTGCAGCAATTACTGCAGAACCAATTGCCACACCTTTAGTAATAGCCTTTGTTGTGTTGCCCGTTGCATCGAGAGAATCCATTATTTTGCGTGCATCTTTATCGAGATGTGATAGTTCACCAATACCGTTTGCGTTGTCTGCAATAGGTCCGAAAGCATCCATCGCTACGTTATTGCCAGTGAGTGTAAGCATTCCGATACCGGTCATAGCAACACCATACAGGACAAATACAATAGGTTGTCCGTAATAGATCATCACTGAAGCAAAAATTGTGACAGCAATTACGATTGTCTGCCAAACTGCAATCTCAAATCCATAGCTAAGCCCCTTGAGTATCAGCGTGGCGGACCCTGTTTTTGAGTTCTTTGCTATATCTTTAACCGGATGATAATTACCGTCGGTGAAATGTTTTGTTATTTCATCAAGTACAATCGCAAGTATAATCCCTACAACAACAGAAAGAAATGAGCGCCAGTCATGGAGATAGAAAAAAGAGAGAATTCCGAATGCGGCAATGCTTATCGCAGCCGAGGAATAGAAACCTTTATTGATTGATTTAAGGGCATTATTGCCTTTGTCTTGCTTGCCTCCTTTAACCAGGTAAGTGCCGATTATTGATGAGAGAACCCCTATACCTCTGACGAGTAACGGAAAAATGATCCATGAAAGCTGGTGTGTCTGAGTGAACAGAACCACACCCAGGATTAATGTCGAAACAATTGTGACTTCATATGATTCAAAAATGTCTGCAGCCATACCAGCACAGTCACCGACGTTATCTCCAACCAGGTCAGCAATAACAGCAGCATTTCGTTCATCATCCTCAGGAAGCCCTGCCTCTACTTTTCCGACAAGGTCAGCTCCCACATCGGCAGCTTTTGTATAGATACCCCCGCCGACCCTCATAAAGAGCGCCAGCAATGTTCCACCAAAACCGAATCCAAGAAGTGTATCAGGTGATGCTACGCCAAAAATAATAAAGATCATCGTGCCACCTAGCAACCCGAGACCATCTGTAAGCATCCCGGTAACAGTACCGGCACGGTATGCTATTTTCAGCGCTTCGCCAAAACTTCTTCGTGAGGCTGAAGCTACCCTGACATTAGCCTGAACAGCCATCCTCATACCAAACTGACCCACCATAAGCGAAAACAGGGAACCCATAATGAATGCTATTGCCCGGCCAAAGCCAATGACCAGCTTCAGAGATTCATCTGAATAACCTACAAAACGCAGTTTCGACTCATCAGTCGGAGGAACAACGTAAACCGACAGAAAAAGAATAACGGTAAATACAAAAATGAGAGGAATAATTGTCTTTAACTGTCTTTTCAGATAAGCATTTGCACCAAGACGTATCCCATCCCATACATCCTGCATTTTTTCTGTTCCCTTATCACAGGCCATAACCTGCCGGCGTAAAAAGATAGCATAAGCAAGCCCGAAAAATGCAATAAGCAGAACCGTGTGGATTGCGACTACTTCAAAAGGGGTTGCCCCCGGTAAACTCACCATAATAAATATTCAATTAAAAAGATTAATACTATATAGACCTAAAAAATTCATAATTAATGTTTTCCAACTCTGCCAGACTCGGATATGGATAATAAAGGATCTCGTCCTTCGCACCAACATAGAAACCGGTTTCGATTGTTCTGTAGAGAAGCGAACCTGAATAAACCCGCTGAACTGTCTTCATGTGTTTTTCATATTCGCCTTTTAAAATTTCCAGACAATCTCTGAGGTGACCTATGTTTGAATAGGGCAAATTCTCAACAGAACCTGAAAGAGGATTTGTTGCCAGTTCTCCCAGTTTCAGATTAACAAAAAACAGTTTTGGAAGAACAATGGGAGTTGATCCGTCTGTAAGCCTTTTAAGGAACGCAGAAGGAGTTAATTCACTGGCAACCAATGGCGTAACAGGGCATAACTCCTGAAAAAGATGAAGCTTACCCTTAATTTCTCCTGAATTATCATAAGCTACTTTTTTCAATTCCAGCGTATTTCCGTTATCGGTTGTAAGATACAGACTCATGAGAGCTGATAATGGTATCATTTCCAGTGTTTTGTAAACTGAAAGATAGACAGAGCTTTTACGTTTGCCGTCGTCTTTGGCAACACATCGCTTGTTAAGACTATCCATATCAATCAAGTTTTCAATCTTTGCAAGGTCAACCTCAAAGAAAATTGCCTGACCTCTATTTCTTTTTTTTGTGCCGGTTGACAGGTATGAACCAAACTCTACCGGTGGCAGCATAGAAGCAATCAATGCTTCAGGAGTTGCTGTTAAATAAATAAATTTATTCATAGGTTAATTATTAATACAAATCAAATCACAACAATTCAGTATACCAAAGTGAGGATAAAAACAAACGTACGGAAGCTACAAATATAGGACACATTTAATTACTACCAAACAGAAAAGCAAAACAAATACAATTCCGGTCATTAAAAAATTCTAAATTTGTATCGCATTAATATACATTGTTTTACATAGTTTTAGTCAGATCACTTCTTACCTTATTGTTTCAACATGTGAAAGGTTTGTTCAGATCTTCAATCAACTCCCCACTCAGCACTCCTCTGGCGATTTCACGTACTTCGCCAGTCATTCGGATGTTCCAGTTCTTATCTATTTGTATTTTCAGCGTTCCCCCCTGCATATGCATTGTAAGATCGCCTTTGATCAGACCTCTTTTAACAAGTATGCATGATGCTGCACAGGATGAGCTGCCGGATGCCAGGGTGTAGCCAGCTCCCCGTTCCCAGATCAGAATCTGTGCATCGTGATCGGAAAGGACCCTGGCAAATTGTACATTGATTCGGTTGGGAAACAATGGATGATTTTCCAGTAAAGGACCATAGGTGCGGATCTCGTTCTCATCCAGTTCCTGTTTAATAACAACACAATGCGGATTGCCTACTGACACACAATTCACTTCAAATTCCTTATCGCCAGCCATTATTTTTTGCCCGATGAATTCCGGTTGATCCGAATTGACCGGTATATCGCGCGATGCAAAGATTGCTTTCCCCATCTCCAGCCGAACCAGCATTGCTTTTCCTTTTTCTTCTTTAACGATATCGGCATAAACAATATCGGTCATAGTTTCCAGGGAAAATTGTCGGGTTTTTGCATGGCCATAATCATAAAGATACTTGCATAAAATACGAAGCCCGTTACCGCTTTTTTCTGCTTCCGAACCATCCGGATTATAAACCCTGAAACCAAAATCAGCTTTTGTCGACGGAACCATCATAACAATGCCATCGGAGCCAATCCCGAAATGGATATTGCACAAACGCATTATAGCCTGCTTTGTGAGTTGGAAATCTATTTTTGTGCTCTCCAGGACAATGTACTCATTGCCTAGTCCATGCATCTTAACAAAACTGTTTTTCTCCATCGTTAACTGATATAGTCGGGCTACTAAAGTATAAAATTTCTGACGAGGTCATCAAGCGTGTCTCTTCTGCGTATTAGCCGGGGATTGCCATCGGCCTCTATCAGGACTTCGGCCGGACGCAGTCGACTGTTATAATTCGAGCTCATTGAATATCCATAAGCTCCGCTATCCAGCACACCAAGAATGTCATTCTCAATAATTTCAGGGAGTTTTCTGTCTTTTGCAATTATATCGCCTGTTTCACAGATATTCCCCACGATACTCACGGTTTCCTCTTTTAATGAAGGAGTGGCATTTCCCCGGTATATTTCAATATCGTGATGTGAGTCGTACAGAACAGGACGTATAAGCACATTAAAACCCAGGTCTGTGCCAATATATTTAATGTTGTAATTCGTTTTAATTGCATTTACTTTCCCCAGCAATATACTTGATTCGGCTACTATATACCGTCCGGGTTCAATCTTGAATTCGATATCTTTTCCATATTCTATTACCCATGAATGAATAACCTCCGAAAGTTTCCCCCCCAACTCTTTCAGGTTGAGTCTGGGTTGATTGGACTGTTTTTTGTATGGAATCCCAAATCCGCCCCCCAGGTCGATAAACTCCAGGTCGTCGAATTGCCTGGCTATGGAAAGTATATTGCCGGTACTCTCCAGATAGGCTTCACTGTCCATAAAAAGTGAACCGATGTGCTGGTTAATCCCGATTAGTTTAAGGTTATATTCCTTGATGATTCTTTTAACCTCAGGGATACTGTTCATCTCGATGCCAAACTTTGTCTTTTGCCCGGCTGTCCTCACCTTTTCATGATGCCCCGCCCCAACACCCGGATTCACCCTGAATGCCACCCTGCCTCCCGGGTTGATCTTACCAAACATCTCCAGCTGCGAAACAGAATCGACGGAAATCTTTACCCCGGCATGAATGGCATAGCTAAATTCATCTTCACTTACATTATTGCTGATGTATAAAATTTCTTCTGGTTTGTACCCCGCCAGCGTATTTAAATATATTTCGCCGGGCGACATGGCGTCCACCCGTAATCCTTCACTCCGTACAATCTTAATGAGTTCGAGGTTACTGTTTGCCTTGAGAGAATAGTTGACCGTGAAATTTGAATAGGAAATAAGTCCTTTAAGATCACGACATCGTTTGCGTAGAATATTTTCGTTATACACATAGAGAGGAGTTTCGTATTTTTCCGATAGTTGAATCGGGTTGGTGTTTCCAAAAAACTTCTTTTCGCTGCTTACTTTGGAATAAATATAATTCATTGTTTTAGGATGAAAAGTAACTTTAATATATTTGCGGCTAAAATATACAAAATGGCGCAGATTAACGATAATTATTTTAAACTTCAGGCTGGTTATCTATTCCCTGAAATTGGACGGCGGGTTCGTGAATTTCAGAAAGAGCATCCACAGGCCGGCATAATCAAAATGGGGATTGGAGATGTAACGCAGCCGCTTACACCTTCTATTATCCGTGCTTTTCATGAGGGTGTTGAAGAAATGTCGAAAGCCGAAACTTTTAAAGGATACGGGCCCGAACAAGGGTATGATTTTCTGCGCGAAGCTATTGCAAAAAACGACTACCAGGATCGCGGTGCTGATATACATGCTGACGAGATTTTCGTTTCGGACGGTTCAAAATGTGATACTGGCAATATTCTGGAGATCTTTGGACTAAATAATGTCATTGCCATGCAGGATCCTGTTTATCCGGTATATGTCGACACAAGTGTGATGGCAGGCCGGACCGGCGAGTATCTGGGAAACGGGTACTACGACGGTCTTGTATACCTGCCCTGTAACGCTGAAAATGGCTTTATCCCCGAAATTCCGAAAAAGAAAGTGGATATAGTCTTCCTCTGTTATCCTAACAATCCCACAGGGACAACAGCTGGCAAACCGGAGTTAAAAAAATGGGTCGATTATGCAATTAAAAATAAAGCCATCATACTTTACGATTCAGCATATGAGGCTTATATTTCTGATCCCGAAATTCCTCATTCCATATATGAAATTGAAGGAGCCAAAGAAGTAGCTATTGAATTCCGCAGTTTTTCAAAAACGGCAGGATTTACAGGAACCCGCTGTGCCTATACGGTTATCCCTAAGAATCTTGTTGCTTCATGTTCCGATGGATCAGAAAAACCCCTGTACCCTCTCTGGTTCAGAAGACATACTACAAAATTCAACGGGGTATCGTACCCTGTGCAGAAAGCAGCCGCAGCTATCTTTACATCTGAAGGAAAAAAAGAAGTGAGGGCTACCATCAGTTACTATATGAATAATGCTAAAATCCTGCGTGAAAGTCTTGCCAAACTGGGCTTTCAGGTCTTCGGCGGCATCAATGCCCCGTATGTATGGGTAAATTCAGGCCGGCAGATTAAATCCTGGGACCTGTTTGATAAACTGCTGCATGAAGCCTATGTGGTTGGTACTCCCGGATCAGGCTTTGGCCCCTCCGGCGAAGGGTACTTCAGGTTTTCTTCATTCGCCACACATGAAAACGTGCTGAACGCTATGAAAAGACTTGGAAACCTCAAATGGTAAAGAATCTAAGGATAAGAAAACTTCTCTCAATGAGGCGCTTAGAGAGCATGATATCCCGGCATGATATTTGCGATAAGGATGTTTTAGAAACGTGTCAAGAACTAAAGTTAATTGATTTAAATAGAAAAATACCTTGTTTTAAAAATTGCTAATTATTGATTTTGTGTTAAATTTGAGCACAATCCTAACTAACGTTAATATATGCCTAAAATATCTGCCGTAATCATAACTTATAATGAAGAGTTGTTTATCGATAAATGTCTTGCTTCACTGGATGGGATTGCTGATGAGATTATTGTAGTTGATTCATTCTCCACAGATTCAACTGAAGAGATCTGTAATAGACATAATGTAAGATTTATACAACATGAATTTGAAGGATTCCGCGATCAGAAGAATTTTGCTCTGAAACTTGCTACTCATAAAAATATTCTTTCCCTTGATGCTGATGAGGCTTTAAGCGACCAGCTCAGGAAATCGATAATCTCTATTAAAGATAAATGGGAATATGATGGGTACCTCTTTAACAGAAGAAGCAACTATTGCGGGAAATGGATCCATTATTCAGAATGGTACCCTGACAGGCAGCTTAGACTTTTCTATTCTGATCATGGTAAATGGGGAAAATTAAATCTTCATGAGAAATTTTTAATGTCAAATGGAGCTTCAATTGGAAAACTGAAAGGGGACTTGCTCCACTGGCCTTTTCTTTCACTGCAGGATCATATAGATAAAATGGACAGGTATTCAGTGATTGGAGCTGAGGAGTTTTACAAAGCAGGAAGAAAGACCAATCTGTTCACTCCATATATTCATTTTATCTGGGGATTTTTCAGATCATATATAATACACAGAGGTTTCCTTGATGGTCGCAACGGATACCTTATCTGCTCAATGTATGCAAAATCCACTTTCAATAAATACAAGAAGCTTCGACTTCTGAACAAAAATGGCGTTGGGCGATAACTTCTTTTGAATGACTTACGAAGAAGATATAAAAGAGTCTTTGAAAACCCTAAGACAAGGAGGCATTATACTCTATCCGACTGATACTATCTGGGGTCTGGGTTGTGATCCGACGAATGAAACCGCAGTCAGCAAGATTTTTAAGATCAAAGCAAGAGATGAGAGTAAAAGTCTTATTATTCTTGTTGACGGATTGTCTATGATTGAGCGGTATGTTGGAGATTGCCCGGAGATAGTATTCGAACTCGCCGGTGTTTCTGATAGTCCACTTACGATTATCTACCCGAAAGGGAAAAATCTTGCAGAAGGGGTTTGCGGTAAGGATAATTCAATTGCAATTAGAATCTGCCATGATGAATTCTGCAGCGAACTGATAACCCGGTTTCGTAAACCGATTGTTTCTACTTCAGCTAATTCCAGCGGAAGTCCCTCTCCGGCTAATTTCAAAGAAATCGAAAAGACTCTGATTGAAAAAGTTGATTTTGTTGTCAATTACCGTCAGAATGACCGGAGCAACAGTATTGCGTCCCCGGTCATCAAAGTAAATCCTGACGGTACAATTAAAATTATAAGGAATTAGTTTATCTGGATCTTACTTTCCCTGAGCCCGACACATGAGCATCAACTTTAGGATTGCCTCCATAAGTTACATTCCCGCTCCCCGATACACTTGCCCGGAGAGATTCAGTAACATAACAACTGCAATTCCCGCTTCCTGAAATGTGTATTTCAGCATTCCCGATCTTAAATGATTCTCCTTCGTAATTACCTGATCCGCTGATTGAAATATCGGCTTTGTTTGCGGTCCCGTTTCCGCCGGGAACTATATCCCCGGATCCTGATATGCTACAATCAAGCTTTGAAACAATTACATCACCGGTAAATATTTTGCCGCTCCCGCTGACACTCAGATCAAGTTCTTCTGCTTTAACCGCATCTTTTATTTCGGCTTTCCCGGAACCAGAAACACCTAATCCCTTTAACTCAGGCATAGTAATATAAACAGTAACCTTTTCATTAAAATTAAATCTCCAGTTATCTTTTTTAATTACAAGTCTGCCTCCTGAAACTTCAGTAATTATGTCCTCAAGATCTCTTTTTTCACCTTCAAGAACAACTTTAAATTCAGGACCAATATTGATGTAAAGGTTACCTGCCACGCCAAAACTGACTTTTGTAAAGTCTTTAACATCCCTGGTTTCTTTTACAACCGGCTGTCCGACGGCAAATCCTGACGATACAGATATTGCTAAAATAAATACAGATAAGATAATTCCCCTTTTCATAGTGTTGTGGATTAATGAATATTAACATTTTACTATCTAAAGACCTGTTTTTTCAGAAAAAGCTGCACAAGTTGAAAAAAATATTTCAGTTAATCTCGGTGAGCCCTTCGGGAATATTCATGACAATAACTTTTTCCCCTTTATCAAAACTGACAATAAAATGTTCATGAAAAGGGATCAGAATATCTTTCTTATTTACTGATATTACCTTAATAAGCCATTGTCCATTATTTTCCAAAACTTCTGAAATTGATCCGAGGAGTTTATCTTCCTGAACAAATAGCCTGTACCCAATGAGGTTTTCATTACCCTCTGTCAGCTTATCATTATAAATACCGGACGTTAAAAAAATCCTGCAACCTATGAATTCACTTATTTTTTCAATAGAATCATACCCCAGAAACGAGAGCTTTAAAATATTCGCTCCGGAATATTCCAGCCCGGATATAAAAAAAGGAACCGGTTTTCCTTCAATTTCAAGGAAGACCGATTCTAATTGAGGAATATTTTCAATAAAATTTTCCTCTAATTTAACTGCAACGGCACCTTCATAGCCGCTGATTTTGGTGATCCTGCCGAGTAATATATCGCATTTGTAAGCCATTGGATCGTTGATCCTTATGACCACTCAATTACTCCTGAGGCTTATCTTCTGCAACCGGTTCTGATGCAGTCTCTTCTGAAGCGGGTGACTGAGCTATTTCCTCTGTCGGTGCTACCTCTTCGGCAATGGCCTCGACTTTCTCTTCTGCTGCTGCTTTAGCTGCAAGGTCTGCATTCCTCTTGGCATGTTTTGCTGCTCTTGCTTCGTTCACACGTTTTTCAACCGAAAGCCTTTTTCCTAATTCATCATCCTGAGATTTCTCAAGATTAGATTTTTTAGCTTCAATTTTTGCTTCATTTTGCTTAATCCACTCTTCGAATCTCTTTGTAGCTTCAGCTTCGTCAAACGCACCTTTTTTAACACCTTCAAGAAGATGTTTTTTTATAAGGACACCTTTATAAGACAGGATAGCTCTACATGTATCTGTAGGCAATGCGCCATTTTGCAGCCAACCTAAAGCTCTATCGAAATCGAGTTCGATTGTAGCGGGGTTAGTGATAGGATTATACGATCCGATCTTTTCAATATATCTGCCATCCCGTGGCGATCTGCTATCTGCAACCACAATGTGGTAGAAGGCCAGCTTCTTGCGGCCTTTTCTAGCTAATCTGATTTTAACTGCCATTAATTCTTACGCTTTTTATTTAACCTGTTTTGAAAATTGTGGCTGCAAAGATATAATATTTATTATTACTATCAGAAATCCTGTATCAAATTTATTGATTTTGACTTCGTCGAGCTCCTCCGCTACGCGTTGTCGGTTCTTCGATTACCCCGGCGAGCTCGACATAGTCAAAATCAATTTACACCCTTTTCGTTTTCGCATAGCTCTGCGCCTACGCTGAAGCTTCGGCGACAGTGTGCGGAGAAAGGTCAGCGAAGCAAAGTGGGATGGAGTAATTAAATTGTAAAAAATACTTCATAGATTATTTTTTTATTGATAACCGGACTCGTCCAATCTTAATTCAATTTTGCGTATTTTTGTGTACTCATCTTACAGAATATTTTCTTTGCACCAATGGCCGGATTTGCACATTTACACGTTCATACTCAATACTCTATACTGGATGGAGCCTCTAATATCGGTTCACTTATCGACAAGGTCAAAACTCTGGGAATGGAGGCTATTGCCATCACCGATCACGGCAATATGTTCGGGGTTAAAGAGTTTCACAACAGCGCCACAAAAAAAGGGATAAAACCTGTAATCGGATGTGAGATTTATGTTGCTAAGAGATCAATTGAAGATGTCAGCGGGAAAGAAGATCGCTCAGGAGATCATCTTATCCTCCTTGCTAAAAACCTGACTGGATATAAGAATCTTATCAAGCTGGTATCAATTGCCTGGATCAAAGGCTTTTATTATAAGCCGCGAATCGACAAAGAACTATTAATCAAGCATAAGGAGGGACTTATAGCTTCTTCAGCCTGTCTGGCAGGAGAGATTCAGGACGAAATACTTAATGGCACAATGTCGGGTGCAGAGGCAGCTCTTAAGAGTTATCTTGACATCTTTGGTGATGATTTTTACCTTGAGATTCAAAGGCACGAGACATATGATCCCGATGCAGACAGAACTGCTTTTCCACTTCAGCAAAAAGTCATTGAAGCTTTTAAAAAGTTGTCTTTGAAGTACAATGTCAGGATTATAGCGACAAATGATATCCATTTTATAAATGCAGAAGATGCGGAAGCCCACGACAGGCTGATATGCATTAATACCGCAAAAGATATTGACGATCCGAACAGGTTAAGATATTCAAAGCAGGAATTTCTGAAAAGTGAAGAAGAGATGCGTGCTATTTTCAGCGATATTCCCGAAGCTATTGATAACGTTGCTCTGCTGGTTGCTAAAATTGAAAGGTACAAACTCGATCATGAGCCAATTATGCCGGAATTTGACCTCCCGGAAGGCTATTCCGACAAAGATCAATACTTGAGATTTCTTACCTATAAAGGGGCCAAAGAAAGATGGGGAACTTTGACAAAGGAACAAACGGACCGACTTGATTTTGAATTGGAAATGGTTGCCAAAATGGGATTTCCCGGGTACTTCCTTATAGTCCAGGATTTTCTCAGGGCTGCCAGAGAAATGGGGGTTTCTGTTGGTCCGGGAAGAGGATCAGCTGCCGGATCTGCAGTTGCATATTGCCTGAGAATCACAGATATAGATCCTATCAAATATGGACTTCTGTTCGAACGTTTTCTGAATCTCGATCGTATTTCAATGCCTGATATTGATATCGATTTCGATGAGGATGGAAGAGAGGCAGTACTAAAATATGTTGTTAATAAATACGGACACGACAAGGTTGCCCATATAATCACTTTCGGGTCGATGGCAGCAAAAATGGCCATCCGCGATGTTGCGCGTGTACAAAAATTACCCTTACCAGATGCTGACAGACTTGCCAAACTTGTTCCCGAAAGACCAGGGATCACGCTTAAAGCAGCATATGCAGAAGTGCCGGAATTGGCCCGGGAAAGAGAATCATCAAATAAACTTATTGCACAAACGCTGAAATATGCGGAAGTCCTTGAAGGTTCAGTAAGGCAAACGGGCGTACATGCCTGTGGTATAATAATCGGGAAAGATTCTCTTGATAATTATATTCCTCTCTGCACCGCAAAGGATACCGATCTCTATGCCACACAATATGATGGAAGCCATGTTGAGTCGGTCGGTCTTCTCAAAATGGATTTTCTTGGTTTAAAAACGCTCTCAATAATTAAGGACGCTGTAGGCAATATAAAAAAGTCA
The DNA here is from genome assembly GCA_050014255.1 of Bacteroidales bacterium. Taxonomy (GTDB): domain Bacteria; phylum Bacteroidota; class Bacteroidia; order Bacteroidales; family VadinHA17; genus LD21. Next base: position 44,614 of record JBEKDR010000003.1, on the reverse strand, counting down.
AAAAGGATAGAGATTGACATTGACACATTGCCTCTTGATGACAAAAAAACTTTTGACCTGTTCAGCAATGGCGAGACAACCGGAATATTCCAATTTGAGTCTACCGGGATGAAAAGATACCTGAGAGATCTGGAACCTAACAGGCTGGAAGATTTAATAGCCATGAATGCTCTCTACCGTCCCGGACCAATGGAATATATCCCAAAATTTATCAGACGGAAGCATGGTACGGAGAAGATCGACTACCCTATTCCTGTAATGGAAAAATATCTTAACGATACATACGGAATAACTGTTTATCAGGAACAGGTGATGTTACTGTCACAGGAACTGGCAGGTTTTTCAAAAGGCGAAGCTGATTCCCTCAGAAAAGCCATGGGGAAAAAGAAACGTTCCATTATGGATGAAATGAAGCTGAAGTTTCAGGAGGGATGTTCAAAAAAGGGTTATAATGATGAAGTTGTAAATAAGATATGGTCCGACTGGGAAGCTTTTGCGCAATATGCTTTTAATAAATCACACTCAACATGCTATGCCCTTATAGCTTACCAGACAGGTTATCTGAAAGCCAATTATCCGGCAGAATATATGGCTGCTGTACTCAGCCGTAATATAAGTGATATTAAAAAGATCACGACTTTCATGGATGAGACCCGGAGAATGGGAATGGAAGTGCTTGGGCCGGATGTGAACGAAAGCAATGTGAAATTCACAGTTAATAAGGATGGAAACATAAGATTCGGACTGGGGGCAATTAAAGGAGTCGGGGAAAGTGCGGTGTTACAACTTATTGAAGAAAGAGAGAAGAATGGTCTTTATAAAGATGTTTATGATCTGGTTGAAAGAGTTAACCTCAACTCCCTTAATAAGAAAAACCTTGAAGCTATGGCAGTTGCTGGTGCATTTGATTGTTTCCCCAAAATAACCAGAGCGCAGTATTTTTCTCTCGACACTAAAGGATCAAGCTTTATAGAAAGTCTTATCAGATACGGTAACAATTCAAAGACGGTTAAGATTTCAAGTCAGCAGTCACTTTTCGGAGAAACCGGAGGGTTTGATATGATAAAGCCGGAACCGGCCCCTTGCCCCGATTGGCCTAAGCTTGAAAAACTTAACAGGGAAAAAGAGGTAATAGGTATCTACCTGTCTTCTCATCCTCTTGATGATTTCAAACTGGAGATTAGCACTTTTACAACAGCAACACTGGCCGATCTGCAAAATCTCCGCGAATACCTCGAGCGTGATGTTGTTGTGGCGGGAATGGTGACTGACATAAAAACAGGTATAGGGAAAAACGGGAAACCTTACGGCTCATTTACCTTGCAGGATTATTCTGATTCCTTCCGGTTCATGTTATTTGACAAAGACTATATCGAAAACAGCAAGTTCTTCATTGTCGGCTATTATCTTCTGGTAAAAGGAAGAGTACAGAAACGGAAGTACAAAGAAGATGAAATTGAATTCAGGATTAAAACAATTAATCTGTTATCAAGTGTCAAGGATGAACTTATTAAATCAGTCACTCTGAAAATCGACCCCGAAAACATCGATAATGAAATGATTAAGGATTTGAAAAACCTGATAAATGAACATAAAGGCGAAACCGAGCTTAAATTTCTTTTCCTTGATTCCGATGATAAAATATCACTGCCAATGTTTTCAAGAACTTTCCGGATAAGGCTGAATAACGAGTTACTTACTTATCTTGAAGACCACCCCGGAATAGATTTTAAAGTTAATTAGCTATCTTTGCAGCAGGTAATTATGGTAAAATCTTAAAATATTGATTATTATGGAATTAGAGGTAAATGATGGTAACTTCGACGAAATAGTCATTAAATCAGACAAACCTGTTGTTGTAGATTTCTGGGCTGAATGGTGCGGACCCTGCAGGATGGTTTCTCCGATCATGGAAGAGATCTCACATGAATATGAAGGGAAAGCCATTGTGGTAAAATGCGATGTAGACAGTAGCCCTGCAGTTGCGGCAAAATATAGTATCAGAAACATCCCTACCATTCTTTTTTTCAAGGATGGGAAAATAGCTGACAAACAGGTTGGGGCAGTTCCAAAGAAGAACGTTGTTGTAAAATTAAATGCTCTTATTTAGAAAATAATGTTTTTTAATCTGGCCGTTCGGGTAATCTCAAACGGCCTTTTTATTAATCTGTTATGACAGTTTGTGTGTTTGCCTCATCGAGCAGCCGGATTGACGATGATTATGCAACTGCTGCTTCAAGTCTTGGATTACTTCTTGCGCAGGCTAAGACGGATGTTGTATTTGGAGGTGGCGGTATAGGCCTGATTGGGAAAAAAGATGGCTGGCACAAGGATCCGCGAAGTATTGCAAGAATCTAATTTTCAGGGATTTTTGTACCAACAAAAAGTATATCGTCCACCTGGTCAAGATCACCTTTCCATTCCAATATCTCTTTTTCCAGTCTCTCTTTTTGCTCATTAACAGGAAGATTCCATATCTCCGACAGGAGTTTTTTAACATTCGCCGATTTATATTTCTTTATTTCAGGTGATCCAAACTGGTCAGCATAACCGTCGGAACACATATATAGCATATCTCCCGGTTGTATATCCACAGCCTGGTTGGTAAAGTTTTTCCTCTCAACCATTGATGTCATGCCAATCGGATATCTGTCACCTCGATAAAGAAATACTTCTCCTTTTCTGACAACATACAACGGATTAAATGCTCCGGCGAATTCAAGCGTAAAATTTTTCCTGTTGAAAGCTATCAGAGCAAGATCCATCCCATCGGTTATTGCTTTTTCGTGTCGTTGCATAAGTGCCTTCATAACCTCATTATTGAGCTGGTCGATGATTGCTGAAGGCCGGGTTAGGCCGTATTCTCTTACAACTTTATTCAGAGAGTTATGACCAATAATTGACATAAAGGCTCCCGGAACGCCATGCCCGGTACAGTCGACCACGGCTATAAATTGCCAGTCGCCATTATCGTACATCCAGTAAAAATCTCCGCTAACAATATCTTTAGGCATGAAAAGAACAAAAGTCTCCTTGAAAGTATCTTCCCTTGGAAGCATTGCCCTCTGTATACGCTCGGCATATCTTATACTTGCGGTTATATCCCTGTTTTTCTCTTCGATTTCCATGCTTTTCTGAACCACCTCTTCTGTTCTTTCTTTCACCTTTTGCTCCAGAATTATTTTCTCTTTTATCAGATTCTGTTGCCTGATTTTAATATACATTACCAAAATTACTACTATTAAAACAACAGATAAGATAATAAACCACCTTGTCTGATAAATTGTTTGTCTGATCATAAAATGAAAAGTTACTGGCTTGCTGTTCCAGATTCCCTGACTATTACTGGCAATTACATTAAAGGTATATTTACCGGGAGGCAAAGCTGAATATATTGCCCTGGTCCGGTCAGTTACAGGTTGCCAGTCTACGTCTGCTCCTTCAAGTTTCACTCTATATCTTACAACATCCGGATTTGTGAGACAAATGCTGTAATAGTCGAATAAAACAGATTTCTCATTATAATTTAACTTCAGACCGGAGGTCATTTCACGTGGTTCATAATTGACCCGAATGCCCATTATATGAGTGAGGGGCTCAAGATTCCGGGTCGATGTTTCAGATGGTTTTAGATTTATTGCGCCATTCGCTGTTCCAAACCACAAGTCCCCCTGAAGGCTATTAAAAACAGCATTTGGTTTGGTTTCAATACCTGTAAAACCATTTCTTTCAGTGTAAGAAAAGATTCTTTTGCTTTCAGGAAAATACCTGTTCAGTCCATTATTAGTGCCTATATAAATGCTGCCATCTTCCCCTACTGTAAGCAGGTTTATAATATTTGAAAGAAGTCCGTCATTCTGCGTGATACTCAGAACAATGGAATCGTTTCTGAATGCTTTCAGCCCTTCGCTTGTCCCGATCCACAAAATTCCTTTGGCGTCCATTACCATTGTCTTGGGTATAATACCCGATAAAGCCGGAACCCGTTTAAAATCTTTTTTTGAAGAATTAAATTTTATAAGACCGGGCTTCTTCTCTCCTCCCATACTCTTAGTCCCGATCCACATGTCCCCTTTCTGATCACAATAAAGAGATGATATGTCTTCGACTATTAAGCTGTCCATGAAATTATATTTCTGAAAATTTTGCCCATTAATAGTGCCTACGACGAGTCCGTTTAAAGTTCCTATCCAAAGATTATTTTGATTGTCTATCTCCATAGCCTTTACCTGTCCGCTCACGTTGAGATTTGAGTTGATGTATGAGTTGATATATGGTTGTGTTTCAAATTTTGAAGTTTTTATGTTGTAAAGCATAACTCCATCATTGTATGTTCCGATCCATAAATTTTCATCCTTGTCTTCTCTGAAATACCTGATGTCTTCCGGAAGTGCACTCTTAGCTTGATTAAAATACATAGCTTTTCCCCCGGATCCTGAATAATAACGTGCAATTCCTGCATTTGTCCCGAACCACATTGCCCCTGTTTTATCCTGGAAAATTGCATTTACGTTTGGATCGGGGAGAATCTCTTTATCGTTAATTATTTCAAATGCATCACCCTTAAAAATTGTAAGCCCGTTATCTGTGTCAGCGATGAGAATATTGCCCTCAACATCTTCAATAATATCATAGATTTTTGTAGCCTTCAGTCCGTTGCTTGCATCAAACTTACGCATATTGTCTCCTTCAAAAGCAGCGATTCCGCCCCCGAATGTACCGACCCAGATACGGCCTTTGCTGTCCTCGGTTAAACAGGATACCGTGTTACTTGTCATCCCTGCTTTCGGGAGGTCAATCACCTCCATTCTGCTTTCCAACATAATATATTTATAAAGACCTCCCTTATCGGTTCCGAACCAGAGATTTCCTTTTCTGTCTTCGAGCAGACAAGTGGTGTTAAAATAGGTAGTCATATGAGGCATCCGGTAGTTTTCAAACTTCTTCTCCCCGGCGTTGTACTTTCTTAAGCCTACATCAGTTATGCATATATATGATTTGTCCCTCTTCAGATCCGCCCCGAAGACCCGGTCGCTCAGCCCTGCTTTACCCCTGAACTGCCTGGCTTTTATATGCTTTATGTCTTTTACCGGAAAATCGGCCTGAATAGCGCCGTCATTCGTAGAGGTGAACCAAATTTTATCATTTATCTGAATAATACTTGTAATGTCTCCGGTTATTTTTATTGAATCGAACACTGCCTGTTCAAAGATCCGGCCATCGTAACGTGAAATCCCCCCGGGATTTAAATGACCAAACCAGATATAACCCAATGTATCCTTAAAAATCGTCTGTACCCCACCTGACGCAAGATTGTCACGGGAGGAGAAATTCTCAAACTTCTTCCCATCAAAACGCGAAAGACCATTTGCTGTTCCAAGCCAGATATAATCTTTTGAATCCTGGAGAAGGGTATATACTTTCTGTTCACTTAAACCCTGTTTAATGCTATAATTGTCAAAAAAATATTTCTGGCCTGTAACCGGTAAAAAATTGAGAGGTAATAAAAGAAGCAGCCAGACAACAAATCTTGTCTGGCGCGTAATGAAGTTTATGGCTGACATATAAATGCCTATTTCGTAATAAAGAAGAATGTCCCGAGCATATCCTCCAATCCCTGAATCCTGCCAAACTTAGGTTTCTGCCCTTTATTATCTGAAGCGATGACAGCTGTAACTGATTTAACGACAGTTTCAATAGGGATGCAGGCATTTTTGTTGTTCATCAGGGTATTGGCAAATGTTGCTGCAAACTTTGAATTATCGGAAGCCAGCTCGTAAGCTTCTCCTGCAGAGGAGAAAACCTGTGCTGATTTTGCACCTGCCACGAGTGTATTATCGCAAGTCGGAGCTTCGTTAGCAGCGCGTGATGCAGAATAAAAGCCAGGGCCTGATTCGCAGGCATCAGAGACTACAAGAGTATGGACAACTACATCACTGTAACCCTGCAATCCTGCTTTTAACGAGTTGATATTAAAGTAGGTAAACTCATCGTCGCGTTTTGCATCAACGGGGATCCAGTAACCGACATTATTAATATATTTGCCATGTCCAGCATAATAGATCATTAAGGATTTAACCTGGTTTTTCTTTACCTGGTCGCGGAGCTCAATATTAAAAAATCTTTCCATTTCCGCCTTTGTCATATCTTTCTTATAAATAATGTTATGAATCTGATAATTAGCAAGGGCTCTCTGCATTGTACTGATATCTTTTATAGGCCCGTCAAGGCTTGCAAAAGTTTCATAACCGGAATTCTCGATAAATACAACCCAGGTTCTTCCCATCGGATTGGTTGCAGCGATTCCTGCACCTTCCCTGTTAAGTGTAAATTCGGTTTCCTGCCTGTTTCCATAGATATCTTCAGCAACTACGGTAAACTTATTTAAATTTGAAATATCTAATGTTGCTGTAAATGCAGGATTTAAATCATTTGGATTATAGCTTGCCGTAAAATTGCCTACGGTAATAGATTTAATTTTGCTTTCATCTGAAATTTTACCCTGAATAGCAATATTGGGTGTCGGAGTATCGAGTATAACCTGTCCTTCCTCAGTCGTATATGGCGCAACAATTATGATTTTAGGAGGGTTAGTTTCAGTGCGTTTAAGAACATAATTCAGGACTTTTTCATTATCATAATCGTCGATGGCAGAAAAAGTAATCTTATCAACGCCGTTTACAGTAATATTTGCAAGAAAATCATTTTCCCCGTTTTTTTCTACCAGGATAACACTCTCATTATTAATCTTAAATGATTTAATCTTGCTTTTATCTTTAAGAGTACCGGAGATAAGAAGAGCAGTTTTGTCTCCTTTGATCTCTACAGTATCTTTTACCGGAACCGGGCTAATAACTGAAATCTCGGGAGGATCAGTCTCCCTGTTTAGTTCATAAAGTCTCTTCTGGGAAAGTTCAAGCATTTCGCGTGCTTTTGCATCGTACTTGGAGAGAAATGTAATCTTGTTATAATCGGCCCTGGCTTTATCATAATCCATAATTTCCTCATAGGATTTGGCCCTTGAATAATAAACGTCGGGATCTTCCGCCTTACGCTCTGCATTAAGAGAGATGGTTTTTGAAAAATCATTAATCGCATTAGTATGCTGGTTGAATTTCTGGTAACATTTGCCTCTTTCATAATAAAATGCCGGATTAACAGAATCGATCAGGATAGTTTTGGAAATATCATTGATTGCGCTGGGATAATCAAGGTTTTTCCTATATACCTTACTTCTCTCAAGATAAGCTTCCGTATTCCTGTCGTTATTTTTAATTACTTCATTGCACTGATCCATTGCTTCTTTTGGATTTGATGAAATCAGCAGGTCGGCAAGCGCAATTCTTGGTTCAGCCAGTTTCCTGTCTTTTGAAATTGATTTCCGCAATTCCTTTTCTCCAAGTACATTGTTTTTTAGTCTTATATAGATAAGGCCTCGCCAATAGTAATCCATTGGTGTATCTTTAATTATTATTGCTGTATCTGAAGCCTGGAGGGCCTGGTCATATTTATTAAGGTAATACAAAGACATTACCTTTTCAGGATAAACCTTTGAATTTCGCTTATCAAGTGTTGAAACGTGGTTAAGAACCTTCAGGGCCTCATCATACTTGCCCAGCTTGTTAGAGACAGCACCCAGGCTGATCATTGCATCAACATCTTTCGGTGCAAAAACCAGTGCCTTCTCAAAATCGGCCTTGGCTTCAGCGTATTTTGATAACTTTTCATAAGCTTGTCCTCTGACATAATAGTAATCAGGATTTGAAGGTTCCAGGCCAAGGGCGTTTGTAAACTGGACAATAGCGTCATCATATCTCAGATTATCAACAAACTCCACCCCTGCTTTGTAATACTTCCTGGCACTTTGTCCAAAAGCACATACTGCCACCAGGGTCATGATGGTTGCCATTAAAAATATTCGCTTCTTCATATTTTCCAGACTAAGTTTAATTTCTTCATCGATATATCAAAATTAGAAATATTTCTCGTAATTATCACTCTCATATAATCCTAACTTCCATTCTTTAAATATAATTCAAGGGAACTACCGCTGAAAACTGTCTTTGAAGATAGTATCCCGTTTATCAGAGGTGCTTTTACACCTTCCCTAAAATAATCGTCTCCGGTAAAAATCCTGGCTTCATCCCAAAATCCTGTTGAAATAAAATGATTAAGTACTTCTGCTCCTCCTTCAATTAATAACGATTGAATGCCGGACGAATAAAGGTACTCGCATATTTGAACCGAAGAAGGTGTATCTTTCCTGAGCACTACCTTCACATCATCCGGAATATCCGCATTTGAATTATGGGTAAATATAATTGCATTATTATATAAATTACTCACAGACGGCCCTTTATCGAAAGATCCTGAACTACTCAGTATTAATTTTAAAGGATCGGGACCCTGCCAATCCCGTACATTAAGCCTTGGATTATCGGCCCTCACTGTTCCTGCTCCTGCAAGGATGGCCTGCTCAGATGCTCTCCATTTATGAACCAGTACTCTTTCCGGCTTACCGGTTATCCAGGTCGGCCCTGTTTTATGATTTTCAGATCTTATTGTATCCAGATATCCATCAGCACTTTTTGCCCATTTCAAGGTTATATAAGGTCTTCCCTTTTCATGAAAAGTGAAAAATCGCCTGTTCAGTCTTCTGCAATCCTCTTCAATGATTCCTGTTTTTACATCACAACCAGCTTCCCTGAGTCTGGTTACACCTTTCCCCGAAACTTTTTCACTTGTATCAATCGTACCGATAACGATCTCTGGAATTCCACTCGAAATAATATAATCTGCACACGGAGGTGTCTTCCCAAAATGGGAGCATGGCTCAAGGTTGACATAAAGCGTTGATAACTTCAGTTTTGTCTTATCGGGAACAGAGTCAATGGCTTTTACCTCTGCATGAGATTCACCGGATCTGATATGGTACCCTTCTCCCAAAATCTTACCATCATAAACTATTACCGAACCAACCATTGGATTTGGATAAGTCAAACCTTCTGCCTTCGAGGCAAGTTCAAGGCATCTTCGCATGAATTTGATATCGTCTGTCTCTGTCATTTCGCTGAATGTACTAAATTTGACTTATGGGTGTCAAGATACAAACAATAAAAGATATCAGGTTTTATCTCGCGAAGGAACTTACAGGTATTTATAAGGAACCTGAAATGAGAATCCTTGCTGATATCCTGATTAAGACTGTTACCGGAACAACAAAGTTGCATCAGCTATATGATAATGGTTATATGATAACCGAAAGAGAGGCGGAAAAGATTATTGGAATCATTGAGGAGCTTAAAACCGGGAGGCCGATTCAATATATTCTTGGTGAAACCTCTTTTTACAATTGTACCATTAAAGTAAATAGTTCCACTCTCATTCCCCGTCCGGAAACGGAGGAGCTTGTGGATCTTATTATCAGGGAAAACAGGGATTATAAGGGAAATATTATTGATTTTGGTTCCGGTTCCGGATGTATCGCCGTGGCCCTGGCTGCAAACCTTCCATCTGCGACGCTGACAGGAATTGAGATTTCTGATGATGCAATCAGAATTGCTAATGAAAATGCTGTTTTAAATAAAGTTAAGGTCTCATTTATAAAAGGAGATATCTTAACTTTGGCCCATGAAGTCGTCAGCAAAGCAGGTATTATTGTGAGCAATCCTCCCTATGTCCGGAATTCAGAAAAGCCGCTGATGGCCAAAAATGTACTTGATTTTGAGCCTCATCTGGCTTTGTTTGTGACTGATACCGATCCTCTTATTTATTATTATGCCATTCTTAAACTCGCTGTCAAAATTCTTCTGCCTGGTGGCCGTTTGTATTTTGAAATAAATGAAGCTATGGGCAGACCATTGATTAAATTGTTTGAATTGTTTTATTATTCTGAAATAAAAATCGTTTCGGACATTAATAATAAAGAAAGAATAATAAAAGGAAGAAAAAATGGCTGAGAAAGCATTATTCAAGATAGCTCTTGACAAAGCAATGGCTCAGTGCTCCCGCCGGGAATTTTGTTGTGATGATATACGCAATAAATTGTCGTTATGGGGCATTGAAAATAATGATGCTGAGAAAATTATAGGAATTCTAATCAACGAAAACTTTATTAATGAATCGAGGTATGCTACAGCATTTGTAAGGGATAAATTTAAGTACAATAAATGGGGAAAGGTCAAGATTGCTGCACATCTCAGAGTAAAGAAACTTCCTCCTGATATTATATCTTCTGCTCTTGATTCTATTGATAATGAGCAATATACTAAATTACTGATTGAGCTTATCGGAGCTCACAGAAGATCAGTTAAAGCTAAAAATCAGTATGATCTGAAGGCAAAATTACTACGATACGGATTATCAAAGGGGTTTGAGAGCAGTTTATTGTATGATTTGCTGAATGATCTCGGGGAATGAATTATTCACCTATATTTTGTCACCTTCCCCTTCTTTGTTGACCCCCCTGCCCCCCTAAAGGGGGGTTAATCCTCGATTTTTGACTAAAATCTTATATAAGAACGTGTATCAGCCCCCCTTTAGGGGGGTTGGGGGCAAAAACAGAGCGAACTAAGAGACAGTTGATAGAACTCCGGTAATTATGCTCACTATAAACGGCCAGAAAGCAACAAAAAAGATTATTCCTGATCCTATACAATCAACAATTATCAATTGTTTGCGTGTGTCAGGATACTTTAGGTAGAAAATTGAAAATGCGACTCTTAAAACCAGCTGTGCGACGAAAAAGAGGAAGATCCTCATGCCATAGCTATTCCAATGGTATGCTTCTTCAACTCTTCCCCTGACAATCAAAGAAAAACTATGTGATAAGCCGCATGAGACACATGGCTGGCCTGTTAGCTTCTCATGAATACATACAACGGGATAATTATCCTTCTCAGGAGAAAAAATGCCGGAGTATGCAAAGATCACCAATATTACTCCGGCAAAAAATATATTAATAATGAGGTAAGGCTCATTCCGGAGCTTTACCTTCAAGTTCTGTGCTGTATTATTTTTTCTTTCTGACAATAACATGTTTTTGAATACTATCATGCTTCTGGATACTATCATGTTTCTGAATAGTATCATGTTTCTGGATGTTTACACCCTCAAGATTTTCAAGTGTCTTCTCCTGATCCTTTTTATTGGCGTTGGTGTTTATTTCCACCTTTTCCCCATTGCTTTCAACCTTTATTGATACATGTGCATCTTCAATCTCTTTAGTAACATTGTCCTGAACATCATTTATAATATTATGAATGTTGTTTGGCCAGTTGTCTGCTTTTTTAACAATCTTCCCGGCAACAAAAATCTGCGAAAATGAGATCATCGAAGCTATTATCGCAATGATTAATCCGGCAATCAGTACACCACGCGGTGAGTTGCTTCTCGAAGCCTGAGAAAGTCCGACTGATGCAAGTACAATAGCTATAATTCCGGGAATAATTGCTATCAGGCCTACACAGGGAATAACTGCAAGTACAAAAGTTATTACAGCTGTTATAAGAGCAGCAATCCCCAGATTTTGTCCCGAATTATTTTTTACCTCTTCCATGATATTAAATTATTTATTATTATTCATTCCTGTAAGGATGTTAACCATATCCTGCTCTAAAGACGTGGTAGGATTTTCAATGATGCGTCCAGCCTCAATATTATTTTTATAGATAATAAATGTGGGAACCCGGTGTATATCCAGTTTTACATATTCCCCAACAGGAGATTGTTTAGCATCATCAACTCCTATGAAAATTAATTTTTCAACGGGAAACTGCCATGCATTCATAACCCTCATAAATCGCGGAACCTCTCTTCTGCTGTCGGGGCACCAGGTTCCCATGACAACTTTTATTGTCAGATCTTCTTTATTTATTTCCAGCAATTTATTAATTGCATCTGTCTTTGGCTGGTATTCATCAAACCCTTTAAGATACCAGATTGAGTAAGGAGAACGGGTTAACTGAACCGGATTAAAATATCCGAGCAGCCATGTTGTCTGATCTGAAAAATCGACTGTCGGAGCAGAAGTCTGTTCAGCAACAGGTGATTTTGAAGCCACCGGTTTTGTAGTTTTACAGCCACTGAAGGAAACAAGAAGTACGCAGAACAGAAAATAAATATTTTTCATCAACTGATAATTAAGAGAATACAAATTAAAAGTATTTTTTCAAATGCATAAAATTTATTGAAGGGAATATGCTGTGATCCGGGGTCAGAATTTAGTTAATCGGCTTTTTTTACCCGGTTTGTATAATAGATAGAAATGCCAATAGAAATTGCAGCCAGAAAAAGCAAAGCTAAAACCCTGTAAATTATTTCTATCCTGGCCAGATCAACTATGAATAGATAGAATGCGGAGCAGATCATTGTCCCCAGAGCCATATATCTGTATTTTATATTTTTAAGTAAAAGACTGAGTATAAAATAAAGCAATGCCGCCATTGTCCATGATAAAGTTACAAATTGTTTAGGGACAGCATGCAATAATGCTAACAGCATCATAAAAAAACCCTCGAACATATACAGGTTCCTTATCATATCAGTTTTAATTTGCAAGCGTGACTTCTTCCAGTTAATTATCCTGGCAGAAATAAGTGCAATAAGCGCAAAGCTGAAGTTCACCCCATTAACATTTTTCGATGATAATAGATAAACACTCAGGATTGTCAGAAAAAGCAAACTGTTCATGACTATTATCAACCTGTTGCGAAACCACAAAGCCATTGAGACAACAAGCAGGCTCTGGACTGAAAGAAGCAAATAAACTTTGGGAAGCCCAAAGATGCCGTAAAGTGCAATGCTCATCGCCATAAAACCATAAAGTGCATAGAAAGCAGACGCAAAATTCCAGTCAGATTTTGAATGCAGTATTGTTGAATATATAAGGCAGCCTGAAGTGATAAGAGCAAACAGAGCAACATAATCAGCACTAAAAAATCTTAAAACAATAAAAAGAAGAAGAATAGTAAAGAATATCCCGTTAATAATTGTCGCGCTAATTAAAAAATCATCTGAATTTGTATCCTTTTTCCTGAACCATGGCATAATAGAATAACATGTGCCAATTCCCAAAAGATATATGACGCCATTATGATGTTGTGCAATCATCTGCAGGGGATGACCCAATAGTGGATTCCCAAACAACCAAAAGAAGAAAGAGATGTAGGTAAGAAAGATAGTTGCTAGCAGGAGTGGCTCCCACCTGAACCTGCTGTACAGATAAACCGTTCCGGCGGCAGTAATTGTTACAATTGGAAGTGTCAAATGTGTGGCATCCCCAAGGATAGCTGCAGCCACGGCAAAAAACACTGCAAGAGCTGCAAATGGTTGAGATCTTCTGCGAATGGATAAATATACCTGTAATGCAACCAGAAACATCAGGCTGACAATAGAGATTAACTTATCAGGAATTATAGGTGAAATTGAAAAGAAATGTAATCTGAGTGTGATATAAAAGAGAAGTACCTGAGCATTCATCCTGAGAATAAACGAAAGGTGAACATTTGATTTATTTATATAATTTGCTATAATAAATATTACCGCGGATGCCAGATAGCCAAATAAAAAGGAGAGATCCCTGTGTCCCAGGTTCATCATGTATTGCGCAAGGAATATTATACCAAAAAGCAAAACAATATTGCCCAGCCAGGCCAGCCCAAAACGTCCGATTTGTGATTCAAGTCCTTTCTCTTCTTCCTTTAAAGTGTTGGCATTCAGAGTTGAATCCGTTTTCTGAAGTTGCTCCTCTGATTTCTCAAAGGATTTATTATCAGCTAAATTTAGAGCAGATTCCATCCTGCCGAGCCTAAGTTCTAAAGAATGCAGCCTTTCTTGAATTCTCCCCATTTCTTCATTCTGATCAGCCATGGCAAATAATTATAATTTGGAAAAAACCGGATTATCTGCTTCGAAAATATTAACCCGCGTATTCAGAATTTATTCATCTTCCTCCTTAACCATTTTCCAGGGAGGTAGCAGCCAAAGGAGGAAAGCAAGTATCCCAATTGGCAATATAAGCCAGAATGCAGCCATTAATGTCCCATCCAGACCAATCAATCCTACTTTAAAACTGGTAAAGCCTGAAAAACTCTTTGAGAATAACTGTCCACCGATCACGACATTCCATCTCATAGAATAGACTCCAATCAGAACCAGAATGCTCACAATGAAATACATAGTCTTTTGAAGTCGTATCTTATGCTTATAGAACTGCAGGAAAACAAGAGTAATAAGCGGAATAATTGTTCCAATCAGACCCTGTGCAACAAAAAGAGTCAGATATAGTTTGCCCGAAACAAGTAGTTTAATTATTTCAAATGATTCTTCGGCTTCATAAATCCTGTGTATCTGATCGAGGCTTTCAAGAGTAAAGTCGAGAATCAACACAAAAAAGAGATACTTCCCGATTGCATCAAGCACATTCAGATCAATAGCCTTTTTTCGTACATATGAAACTATCATATAAACTAACATGATCAATGCAATTCCGGATACCATTGCCGAAAAGAGGAATATAATCGGTATTAGAGGCGACGACCACCATGGGTTAGCTTTAAGCGATCCGAATATAAAACCAACATAACCATGCAGTATAAATGCAGACGGGATTCCTACTACTGTAATAATATATCCCAGTTTTCGGTCCCATTTAAGTGTCCTGGGAGAAATATCATTAACACCAAGAGTCAGAATTTTGTAAACCAATCTCATTATACCTGTTTTCTCATTCGCCCACACTACTAAACTATGCCGGTAGTCAAACCATATCTCAAGCAAAAGCACCACCGCAAGATACCACAGATACACAAACCCAAAAATGGCCATAGCGGATGATGAATGAGGTGTGATCATAATCTCATAAGCTCGCTGAGGCTGGGAGAGGTGACTTATGAGAGGCATAGTTGCAACCAGCAGAAATGAAAGGGCTGTAAGCAGTGCAATCTGGTAGGTCGGTTTCAGAATTTTAACCTTGAAAACCCTCTCGAGAGAGGCAAGAATAAATGCACCTGCAACAAGTCCGGTAATAAATGGGTATACAACAATAAGAATTCCCCATTGAAGATCTATTTCATTTGGGAAAATGTACCCTTGTGCGTGGGCCAGAATTTCATACAAGTGTTGGTAATGTGGTTCCATACTATCTTACCTCCGAGCTAAGTGCATTATAATAAAGCTTTGATCCTGTATTCAGGTGAGGCCTGAGTATCATAGTTGTATGTTCTTTAAGAAATTTAACCAGTTCACTGTTTTTGTCTCTCAGATTGCCACACATCCTTGCACCTGTCGGGCATGTTTCCATGCATGCTGGAGCAAGACCTTTTTTCAACCTGTGATAGCACAGAGTACATTTATTGGCAACTTTCTTCACTGGATGAATAAACCTGCAACCGTAGGGGCAGGCCTGTACACAATATCTGCATCCGATACAGTATTTTTCATCGATAAGCACAACACCCTCAGGACTTTCAAATGTTGCACCTACCGGGCATACCTGGGTACATGGTGATTTTGAACAGTGGTTGCACATCTTTGGTACAAAAAATGATTTAAAAATATCCTCATTGGGGGCCATCTGCTTAAAACCATCTATACCACCATTAGGAGAAACGATATTTACACTGCCGTCATTCTTTACCGTATATTGTTCTACCCATGTACGAAAGTAAAATGGTTCGAGAGGGACATCATTTTCATTTTTACAGGCTTTGGCGCAATTCCCGCATCCTATACATTTTTGAATATCAATAACTATCCCATACCACGGCAAACTTTCATCTTTCGGTTTTGCTGCAAAAAGCAGAATCTGTGATGATTTCAGCCATGCATATCCTATTGTGGCTCCTGCCAGAGCTGTTGCCGTCTTAAGGAATTTTCTTCGTGATGTTATTATTTTTTCATTTCCCATGGTTGATGTGGATTGTGACAGTCTATACAATTCTTCCCGACATTGTGTTTATCAAGGTCAATCTGATTTATGGTACTCTTTTGCTTTCCCGCATTAATAATATGACAGGACCCGCAAAAAACTCTTCCTGAAGGCTTTAATATATCTCCAGCTTTACTGCTAATTACATGCTTTTCCCCGGGACCATGACAAGTTTCACAATGTATATCACTGTGAACATCCTGGGCTTTTTTATCTTCAATATCCTGATGACATTTAAAACAGGCCTGTTGCCCGGCATAATGAATTTCAGGTCTCGTGTTATCTATCAAAGAAGCTCCCCGGTAATGACCATATTCGCCGAATGTTTCAGGAATAAGAAAATGCCGTAGAATGAGAAAAAGAGAGATAAATACTGCAAAGGCAAGTGCAAGCCTGGGAATTTGAGGTGGAATATAAAACTTCATTTAGATATGAATATATATTAAATAATTTAATATCAGGGAAATCACAATTTATTATTTCATCTAATAAATATACAAAAAAATGATATTTATTATCATGATCTTATGCCCATTTAGAACCATTCTAAATTATTTTAAAATGACAAAATCTGATCAAATCATCATGAAGGTGTCAAATGATGAAAGAATAAGACTCTCTTGTTATTAAGTTCACAATTAGTGCCAAATATCAGTCACTTCCGTTAATAAAACAATAGAACTTCATTTGATTATAAAGCATGGGGAAAAAAGTTAGAGGAGATAATTATAATAATATGTTTCAGGATCTGGATCGATAGTATTCCTTTTTTGACATTTCTAAACAGGAGACTTTTTAATTGATTTCAAGCAATATCTCCAGAATCTGCTTTGCCGCTTTTGAAACAGATGTTCCGGGACCGAATATTGCAGCTACGCCTGAGTCGTACAAGAAATGATAATCCTGGTGAGGGATCACTCCTCCGGCAATAACAAGTATATCTTCCCTGCCAAGCTTCTTCAGCTCATTAATCACCTGAGGAACAAGGGTTTTATGCCCCCCGGCCAGGCTGGAGACCCCCAGCACATGAACGTCATTCTCAATTGCCTGTTTTGCTGCTTCGGCAGGAGTCTGGAAGAGTGGCCCGATGTCGACGTCAAAACCAATATCGGCATAACCTGTTGAAACAACTTTCGCGCCCCGATCGTGACCATCCTGGCCCATCTTGACGATCATTATCCTGGGCTGACGGCCCTCTTTTTCTGCAAACCTGGCAACAAGTGCCTTTGCTTCTTTAAAATCATCATCGGATTTGTACTCCGATGAATAAACGCCTGATATAGTCTGTATCACTGCTTTGTACCTCCCGACAATTTTTTCACATGCATAAGATATTTCGCCCAGACTGGCCCGTTTTTCAGCTGCCGCAATGGCTAATTCAAGACGGTTACCTTCAACAGTCTGAACACATTTGGTTATTGCATCAAGAGCAATCTGGCATTCAGTCTCGTTCCTTTCGGCACGAAGTTTAGCCAGCCTTATTATCTGCGATTCACGGACAGCTGAATTATCAACTTCCAGTGTTTCGATCGGATCTTCTTTTTCAAGCCTATATCTGTTTGTCCCGACTATTGTCTGCACTCCTGAATCAATTCTGGCCTGAGCCCTTGCAGCAGCCTCTTCTATCCTCATCTTTGGAACTCCTGATTCGACTGCTTTTGCCATTCCTCCAAGACTTTCAACTTCCTTTATATGCTCCCAGGCCCGATGAACAATTTCGTGCGTAAGGGTCTCAACGTAGTATGACCCTGCCCAGGGATCAATTGCCCTGCAAACCTGTGTCTCCTCCTGGATATATATCTGAGTGTTTCTGGCAATCCGTGCTGAAAAATCTGTTGGCAACGCTATAGCCTCATCAAGAGCATTTGTATGAAGACTCTGTGTGTGCCCCAATACGGCAGCCATAGATTCTATACAGGTGCGCCCCACATTATTGTAAGGATCCTGCTCGGTCAGACTCCATCCCGATGTCTGACAGTGAGTTCTCAGAGCCAGCGATTTGGGATTCTTAGGATTGAACTCACTGACAATTTTTGACCATAACATCCTTGCCGCTCTCATCTTGGCAATTTCCATGAAATGGTTCATGCCGATCGCCCAGAAAAATGAAATCCTGGGAGCAAAAGCATCGATATCAAGTCCTGCTTTAATTCCCGTTCTCAGGTATTCCAGTCCGTCGGCGAGTGTATAGGCAAGTTCTATATCGCACGTCGCTCCCGCCTCCTGCATGTGATAACCTGAGATGCTTATTGAATTGAATTTCGGCATTTTTTCTGAAGTATACCGGAAAATATCAGCAATTATTCTCATTGAAAATTCAGGAGGATAAATATAAGTGTTCCTCACCATGAATTCTTTCAGAATATCATTCTGGATTGTTCCTGATAATTCATCTAACCGGGCTCCCTGTTCAAGTGCCGCAACAATATAAAATGCCATTATTGGCAGCACAGCTCCATTCATTGTCATTGATACAGACATTTTATTGAGCGGTATCTGGTCAAAAAGCAATTTCATATCAAGAATTGAGTCAACTGCTACTCCGGCTTTGCCAACATCCCCTGCAACTCTTTCATGATCCGAATCATATCCCCTGTGAGTGGCGAGGTCAAAAGCTACTGACAATCCTTTCTGCCCGGCAGCCAGGTTACGCCTGTAAAATGCATTTGATTCTTCAGCTGTAGAGAATCCTGCATACTGCCTGATGGTCCATGGCATCATTGTATACATGCCCGAATAGGGTCCCTGTAAAAATGGAGGTAACCCGGCAGCATAATTAAGATGTTCCACTCCTGCCAGATCCTCTTTTGTGTAAACGCTCTTTATCGGGATCATTTCCGGAGTTACCCAATCTTTTTTTAGGTTATTATCTTTCTCCCACTCCAGGTAATCCTTTTCAGTGACAAGGAGCGTTTTTAGGTCGCTATATCGGAATTTTGGCTTCATAGTCTAAATTTTTTCTCCTTTATCGCCTTCTAATCTTAACCTTTCGTATTCCTCTGATCCTCTGAAAAGTATTATTGGCTCAATCTCAAGATCATTTGCCAAAACCGGCGATTTAAATCCTCTGGTTAAATCAATTCCTGAAAGGATTTTTTCATTTAAATCTGGAAATTTGTTTGTCCCAAGCAGTATCTCTTTGCCGCTTGAAATATCCGATCTTCTACTTGATGCCGAATTCGACAATTTTTTCTGTATCAATCCTGATTTCAGACAGGAAAGAAACCCGCCCTGATCTTCAATTTCAAGGAATAATTTCCAGGCGCTTTCTGCAATCAGACTTGTGAGGTTTTCAATATAATATGAACCTGCGGCAGGATCTGCCACCTTATCGAAATAAGCTTCTTCCTTTAGTATCAGTTGCTGGTTCCGTGCTATTCTTTCAGAAAATTCATCAGGATGCCTGAAAACGATGTCAAAAGGTTCTATTGTAAGTGAATCTGTTCCCCCGAGAATAGCCGACATTGCTTCAGTCTGAGTCCTGAGCATGTTTACAAATGGGTCAAAAACTGTTTTATTCCATTCACTTGTCACACAATGAATATCCATTTTGATATTTTCACTGTTTTCAGGATGAAAACCGTTAGTGACAACGGACCAGAGGAGACGTGCGGCCCTCAGCTTGGCAATCTCAGGGAAATAGTTTGATCCGGTTCCGAAACTAAACCTGATCTTTGAAACAGCAACATCAGCGCTTATTCCCCTTTCGGTAAGTTGTGACATGTACTCGCTCCCCATCGAAACCGCGAACGCAAGTTCCTGAACAATGTCGGCGCCGGCATTATTAAAGTTCGAAGCATTCAGATGGATAACCCTGAAGTTAGGAAGAAAAGCAGCCGAATTAACAACTGAAGCCAGATAATCAAATCCCTGTTCCGGAGGAATACATAAGGTGCCATTCAGCATTAGTCTGCTCAACGGATCAGCTTCAATAGCCCCTCTGATTTTGTCCGGGTCAGAAAAAGATTTTTTTATATAGTTTATTATCAGATCAATTATCTCCTTTGCTTTGCCATTGGAGAGAAAATTTATTTCGACTCCTCCGGGGAAGATTCTTTCGAGGAGAAGATCAAAATTTCTTTCATTAACTGATTCCGGGTCAGCAATAATAAATCCAAGTGAGTCAATCCCTTTCATAAGGATCGTCAACGCCTTTCTGTTCGCTTCTGAATAATTGGTTACTTCAATATTCTGTCTGATCAGCCAGTTATTATTACTGACCTTTGTACCTCTCAGATATGGGAACTGACCCGGGAGTGTGTTTATATACATGAGGTTCTCAATATCTTCCATCCGGTAAAATGGATGTACCTCAAATCCCTCATTTGGTTTCCAGACAAGTGTTTTATTAAAATCAGCTCCCTTCAGGTCAGAATTGATCTTATCCATCCACTCCTTTGTTGTCACCGGAGGAAACTGATCAAATAATTTCTCCTTTTGCGCCATTCGACTCAGAGTTGAAATTTAAAACACAAATTAAATGAATCGGCGAGCATAGTTTTTATGAAATTTATCATATTGTGATGAGCATAGAATCTAAGATTATTTCCCCGCAAACTCCATCAGGAAAGATTTTATGAACGGATTCAGGTCACCATCCAGAACTGCCTGAACATTCCCGGTCTCATGGTTTGTGCGCAAGTCCTTAACCATTTTATATGGATGCAGCACATAAGATCTTATCTGTGAGCCCCATTCAATCTTTTTCTTCTCCCCTTCAATTTTCGCCTGCTCCTCCTGTTGTTTTCTCAACTCAAGTTCATAAAGCTGCGATTTAAGGATCCTCATCGCGTTCTCTTTATTATTGAGCTGCGATCGTGTCTCCTGGTTTTCAATTACCAGTCCTGAAGGTTTATGCCTTAACCTGACAGCTGTCTCAACCTTGTTAACATTCTGTCCCCCTGCACCACTCGACCGGAATGTATCCCATGTAATATCAGCCGGGTTAATTTCAATTTCAATATTGTTATCAACTAGGGGTGATATAAAAACCGAAGCAAAAGTTGTCTGACGTTTTCCCTGTGCGTTGAATGGTGAAATCCTTACAAGCCTGTGCACCCCGTTTTCACTCTTAAGATATCCATATGCCCGTTCACCATCAATCTCCAGTGTCACAGTCTTTATGCCAACCTCATCACCAGGCTGATAATCAAGCTCTTTTACCTTATAGTTGTTTCTTTCGGCCCAACGCAGATACATCCTCATGAGCATTGCAGCCCAGTCGTTGCTTTCTGTACCTCCGGCACCCGAGTTTATTTTCAGAATTGCCCCAAGCTGGTCCTCCTCTTTCTGCAGCATATTCCTGACCTCAAGGTCTTCGATCATGGAAAGACAGTTCTGATACTGGTTATCAACTTCTTCTTCAGTTGCTTCTCCCTCCCTGTAAAAGTCATTTATTACATTGATATCATCGATGGCTGAATTTATTTTGTCGAATGCTGTTGTCCAGCTTTTTAGTTGTGCAATGCTTTTCAGAAGATCTTCAGCCTTTTTAGGATCATCCCATAAACCAGGTTGTTGGGACAGGTTTTCTTTTTCCGCGATGAGTTCCAGTTTCCCCTCGATGTCAAAGATACCTCCTTAACGCGTCGCGGCGTCCCGATAAAGCTTTTATCTGTTCATTAGTTATCATTTCTGAATTTTTGGACAAATTTAGTCTTTTATCCTAAAACTATAGGAGATAAAACTTTAATTTTGGCATTCTCTTAAACAAGCATGTTGAAACTAATAATATATATCCGTCCCATTGCCAGGTATTTTTTAATTGCCTGGGTTTTAACTATAATTATTTTGTCATCTATACCGAATATTCCGACATTAAAGATACATACTGCAAAATCTGAGATCAGGCTCGATTATATGATGCATTTTTGTGAATATGGAATTCTGACATTCATGACTTTTCTTTCATTTGCAGGAGGTGAATTCAGGATCAATTGGAAGAAGATTATAATTATAGCGGTGAGCCTGATCCTGTTTGCTGTTCTTGATGAGTTGCATCAGAAGCTTATTCCCGGAAGGACATGCAGCATAAAAGATGTGTCAAGTGATGTGATGGGTGTTTTTGCAGCGACTTTATTTACCTTCCTGGTCTTCAGGTCGATCAGAATCGGGATAGAAAAGAGGGAATAAGATTATCTGTTCTTTTTATTAAGTTACAAAAAGGGATATGGAGATTCCTCGCTAACGCTACCACTAGTGACAACATTTTTAAGATGGGATGTTTCGGGAGCAGGAGATTCCTCATTCAACCGCCAGCTGGCGGTTTCTTTCGGAATGACATTTCAATTTTATGAGGGGGGAGGGGAAGAAGCGGCGATTCTACCATATCTCCGCTGGAGAATCGCCGCTTCTTCCCCTCCTTTGTCCCAAACAGAAAGTGTCATTCCGAATTAATCCACCAACCTCACTTACACATCCTATGTGTTATATGGTGGATTAATGAGGAATCTCAAAGGGATATGGCAGGATTTAGAACAAAAAGAAAAAATACTTTCCCCCGGAGGTGTTCCATTAATAAACCTTGTAGCCGGAAAAAGATCCTGTACCAGACCCCAAAGTACTAGCATATCCTCCTATGCTAATACTCACTTTGACTTTATCTCCAACCATTAATTTCATTGTTATCGATCTTGTAAGTGATGATCCACTATTAATGTTAGAATTCAAGATTTCATAACTTGAGCCATTAAGAAAAAACTTTAAAGTCTTTAGGTCGCCATTATTCCCCGCACTATAACCTACAATAAAAGTATAAATCCCCGCTATTGGAGCTGTAAAAATCCCAGTAGAACTATCAAACCCAGATCCATCATTATAATCTATTGCCGGAGTAATAAAATCGTAATCAAGGCCAACTGAGAGCCCTACATCTTCAACCACCTTTCTTGCCCTAAAAGAAATCTGGGAACCAAGAGTCACACTGTTTCCTCCCGATATTGAAAGCGATTTACTTGATTCTGTAAATGTTAACTGCTGATTATCCGTGTTATCCATATACTTACTCAGATCAACGCCGGTTGAAGAAGGATTTTTATCTATTGTAAGCTGATTGCCTGTCAGATGAATATCCTGAATTCCCGCCGTCTGCAGCGCTGAAAGATCAGCGCCTGTACCATTGGAAATACTCAACAATCCGGTAGTATTATTATAGGAAAGGTTTTGTTTAAACGGACTCAGATCAATTGCAGTCGCAGAAGGATTTTTTGTTATTTTAAGAAGGTTGTTGACATCAAGCTGCAGATCCTGGATCTGATTGGTTAATGCAACTTTGTTACCTCCCAGTATTGAAAGAGTATCTCCTATTAATGTAAGCTGGGGAGGTATATTAAGAGATGAAAGGTTTACCGTATTTCCGTTGGAGATTGAAAGATTGTTGCCATCAAACGAAAGTGTCTGTTTATCAGATGCCGGATCACCCGGATCACCTTTTGGTCCCTGTGGCCCGGGCTCAAGTGATTTCTGTGCATAAAGTGCATATGGCACGGCAAGGAACTGCATGGTTCCCATATCAATAAAATCATTGTCGAATTTTACTTCTACTTTGAGATAATGAAAAGCTGTGTTCCATTGAATCTGGGACAGATCGGTATAGATACCGCCTGTAGGTGTCCCGCGACCAATGATCAATGAAAAAACTCCAAATTTTGATGTGGTAACATCCGAATAGAGCTCCTGGTAAACAACTGTTCCAAGTGGATTACCGATGATGATTGAAAATTTCACATCGATATTTTTGTTGACAAGTTCCTTCCCGGTATTATCTCTTGCCACAGCCTGATAAAATATGCCCAGAGGGACATTCTGCCCAAAAGATGAAAAACCGAAAATCAAAAATATTAGCAATGTAAAATGCCTCTTAATACCTTTCAAAGCCATAGTCTTCCGGATTACATTTTTTCTATTTTAAAAACTCTTTTAATTGTCCCGTCATCGCTGGTTACCCTTACAAAATATAAACCAAATTTCAGACTGGTAACATCAACCTGCTGTATATAATAATACTTGTCCGTAAAATCCATAGTCATCGAATTAACAACCATCCCTGTAATATTAATCACCTCAATCCTGAATTTTCGGGCTTCATCCCCATATAATTTAACATTAATAAAATCTGTTGCAGGATTCGGGTAGACATCAACTCCGGTACCTTCCGGGGGGATATCCGTCGTATATTTTATGCCTGGTTGCTGAAATCCCTGTGTCAGGACAAAACCTGCATTACTGAATATTTCAACCGCTGTCTCTCCAATAGTCTGTGAATAATTTAACACTCCTGCAGTTGCTAATCCGGCAGCAGGAACCAGTACCTGGTGAGACAATTGCTGGGAAAAACCGTTTGTCCGTGAAAATAATAATAATAGTAGTATTAAAACCTTAGTCCCTTTAGTCATCTTATATTTGTTCAGGAAGATCAAATATAAATGCTTTTTTGAAAAAGCAATAATTTTTGTTGACAAATATGTTAATAACTTGTTTAAAAACCGTTAACTTGTGTTATTCATGGCCCTTGTGTACCTTTGTGCAAACAAATTTATAATGCTCAAATCGTTTCTATATCATAATCTTACCGAAGCGGGGTGCGATGAAGCAGGCAGAGGTTGCCTGGCAGGACCGGTTGTGGCGGCAGCAGTTATTCTTCCAAAAAACTATAAACATCCTGTTCTCAATGATTCGAAGAAGCTTTCAGCTAAACAAAGAGCTCTTTTAAAGGATGAAATAATTAGCTCTGCAATATGCTGGAAGGTAGCATTTGTTGAGAATACTGAAATTGATGAAATGAATATACTCAGGGCTTCAATAAAAGCCATGCATATTGCAATTGAGGGTCTTGAAACGGTTCCCCAGTTCCTGCTTATTGACGGTAACAGGTTTTACCCCTATAAAGACATTAATTATAAAACAATCGTAAAAGGCGACGGACTTTTTTTCTCAATTGCAGCTGCCTCAATTCTTGCAAAGACCTTCCGCGATGAGTTTATGGAAAATATTCATAATGAATTCCCCGAATTTGGCTGGAATAAGAATAAAGGATATCCCACCTCTTTTCACAGGGCAGCCATAATGAAATATGGAATAACGCCCTACCATAGAAAATCATTTAACCTTTTCGATACACAGCTGAAATTAGAATTTTGAATATCCCGTTATTAATTTTTAAAGCTATCTTTGACGGATAATTTAAAATCAATCTAAACAAGTTATACTATATGAAAAAATTGTTTGCACTCTTATTAATCCTTGTCCTCAGTTTTGGATTCAAAGCAAAAGCAGATGAGGGTATGTGGCTGTTGCCGCTTATCGAAAAATTAAATATGGGCAAAATGACAGAACTGGGTCTGAAGCTCTCGGCCGAAGATATCTACAGCCTCAACAAAGTTTGTGTTAAAGATGCTGTTGTTATTTTTGGAGGTGGATGTACAGCAGAAATAGTTTCCCCGCAAGGGCTTGTTCTTACAAATCATCATTGCGGTTATGGTTCCATCCAGGCTCATAGCAGTGTTGACCACGATTATCTCCGTGACGGCTTCTGGGCAATGACGAAAGAAGAAGAGCTTCCAAATCCTAACCTTTCGGTAACATTCCTCATAAGAATTGAAGATGTGACCAGTCAGATCCTTGCAAATGTTAAGCAGGGCATGAGCGAGACAGATCGCGCCACAGCAGTAAGTGATGCACGACAGGCGATTGAAAAGAAAGCTGGTGAAGGAAATAATTACAGGACAAATGTAGCAAGTTTTTATGGCGGAAATTATTTTTATCTCCTTGTTTATGAGAGATATAATGATGTCCGTTTAGTTGGGGCACCTCCATCTTCAATAGGCAAATTTGGTTCTGATACTGATAACTGGGAATGGCCCCGTCATACTGGTGATTTCAGTGTTTTCCGGGTCTATTCAGGACCAGATGGGAAACCTGCTCCATATTCAAAAGATAATATTCCACTTAAACCCAAACATTTTCTTCCGGTTTCAATAAAAGATCGCAATAAAGGTGACTTTACCATGATCCTTGGCTATCCCGGAAGGACTAACAGATATATGACATCTTACGAAGTAAATGAACAGCTGCAGATTGTGCATCCCGACAGGATTAAAATACGCGGGATAAAGCAGGATATATGGATGAAGGATATGCAGGCTGATCAGAAGGTAAATATTCAGTATTCAGCAAAATATTTTGGTTCTTCAAACTACTGGAAATATTCCATTGGTCAGAAAGGTGGACTTGAAAGACTAAATGTGAAAGCGAAGAAAGAGGAACTTGAGAACCAGTTTAATAAATGGGTAGTTGCTGATCCCGATCGCAAAGCGAAATACGGTGAAGCTCTGAATATGATAAAAACTGCAATTGAGAGCAGAGCAGAATATTACAACGCACTTCAATATCTAAGCGAATGCATGCAGGGGTGTGAGCTTTTTGGTATGAACCGCGGGGTTGCCGGTCTGATTACAGCGCTCAAGGCAAAAGATAATCAGAAAATATCAGATGCGGTAACTCAGATTAAAAATAGCAGCACCAACTTTTATAAGGACTATAATCCTTCAACAGATAATAAATCGATGAAAGCGATGCTGAAACTCTACAGGGCAGATATACCAGCTAAATTCCTTCCTGATTTTTATTTAAATGTTGTTGATAAGAAATTTAAAGGGAATATTGATAAGTTCGTTGACGATCTGTTTGCCAAATCTGTATTTGCAAGTGAAGCAAAACTGAACGCATTCCTCAGTAAGCCTGTTCTTAAAGCACTTGAAAGTGATCCCGTTTACCTTACAGCCACTTCAGCTTATAAGACCGCAGGTGATATATCAAAGGAATCAGGACAGTTTGATGCACAACTCGCCACAGGTAAAAGACTCTGGATCGCGGCTTTAATGGAGATGATTCCCGAAAAAACGCAGTATCCTGATGCAAATTCAACCATGCGTCTTTCATATGGGACTGTGCAGGATTATGATCCCAGGGATGCAGTTACCTATAAATATTATACTACTCTTCAGGGTGTTGTAGATAAGTATAAACCAGGCGATTATGAATTCGATCTTCCCAAAAGACTCATTGATCTGAACAATAAGAAAGAATACGGAAGATATGGTTCTTCTAAAGGTTATATGCCTGTTTGCTTCCTTACTACCAATGATATTACCGGAGGTAACTCCGGCAGCCCGGTAATGAATGGGAATGGAGAATTAATAGGACTGGCATTTGATGGTAACTGGGAATCAATGAGCGGCGATATTGCGTATGAACCTGAACTTCAAAGAACAATCGTTGTAGATATCCGATATGTCCTCTGGATAATGGATATTTATTCCGGTGCCAAACATCTTGTTGATGAGATGACTATAGTTCAGTAACAGAATATTTAACTCATCCTTATAGCTTTCTCATGGAGAGAAGGGGTATTTTTTTGTCGCCAATATGTATCATTTTTTACCTCTGTGGCCTTCTGTGGTACCTCAGTGTCACTCTGTGTAACAAAAAAATAAGAACTTACACGGAGTGACACAGAGAAGCGCTGAGTTACACAGAGAAAAAATGAAATTTGATTATCTTTGCACCAAATTTTGAATTATGCATTTTAGCCTGATAGAGATCCTTGCTGCTTTTATGGTTCTTTTCGCAATTATTGATATACCCGGATCAATACCTATTATTATTGATATTAAGTCCAAATCCGGTGATATTAAATCAGTTAAAGTCACACTTGTGTCATTCTTAATACTTCTGGCTTTTTTATTCATAGGAAGTCCTTTGCTTGGAATCTTCGGCATCGATGTATCATCTTTTGCAATCGCCGGTTCTTTTATCATTTTTTTGATAGCCATGGAAATGATCCTTGGTATAGAACTCTTTAAACAAGATTCACACGACGGCGGATCAATATTCCCGATAGCCTTTCCTTTAATCGCCGGAGCCGGATCAATTACTACAATCTTGTCTTTAAAAGCTGAATATCAAACAATTAATATTTTTATTGCCCTCGTTCTAAATATGATAGTAATTTATCTTGTATTACAATTAACTTCAATATTTGAAAAAATACTGGGTGCAGGAGGACTTCAGATCCTCAAAAAAGTATTTGGCGTCATACTGTTATCGATCGCAATAAAGCTTTTCGTTACCAATACAGGTATTGTACTGCATCATGCCAGGTGAAATAACTATATATACCGACGGAGCTTCAAGCGGAAACCCGGGTCCGGGAGGATTTGGCGTTGTACTTATTTCGGGTAATCACAGGCTTGAAAAATCAGCGGGATACAGGCTTACGACAAATAACAGGATGGAGCTTTTGGCAGTTATTGAAGGGCTTGAGTCCCTGAAAATTGCCGGCAGCAGGGTAGTTGTTTACACCGATTCAAAATATATTGCAGATGCCGTCGAAAAAGGATGGGTATTCCAATGGGAATCAAAAGCTTTCAAAAAGAAAAAAAATCCGGATCTATGGCTCAGGTTTCTGAAGATTTACCGGCAACATCATGTCAGGTTTGTATGGATAAAAGGCCATGCTAATAACACCGAGAATGAGATCTGCGACAGGCTGGCAGTAGATGCCTATTCAAAAAGTTCACTCCTGGAAGATACCGGCTATTGCCCTGAGGATGAAAATAATAAATTATTATAGCTATAAACAAATTAAAAAGGTTTGCGTTTATTAAATTATTGGGGCAATTTTGTAAAAAGGAAGACAGATGCAAAAACTATATATTAAACCCACAAGTACAACACCAGAGGTTAACTTTTCACCTGAGGAAAATATTTTTCTAATCGGTGGAATATCTTCTCCTGAAGACGTTCGTGCAATGTATTACCCTGTTATTGAATGGGTTGTTGCCTTCGTTAATGAACTTATTGAAGGAAAGAATAAGAGTTATGCACCCGGGTGCCCTCTAAAATTCAAGACCGATTTGATTTATTTCAATTCATCGTCAGCGAAATTCCTGTATGACATTTTTATAGAGTTGAAAAGACTTATACCTCGTGGAATACCGGTTATTGTTGAATGGTATTATGAGGAAGAAGATATAGACCTGAAAGAAGGTGGAATGGATATTGCCTTGCTTGCCGAAATGGAATTTTTATTTATCCCGAAAAAAGGTGATTCCTGATGAGGGGACAAAAAGAACTTTATCTGCTTTTCGAAAAGCTGAATATTCAGTTTGAGTATCATGAACATCCTCCGCTTGCGACCATTGAAGATGCTAAAGTCCACTGGAAAAATTACAATTCAGGAAGATGTAAGAACATATTCTTTCGCAATCATAAAGGAGACAAACACTATCTGGTTATACTTGAACACCTGAGACAGCTTAATATAAGGGACCTGGAAAAACGTTTAAAACAGGGGAAACTTACGTTTGCTTCCGACCTGCGACTAAAAAAATATCTTGGCATCGAACCTGGTTCCGTTTCTCCATTTGGTCTTATTAATGACTCTCAAAAAAATGTCCACCTGTTTATTGATGAGAAATTGAATGAATTTGACAGACTTACTTTTCATCCGAATATAAACACAGCTTCATTGGTCATTTCGAAAGATGACTTTCTGAAGTTCCTGGAATATACAGGCAATACTTTTGAATTTATCCGTCTTTACGGATAGGGTAACATCCCTGTTAAGGTGTCTTTTTCTAACCCTCCCACTTGGGGGTCTTTGAGAATAGACTCTTTTCATCGCCTAAGGTTAGTGCCTAAAAAGGCAACTAAATAATAAACAGATAAATAGCCCATCTTCCCTGGGATAGGGGTTGGGGTGAGGTAAAAAATAAATAATAAAAATTGATGATCTTTTGCATCAAAATCCAATCTTTTACGTCCTTATTGAGAAAACCACTAAATCAAACTCTTCATGAAACGAATTCTTATCTCTATACTGCTCTTATTTATTCTTCTCCCGTTTCTTTCCGGGCAGGATCCTGAGAAGAAGCAATATACCGCAACACAGATATCTATCCCTCCTGTTATCAACGGAGTATTGGATGATGAAGCATGGAAGTCCGGAACATGGGCCGGTGGTTTTATTCAAAATCAGCCGTATAATGGCCAGCCGGAAACTCAAAGGACCGAATTCAAGATTTTATTTGACGAGAATAATCTGTATGTGGCAATCAAGGCTTACGATACATCTCCTGACAGTATCGTCAACCGTTTGACAAGAAGGGATGAAGCAGATGGCGACCTTGTCGGAATAATTATTGATAGTTTTCATGACCTGCGGACAGGCTTTTTGTTTGGCGTAAGTTCAGCAGGTGTCAAGTATGACCAGATGTTCACAAATGATGGGCAAAATCAGGATGCTTCATGGGACCCTAACTGGTGGGTAGAAACTTCCGTCAACAAAGATGGCTGGGTTGCCGAGATGAAAATTCCTTTTAGCCAGGTTAGGTTCGATAAAAGTTCATCTGATGGCTGGGGCCTTGATGTTGCAAGAATTTTGTACAGGAAGAACGAACAAACCTTTTGGCAGCATATTCCAAGAGACGCTCCCGGATTGGTTCATCTTTTTGGAGAACTAAAAGGACTGGAGCAAATCAGACCACGGAAAATTTTTGATATAACCCCATACGGTGTTGCCAGAACAGAAACGTTTCAGGCTGAACCGGAAAATCCTTTCCAGGCAACAGGAAAACTGTCAAAACTGAATGGTGGTATAGACGCTAAAATAGGTATCACTAATAACATGACGATGGACCTGACAATTAATCCCGACTTTGGCCAGGTGGAAGCTGACCCGTCTGTTGTAAACCTTTCTGCTTATGAAACTTTTTTTACTGAGAAGCGTCCATTCTTTATAGAAGGAAACAATATAACAAACTTCGGGTTAGGTATTGGTGACGGAGGTGTTGGTAACGATAATCTCTTCTATTCCAGAAGGATCGGCAGACAACCGCAAGTATATCCTTACATGAAAGACAGCTGGTTTGCTGATATTCCTACCCGAACTGATATTCTCGGTGCAGTTAAACTTACCGGAAAGACCAAAGACGGACTTTCTATTGGAATTGTTGAGGCAATGACTGCCCAGGAAAAGGCGGAAATTGATACAATCGGAGGAAGAAAATATGCAACTGTGGAGCCACTGACAAATTATTTCGTTGGCCGTGTACAAAAGGACATTAACAATGGCAACACAATTATCGGCGGGATTTTTACCAGCACAAACAGGGAACTCGATGCCGATGTAAGAGATGTATTGCATAAGGCGGCTTATACCGGAGGAATCGATTTTACACAATACTTCAAGAATAAAAACTGGATGTTTAACATCAATACCGCTTTAAGTTTGGTTGAGGGTTCTAAGAAAGCAATCACTAACACACAGGAATCATCTGCACATTATTTTCAGCGACCAGATAAAAACTACGCCTTACTGGATACCAACAAAACTTCACTTACAGGTGCAGGAGGAAGAATGGAGCTGATGAAACAAAACGGACACTGGAATTTCATTGGTGCAGTATTGTGGAAAACCCCCGGCTTTGAGATCAATGACCTGGGTTATATGCGTACAACAGATCAGATCCTCTCTGTTCTATGGGCCGGATACAACCAGTTTAATCCGAAAGGAATTTACAAGAGCTTCAATCTCAATTCTGATATTTTTGTCATTAATAATTTTGGAGGCGATATGGTAGGAGAAGGCTATGAATGGAATGCCAATATTAACCTGAAAAATTTCTGGAGTGTATGGACCGGTGGAAGCCTCAGCACTTCAATGCTTTCCAGTGATATGCTTCGTGGAGGACCTATGATGAGATTGCCCGGAAGTGTCAATCCGAGAATAGGATTCTCAACTGATAATCGTAAAAAGCTGGTCTTCAATGTTTTTGCAAACGGGTCGGCAGGTTTTGAAAACAGCTCCAATAATTTGTACGCGGAAGTGGACATTTCTTACAAGCCAACAAATTATCTTGTTTTTACCCTTAGCCCTTCATATAACAAGTCATACTCTGAACTTCAATATGTTGAACAGACAAGCTATAATGGAATTCCAAGGTACATTTTTGCAAGTATCGATCAGAAAACTATAAGTACATCTTTAAGGGTGAATCTTAATCTGAGCCCCAACCTTACTTTACAATACTGGGGACAACCGTTTGTAGCAACCGGGAAGTATTATAATTATAAATTTATTACCGAGCCTATGGCAACCAGGTACAGAGACAGGTTCTGGACTTACAATGATAACCAAATATCCTTTGATACGGATCATTATAACATCGATGAAAATTCTGATGGAAAAATCGATTATACAATTGGGAAAAATGATTTCAATGTGAAGCAGTTTCTTTCAAACTTCGTGGTAAGATGGGAATACAGCCCGGGATCGACGTTATTCCTTGTCTGGAGTCAGACAAGAAGTTATTACACCGATTCAGGTCAGATGAATTATTTCAACGACATCGGAAATCTGTTCAATAAAGGCTTAAATACTCCTCACAATGTCTTCCTTATTAAATTCAGCTATCGGTTTGGTTTAAAATAAGTTTTTTACATGTTGAAAAAGGACGTGCTCTGGCATGTCCTTTTTTTTGAAAACTATTAACAACCTGTCAAACAGGTTTTCTCTGCGTCATCTGTTCTACCTCTGTGCAACTCAGTGTATGTTCTTATTTTTTAGTTTCACAGAGATCCACTGAGGATTCACGGAGGGCCACCGAGGAAAGCGAATTTCTTAATGAATTTTGCGGTTTAGATTATAGTTTCTTCCTTTGACTCCTCATTTATTTAATTAAAACACAGTAATCAAGATGAAATTATCCGCAACTTTGTTAATTCTTATCATGTCGTTACGGGCATTTTCACAGGATAAACCAGCCTATAAAATATTTACAGGAGAAGGTAAAAAGGCTGATTATGAGGATATACTTAAAGCTGCATCGAAATCTGATGTTGTCTTTTTTGGTGAACTTCACGATAACCCTATAGCTCATTGGCTGGAGCTGGAATTAACCAGGAGTCTTTTTTCAGCCAAAGGTAAAGATCTTATCCTCTCGGCTGAAATGTTCGAGACAGATAATCAAATACTTATCGATGAATATTTTGCAGGAATAATTAAAGAAAGCTCTTTTGAAACTGAAGCCCGTTTATGGAAAAACTATGCAACTGATTATAAGCCGCTGTTGAATTTTGCAAAGGACAACGGATTAAAATTTGTGGCTTCAAATATCCCCCGCCGGTATGCTGCCGTTGTTGCAGCCGGAGGGTTTGAGGCGCTTCAGAACATCTTCCCGGATGAGCTTAAATATATTGTGCCGCTTCCGGTTGAATATGATCCGGAACTTGCATGCTATAAAGATATGCTTTCAATGGGAAGTTCAATAGGCGGAGCTATGAGCGGCAAGGTAAGTGAAAACCTTCCTAAAGCCCAGGCATTAAAGGATGCTACTATGGCAAAATCGATAGTAAATAACTGGCAGAAAGGTCAGATTCTCCTTCATTACAATGGCAGCTATCATTCCGACAGGCATTTGGGAATTCTCTGGTACCTGAATAAATATAATCCTTCAATTAAAATTACCACTATCTCTGCTGTTCTTCAGGACGATATCGAAAAAATGAGCGATGATAACAAAGGACTGGCTGATTTTATAATCATCATACCGTCTTCAATGACAAAAACTTATAAGTAGAACAAAGGGCTCACGATTCAAGACACACGACTCAAGGAAGAAAGGAATTGGATTTCCTGTGTCGTGAGCCGTGAGTCGTGAATCGTATGTCATTCTCGTAATAACCTCTCATTGCGATTTTGATATTTTCTGAATTTCTGTAAACAAGGCTTTAAAGCAACTTACCTGTGAATTTTCTGAGTTTTCAGGTCTCCTGCCATAATAATTATCAAGAAATTGCCCGGCGCCTGACCAGACTGTTTGAACTATTCCCAAATAACGATCTTTCATTTCGGGTGTGGAACAGTTTCTGAACTTTATCATATCCTGTGCCTGAATGACAGCATTTCGCGGGTTTCTCCAGGGGCAGGTAATAACACTTAATCCCTTCATCGCAAAATAAACCGGGGTCTGATCAGGCCGGTCATAATGCCAGTCGCATATAATCACGTCTTTCGGAATCATGTCAACAGCCCTGTATGTATTGTTATAGCTTGCCTCCCATTCTCCCAGTCCTGTCGTTTTTCCATCTAGCAGCCGGTCACCCCATATCCAAAGTTTACGGCCTTTCAGAGCAAGGTGATCTCTTATGGTACGAACTTCACTGGCAAACAGTTCTGCTTTATCCCTTCCGGAACATAGCGGACATTGCGCTTCACCTATATAAAAGACCTCATCCATGCCTGCATGGAATGCCTCAGCATCAAATACATCGCATATCTCATCTATTATGTCAAATACAATCCCATGAACATCCGGATTAAGGGGACAATAACTCTTGCAATACAATCCGTCGACATTTGGCCACACATATTTCTCAGGCATCTTAACTAACGGGGTCTCATCAAATTGAGGATAAACCCTCAATAAATTTCCAATTTTGCCGGCCCATGACTGGTGACCAAGAAGATTTACCTGTGGTATAATTCTTATATTATTTTTTTTACATACTGCAACCAGTTTTTTAACTTCCTTTTTCGAAAGGGCAACTGAATCACGCAATTCAGGATGGCTTTCATACTGATAATTATAATCCACCCTCAGGATAAGGGTATTCACCGACCGGGGGGCAAGTTCCTCATCAATGAATTTAATGAACTCATCGATCTCCTTAGGTTGTGGAGCTGCAATACAAAAGCCACGGACAGGAAGTATATTGGCCTGGTTTTCTTTTGAATTTTCAGAAACTTGTGAGAATGCAATACCGCTGATTGTGAACAATAAGATTGAAAAAATGAGTTTCATACCTGAGTTTATATTAAATTTATAAATACATTGTTCCCGGAGATAAAGTTAAAGTTTTCTTGCTTCTTTTTTTATAAGATGAAAAAATCACCCCGTAAAATTCGTCAGATACTTTATAAATTTCCTTTCAGGAAATTCTTTCTTCAGGGTTTGATAGTTGCCACTCCATTTCTGAGAGTATCTTCCCAGGCCTATTTTCAACAGAAAGTAAATTATGAAATTCATGTGACTCTTAATGACCTGAAGCATGAATTGAATGGATATGAGTCTGTTGAATATATTAACAATTCTCCTGATACTCTTGGATTTATATATTTTCACCTCTGGCCAAATGCATATTCTGACAATCAAACAGAGTTAGCGAAACAGCTTATCAGGAGGGATGGAAAGTCAAAATTATTCAACGATCCGGACTTAAAAGGATATATAGATTCCTTAAATTTCGAGGTTGGAGGCAATATTATTAAATGGAATCTTTTGCCGGGGTTTCCTGATATCTGCAAGCTGCTGCTTGACAAACCTCTCAAACCTGGTGACACAATTTATATAAACACCCCTTTTCATGTTAAAATTCCAGAAGGAGTCACATCGCGTATGGGTCATATCGGGGAATCATACCAGATCTCACAGTGGTATCCCAAACCGGCAGTTTATGACAGACAAGGCTGGCATCAGATGCCGTACCTTGATCAGGGTGAATTTTATTCGGAATATGGCAGATTCGACGTTAGAATTACATTACCGGCTAATTATATTGTAGGAGCAACAGGAAAACTGCAGAACGAAGAAGAAAAGAAATGGCTCAATAAACTTTCTTCAGATACGGCCTGGATGAGAATACCTGACTATCTCAGGGAAGGTTTCCCTCCCTCAGCAAAACAAACGAAAACTTTGCGGTACATTGAGAATAATATCCACGATTTCGCCTGGTTTGCAGATAAGAGATTTCATGTGCTAAAAGGAAATGTCAGGCTTCCGGAAACCGGAAGGGATGTTACAACATGGGCAATGTTTACTGACCAGGAGGCA
This sequence comes from Bacteroidales bacterium, assembly GCA_050014255.1. Classification (GTDB taxonomy): domain Bacteria; phylum Bacteroidota; class Bacteroidia; order Bacteroidales; family VadinHA17; genus LD21. Next base: position 8,794 of record JBEKDR010000003.1, on the reverse strand, counting down.
CATCTCTGGCGAAAAGCTGTCTCATACATAAATAATGCTATATGGTACTTTTCAAAATGGAACGGGGATTATCCTTATAATACATTTACGGCAGTTCAAAGCGCTCTTAACGCTGGCGATGGTATGGAATATCCTGAACTTACGGTAATTGGAGTAGCAAAGGATTCATACCTTCTCGATGAAGTGATAGCTCATGAAATTTGTCACAGCTGGTTTTACAGTGCATTAGGATCTGATGAACGCATGTTCCCCTATATGGATGAGAGTATCACTTGTGCAAATGAATCAAGATATATGGATGTCAGATATCCGGGGAAAAAACTATGGGAAATTGAACTGCAAAACAGGAAGCTGGCTAAATTCTTCCAGATAGATAAAATGCCCGTTCAGAGGATTCAGGAACTTGAATGGCTTCCTAATGCCCGGAATAACGTTGAACAGAGCATTAATCTAGCAGCTCCTGAGTACAGCTTCAGCAATTATGAAAGCATCATTTATAGTAAAGCATCTCTGGGCTTTACCTATCTCAGGGTTTACCTGGGGGATTCTCTTTATGATTCCATAATGCATGATTATTACCGTTTATGGAATGGTAAACATCCGCACCCTGATGATCTCAGAAATGTTTTTGAATCTCACACAGATAAGGATCTCTCCTGGTTTTTTGATGATTTTCTTGGTACAACCAAACGGCTTGATTATAAAATTGCCCGTTTCAGGGACGGAAAGGTGCTTATAAAAAACCAGGGTGAACTAAAAGCACCATTGTTGATAGCTAAACTAAAGGGAGATTCTGTCTGTTCAGAAAAATGGGAAGATGGTTTTGAGGGTAGTAAATGGTTTAATACAACTCCCGGAAATTATTCTGAGATTCGAATCGATCCCGATCATAAAATGACAGAATTATTCAGACTTAATAACAACATCCGTACCTCAGGTCTTTTCCGCAAAGCAGATCCTGTGGTACTACAGTTATTATATACTCTTGAGGATCCTGATAAACGATATTTAATTTATTTCCCTTCTTTTAACTGGACAAATACAGATGGCTTTATGGCCGGTGTGGCTTTGCAAAACGGAACACTCATACCAAAGCCGGTTGAATATTTTGTCATGCCGTTCTATTCTTTTCGTAATCAGGCAATTACAGGTTATGGGAAAATTTCTTTCAATAAAACTCCTTATGATAATTTCATAAGACTTGCTTCTCTTACCCTTGAAGGTGAACAGTTCGGAGCGCCTGGAATTCAGGACTATCATAGAGCCAGGATTGGATTAGACTTTTATATCAGACCCAATAGTGCTATCGATCCGGTCAATCAGAAGGTTTTCGGTTATTATATTGCAGCATCCGATCTCAGCCAGATAGAGTCTCTCACACCCTCAAAAATGCGCTCGTATCTGCAATATGGATATATTCTGGACAGGACCACCATAATTAATCCTTTCAACATGGCAGTTTCTTTTGAATCAGGAAAGTCATATCAAAAAACATCATTTGAGCTAAATTACAGGTACAGCTATGGAGGTAAAAAAAGCGGCCTGGACTTCAGATTTTTCACAGGAACGATGCTTAAAGATGATACTTCAGATCCATTTTATTCCTTTTCAGCAAGCGGCAGAAGCGGTCGTGAACAATATTTATATGAAGGAATATATCCTGACCGCTTCACAGAGTTTCCGAAAACTTTTTTGTCGAGGGAGATGACTTTATCGGAAGGCGGACTTGTTTCTGCTGTTAATGACAGTCTTGGATACAGCCGCTGGCTTTGCTCACTCTCTTTAACCAGCAACTTGCCAGGTAAAGCATCTAAAGTCCCGATTAAACCCTTTGTTAATTTATTACTGAACGATCATGGATCAGGAACAAATAATAAACCAGCTTTTTTCTATGAAGCAGGTTTAAAGGCGGGTATATGGGATTATTTCGAGATCTATTTCCCTTTTATTGTTTCTGATAATATAAAGGCAATAACCGGATCGTTCAAAGATAGAATCCGGTTTGTTTTCAGGCTCGATAAATTAATCCCTTTAATGTCCAAATCTTAGTTTTCAGGCTGAATCGTTTCAGGCAATTCAATCATGCCTTATTGGCGCTGCCGAGAACATTTACAACTTTGTGTTTATAAAGTTCTTTCAATTTATCACGTGCGGGACCCAGGTAATTACGCGGGTCAAATTCGCCGGGTTTTTCAACAAAAACCTTGCGGATAGCAGCTGTCATTGCTAAGCGACCATCGCTATCGATATTGATCTTACAAACTGCTGATTTTGCAGCTCTGCGCAACTGGTCTTCAGATACCCCGGCGGTGTTTTCCATTTTTCCGCCATATTTATTAATCTCAGCGACAATATCCTGAGGTACTGAGGAAGCTCCATGAAGTACAATCGGGAACCCCGGAATGCGTTTTTCACATTCTTCGAGAATGTCAAAACGAAGAGGAGGAGGAAGCTCGCCTGGTTTTACCTTGAATTTGAATGCACCGTGTGAAGTTCCGATTGAAATTGCGAGAGAGTCAACTCCTGTTTTTTTCACAAAGTCTTCAACTTCCTGTGGCCTTGTATAAGATGTATGTTCCGAGGAAACTTCATCCTCAATACCGGCTAAAACGCCCAGTTCACCTTCTACCGTGACATCGAACTGATGTGCATACTCTACAACCTGTTTTGTTAACCTTACGTTTTCATCATATGGAAAATGCGATCCGTCGATCATTACCGATGAAAAACCGCTCTCGATGCACGACTTGCAGGTTTCAAATGAATCGCCATGATCAAGATGCAATACAATTGGAATCGCATAACCGAGTTCTTTCGCATATTCCACAGCTCCTTTGGCAAGATATTGTAGTAAAGTCTGATTGGCATATTTGCGTGCACCTTTTGATACCTGAAGAATCACCGGAGATTTTGTCTCCACACAAGCACTTATGATTGCCTGCATCTGTTCAAGATTATTGAAATTGAATGCAGGAACGGCATATCCTCCTTTAAAAGCATTCTTAAACAATTCTCTCGAATTCACTAACCCTAATTCTTTATAATGTACCATAATTTATTGTTTTAAAATGAGCCCGAAAAAGTAGCTATTTTAGATTTAGTGTCCAAAATATTTAGTATAAATAATCTGATCGGCCAAATTGAGCCAGGAGATCAGGCACTTGCGAACCTAGTTTGACCTCACTTCGATGTTTTAGCTTTAAAAATATTTATAAGGTTGTATATTAACATAGTTACGCAAACACCGGTAATAATACCAACTATGAATGCCAGTACTACCAGGAATTTGGGCGGGACCACGTAAAACAGTAATGTCGTAATCACCAGGCATATTAATACTGACAAAAATGATACAATTACTATTAAGTTTTTGTTTTTCATAGTCTGAAGTTTTAAAGTACTAAGATATTAATAAATAACCTTTTTACCCGTCATATTTGCTATCAGATTTTTTCGCAGAAATTGTACAGGCAGAGCAATAAAGAAAAAGACCTGCCATTCTGATATACGGTACTGACAATGTTTCAATCTGAGATGTTTTGCAAAAATTGGAGTCCCTGACCACTGGTTTTTCAATCAAGTGTTCTGAATTATGTCAATATGCTAAATTTTAGTCACTATTTTTAAACAATTCGTCAAAATCGAAGTTTTTAACGTATTACTAATGACGTTTTTATAATATACATATTATCAATCTTTTAAATAATAATATAACTTAAAAATCAGTTTCTTTACATTTTTTCTGATAAATTCCTGCTCATTTTTGACGAATTACATCCATTCTATTATAAGCAGAAAATTCCTGGTTACCTTTATCAGAATTCTTTGGACCAACAGTAGTCAAAACTATTCTATTTTCCTACTAAACGGGCATTTACGACTTGACATGAATGTAGTGATGTATTAACTTTATATCATTAATTAAAACCAGAAAAACAGTCTTATTGAAATAAACTTTATACGAAGGTTAGAGCGGCACTCCGGGTGAAATCAGAGACATCCTGACATGCTGCAAGACCCCCTGCCGAAAGCTGGGGGTTTTTGCGTTAACAGATTCCAAACAGGTTGAAAAATGATTTGCAGAGGGTTTCCATTGAGCCTATATTTCCTTCTTTTTTATAATATATAAATCATTTCCCTTAATCTCACTGCGTTGTTTACGGCATAACCATGGAAATCATTATTAAAAAATACCCATACCTCTTTATCTTCATCCAGCCAGCTAATGATCTTTCCCGCATATAGCTTCAAATCAGCTTCACTGTAATCCGAGGCATATAGCTGTTCTCGCCCGTGAAACCGCATATAAACAAAGTCTGCCGTAACAGTCTCATAAAAAGGAAATCTATTCCCAGAATCAGCAATCACAAAAGCAATACCCCGGTGAGCAAGCAAATCAAAGAAATTGTCGTTAATCCACGATTCATGCCTTACTTCAACAGCAAACCGGTAAAGACTATATTGATTTTTTATTATATCGAGAAACTCATGTATTAGTGTTTTATCAAATGATAATCCGGGGGGCAACTGGATCAGGACAGGGCCTAACCGGCTTTTCATGCTTTCAAATACATCAAAGTAGTTCTTCAGAGCTCCTTCAATATTCACAAGTTTCAACTCGTGCGTGATAACCCGGCTTAATTTAGTACAGAACCTGAATGACTCCGGAGTTCGATTCATCCATCCGGTTACAGTGGTTTTTAATGGCAGATGATAAAAGCAAGAGTTTAATTCGACGCAGGTAAATCTGGTTATATAATATTCAAGGTATTTATCAGGTTTAATATCTTTCGGATAAAATATCTCAGACCAGTGTTTGTAACTCCATCCGGAAGTACCAATGAATAACCTTCTTGATTTTGCTTCACTTACCATTATTTTCCGATAACTAATACCTTGACTTCAAGACATTAATTAATATTTGTGATATATACAAAAGTACTGTAACTTTTATTGGAAGTCAATACCATTCTTTATCAAAATTATACCAAATTGAATTCAATGTCAAGTAATTACGAATAAAGAGGCTGGTAATAAATTGCTCGTATATTGTACAGGCTCTAAACCACCTTTTGATCTATAAAAAAGAAAATATCCAATCTTTTCTTTTGTGCTTTTCAGGTAAATTAGTAGAAGTAAAAAGTGCCAGGTAGTCTGCTATTGTGAGTAAAAATATATGTTTGTCATTAACAAAAGTGCAAACCCGAGGTGAGAGCTTAAATTTCTATCAGGTATCCTGATCTTATTTTAAGTTCATTCAATTTTTAGTGTCTGGGCACCTTATGTATTCACATATAATGAATAAAGGGATTGACTTGCAGTCATGAATAACCGGTTGTGTTTTGCTCCACTTCTGTCCATCGGCCAATACGATTATCCGGGATATCACTAAAGAGCAGAAATCTTCCATCACCGAACCATACAGGGCCTTCAGCCCAACGAGCACCCGTCCATAGCTTTTCAACACCAGCATTAAACTGACAATATTTTTCAAAACGCTTGTCGAGAACTACTATTGCAGGATCAGGATATCGCTCTTGTACAGGATAAGAAGAATCCATAGAAGAGGTAAATAATTTTTGCATTTAGTCCAACTTAGGTTTAAATTTGATAATGAAATAAATAGACCTCAGATGTCAAGCATCATTGAAGGATATAATTACGACATCTTCATCAGCTATCGCCAGAAAGACAATAAAGGCGACAGGTGGGTGAGTGAGTTTGTTGAAGCTCTGAAGACAGAACTGGAGTCAACGTTTAAGGAAGAGATCAGTGTTTATTTCGACATCAATCCTCATGATGGACTATTAGAAACGCATGATGTGGATGCCTCTCTGAAAGATAAACTTAAATGCCTTATCTTCATTCCTGTCATCTCACGAACTTACTGTGACCCTAAATCATTTGCATGGGAGCGTGAGTTTAAGGCATTTGTTGAACAAGCCTCTCATGATCAGTTTGGATTAAAGGTTAAACTGCCGAATGGTAATGTTGCAAATAGAGTATTGCCTGTTCGTATTCATGATCTGGATACTGATGATATTAAATTATGTGAATCCGTTTTGGGAGGAGTTCTGCGTGGAGTGGAGTTTATTTATAAAGAACCAGGTGTAAACAAACCACTCACTTCTGCAGATGATGAAAAGAAGAATTTGAATAAAACCAAATACCGGATCCAGATAAACAAGATAGCTAATGCCATAAAAGAAATTGTTACAGGATTAATGGCAGGTAAGGTTGTTTCGGAAAAAGTGAAGCCAGAATCTCAATTGCCCTGGGAGGAGGTTAAAAAAGAGAAAAAGATAACTGATCAGGAGAAAACGGCTGGTTCAAAAAAGCAGAAACTCATGTCAGGTATTGTTTCAATAGTACTTCTTGCATTGTTAATTGCAATGTATGCTTATCCAAAAATATTTAAACGGGACACACTGGAAAAACTAAGATCAACTGGCGAGAGAATTTCTCTTGCAGTAATGCCTTTTCAGAATATGACCAATGATACAATATGGAATGTCTGGCAAGATGGGATTCAGGTTAATTTAATCACTTCTCTTTCTAGTTATTCCGATGAATTAAAAGTAAGACAAATAGAATCAATAAATAATTTGCTGCAAAGTAAAGGCCTGACTAATTACGCTTCCATTACACCTTCTATAGCCGGGACCGTTTCACAGAAACTGGATGCAAGCATTTTTATCTATGGAAGTATTAACAAGGCAGGATCGGTAATACGTCTGAATGCACAGTTAATTGACTCAAAAACTGAAGAGGTTTTGAAATCATTTCAAATAGATGGAACAGCTGAAAATATTCTTCATATTACTGATTCACTTTCAGTGATGATTAAGAGTTTTCTTGTAATATCTAAATTAGAAAAGAAAGTGACTTTCGAAACCAGGCATTTGGCATCTACAAGTTCTCCTGAAGCATACAGGTATTTCATTTATGGGAGCAAAGCTTTTATGAAAAGAGATTATCCCACTTCAGCAAAGTTATTTTCCCAGGCGATAGCAATTGACTCAAACTTTATTTTCGCAACTTTATCTCTTTCCATAGCAAATGGAAATCAGGAATTGTATGAGGAGGCAAAAAAATGGTGTCTCATGGCTTACAAAAGAAAAGATCAGATGCCCATGTGGCAGAAGACGTGGATAAACTGGGTACATGCAATATTCTTTGAAACACCGCAAGAAGAAATTAAATACTTAAATCAACTCCAGGAAATTGATGATCAATTTTCAAATCCTTATTCTAATGCAGGTTATTGTTACAATGAATTGCATCAATATGATAAAGCAATACCTGAATTGGAAAAGGTACTGGAAATGTACAATAAATGGGAATCAAAACCTAGCTGGATTTATGACTATACTTTGCTTGGATATGCTTATCATAAAACCGGGCAGTATAAGAAAGAGAAAAAGCTATATAAGAAAGCAGAAAAGGATTATTCTGATGATCCTGCTCTGATCCAAAGCCAGGCTATTTTGTCAATAACTGAAGGCGATACAATTTCGGCAAACCGTTATATTGAAAAGTACATATCACTCAGCAAAGAAAAATCAGTACCTGAGGCAGATATAACAACAGACTTAGCTTCCACTTATTCTGAGGCAGGTATTCTTAATAAGGCAGAAGAATATTATCGGCAAGCTCTCTCATTAGAACCAAATAAACCGGACCGGTTGAATAATCTTGCTTATTTCTTAATTAATAAGGATCGAAATTATAATGAAGGTATAGAACTAGCAAATAAGGTTCTGGAATTAAAACCTGAAGATTATAACTTTATTCATACTAAAGGTTGGGGACTATACAAACAGGGTAAATATAAAGAAGCGCTGGAGCAGCTTGAAAAAAGCTGGGATTTGAAACCTATTTATGATCACGAATTATATCTTCATCTCGAGACAGCAAAAAAGACTATAGCCAATCAAAAGAAGAATTGATTTGCATTAAATTTTCCACCCGCAAATGAAAGCATGCTTTCTTTCTGACTAATAATAAAAAGCAATTGATCCTTTTCTCATGCATTGAGTAAGTAGTATGATATTTTACCTGACGTGTCATTACAATACCATCCCAATATAGGCAAACAGGTAAAATAGGCATTTAGTATCCATTTTTAATATTTGCCTATATATTACCACTATATTCCATTCACCTGAGTTAATTCTTGGGTGGATGGATTTTCATTTGAAATAAAAAAATTGACTTGGGTTGATTGATATTGTAACTTGCATATAATTTACTATTGATAGAGATTTTCTCATTTTTAATTCAAACTAAAAAATCAAATTATGATGAAAAAAGTATTATTCATTCTTGTATTAATGATGGCTGCACTGGTTGTCAATGCACAGACCAAAGTCAATAGCCAGTCAACACAACCATTGAAGAAGGGCGACCGGGTTGCGCAAACAGGGCAGCCGACAGTGGGGCGCCGCATTCAATTAATTGGCCTTGGAACATTCATAGTAAAAAAGCGGGCATATGTACCAACATCACCTGCGATGTCCTTGCCTGCTGGCGACCGCACTGCCCTTACAGCAGCAGAAGTTCCAAAACCAATAGCAGACAATATTGCTAAAGATTATGTCGGCTACACTATCAAAGATGCAACAAAGGTTGTGAAAGATAAAGTATTATCGTATGAAGTTAATATCATAAAAGGAGCCACTACTGAAACAATTGTGTATGAACAGGTTGTGGAGAATCCAGCACCAAAATAGAAGTTACAAGAAAACTATTTCCATTATGAAGACGATGCTTGAATATCGTCTTTTATTAATTG
>JBEKDR010000002.1:0-99450 GCA_050014255.1 Bacteroidales bacterium | reverse complement strand
AGGGAGTAATAGAGAAAGTTGAGGAATTGATTAATACTCCCAACATTAAAGAGACCTGCCAACTCCGTCGAAATAAAATGCTTTCCGAAAAGATAGACCCGACGGCTTTTCTGGTTTGGTTTATTGAAAACTATCCGGTAAGTGTTAAGATTATGAAGGAGAACCCGGATTACCAGTTGAGATTCAAGTAAATAGAGATCAGAAAACAGAGATCAGGAATCAGAGATTAGATTAACAATATTGTTTTTTTCCAGTACCTGAACCCAGTTCCCTAATCTCTGATCTCTGTTCCCTGATCCCTTTTATAAAACCGACTCCAAATAAAAAAACTGCAGTCTCTCGCTGGCGGCAGTTTCAATTTTATCCCGTGATCAGATTAAGCAGGTTCCCTGGTGAACAACTGATTACGGGAATTGGTTGCTAGGCATTTAAGAAAATAGGAAAGTGCTGCGCTTATGCCTGCAATCAGGACCGGCTTATGGGAGAGCCAGTCAAAAACCGCTCCTCTTTTTACTTTTGTCTTTTTACTTTTGTCTTAAAAAGTCCTTTTGTCGTAGCGCTATCCTCCCCAACAATCCTTATACTATTTTGATATAAAATCTCTGGGTCAAAATCTGCTTCATTATCCCATTCAATTGAATCAAAACTCGTTTTCACAGTTTTAAACAGTTTCAAATCTTTTAGTTCCTGAAAAATACCCAGGTCAAGATATGGTTTCATATCAAATTGCCTTTTTTCACCATTTTCAAAGGTCAAAAGTAACAGGTAATTATTTTGTGGTTTAACTTCTTTAATCGCTAAGTACATTTTCTTTCATTTTAATGGTTCAATCTGGAAAGGTTTTTCTCCATTCTGGCATAGTTCCCAGTCTGCCAACAATTCTTCTCTGTGTATCTCTATCCATGCCTGAATTAGCCGCAATTGTCGTGAAGGTATCTGGCCTTCAATTATTTCACAGTTCGAAATCCCTATTGTAGTTTTATGGTCCTGGTAATATGCATGAATATGAGGAGGATTATGCTCTTTAGGTGCATAATACATCCTTATAATTATTCCAAAAAACATTGAAATGGTTGGCATATCGGATCCTTTTTCTCAAAGATACAATTTCTTCACGATGAGTAAATGAATTAAATTTTTTTTTAACCTCTCCTTAGCCATCCGCCCTTCGTTCCTCCGTCCCTCCGTCTCTAAGTCTCTCAGTCTCTCAGTCCCTCCGTCTCTAAGTCTCTCTTACTCTAAGTCTTTTCCCGTCACCCCTTTACCGGAATTTTATAAATATCACTCCACGCCAACAGCTTTCCGTCTTTGGTATCCCTGGATGAATCACCTCCATAAACAACATAAGAGTTTTCATTTGAGTTATCAGATAATTTGTTCCAATAGTTCAAATTCTTGAAAAAATCCTGGTTGAAAGTGTTGCCTGATTTAATTTCAATGGGTGTAAGCAGGTTCCCATTTTCAATGATACAATCAATTTCAATTCCTTTATTATCTCTCCAGAAATAGCAATTGTTTCTCAAGCCATTGTTTAACCTGGTTTTAATAAATTCAGAAATGATGAAATTTTCAAATAGGACGCCCCGTAAATAATGTGTGGATAATTGATTTTCGGATTGAATTTCAAGAAGTGACGAAGCTAACCCTGTATCAATAAAATATAGTTTGGGCATCTTTACCAATCGCTTATTGAAATTTTTTAAATGTGGCTGTAATAAGAATACAATGTAATTGGCCTCTAAAACAGAAACCCACGATTTTGCAGTATTGGGGCTTACCCCACAGTCGTTTGCCAATGAATTCAGGTTAAGCAATTGCCCTATCCTTCCGGCACAAATCTTTAAAAAACGAATAAAAAGAGTGAGGTCGTGGATATTTTGTAACAATCGGACATCCCGTTCTATATAAGTCTGTATATAGTTTGGATAAAAATCAACCGGATCAATGTTTCTGCTAATTGTTTAAATTATCTTGTAAAACTCTCTTTATCATAGTACAAACATACAATCATTAGTACAAAAATGCAAATCAAATGCATAATTGTACATTATAAGAAAATCCTGACAATCGGAATATTTTCGTTCCTACCGCCTTTGAAAGACTGACGGGAGGCAGCTGCGCCGGTACATCTTTGGTCACATCTGGAAAATTTCAGCTCCGGCGCCTGCTCTTAGAGAGGGTTTTGTGCTATTCAACGGCTCAATGGCTTAAAGGCGCAACGGTACAACGGTTCATCGTCCCTTCGTCCCTTCGTCCCTTCGTCCCTTCGTCCCTTCGTCTCTTCGTCCCTTCGTCTCTCAGTCCCTCAGTCCCTCAGTCCCTCAGTCCCTCAGTCTCCCCTGTTAATGATTCCAGTTTATTCCACGGTACTATTTTGATATTATTGCTACGCTTTTGATCTGATTCTCCTGTGTATACTATTGCTCCATTCTTTTCGCCACTGATTTTGAACCACCAGTGCATGCCTTCTAAAAATCTGTCTGTTATGGTTTTCCCTGACTTGATTTCGACAGGATATAGTTTTTCTAAAGTATCTATTATGACATCTATTTCATGGCCTGTATTATCTCTCCAGAAATACAGGTTGTTGCTTTTTGCTTTGTTATAACGATATTTCACCAGTTCCCCGATTGTAAAATTCTCGAACAGATTACCGAACAGGGGGTGATAATTAAGTTGTTCTGAATTTTGAATTCCAAGAAGGGCACATACCAGGCCCGTATCATAAAAATATATTTTTGGCATCTTAACAATTCTTTTACTAAAGTTATTGTGATGAGGTTGCAAACGGTACAGGATAAAACTACTTTCAAGTATCCCTATCCACGAAGCAATAGTTTTATTATCAACACCCGATTCAATAGCCAGGCTATTCATGTTCAATAGCTGACCAATCCTCCCGGCACATAATCTTAAAAATCTTTCAAAAGAATTTAAGTCAGTTATATTTTTTATTTGTCTGACATCTCTTTCAATATATGTTCTGATGTAATTCGGATACCACTTATCCGGTTCCACAGGTTGATCGTACAAGGGTGGATAGAAACCCCTGAATATGATCTTATGAAGGTTGATGAATTCTACTGCTGACAATTCTGAAACAGTAAAGGGGAGCAGGTACAGATAAGCGATGCGTCCGGCAAGACTCTGTGAAATGCTTTCCTGAAGAAGAAAATTATTGGAGCCGGTAAGAATAAATTTTCCTCTTGTGTTATCCTCATCCAGAATTTGCTGCAAATATGAAAACAGATCAGGAACCCTTTGTATTTCATCAATAACAGCTCCTGCTTTATATTGTGAAAGAAAGCCCCTGGGATCATCCAGTGCAAATCGTCTTATATCCGGATTTTCAAGACTGACGTAAGGTTTATCACTAAATACATAACGAGTCAAAGTTGTTTTTCCCGATTGCCGGGGACCAACAACCGCAACAGCCTTAAACTGCTTTGCAAGGTTTATTAATGCTGATTCTGCTTCACGTTTAATCATGTTGCAAATTTACAATATTGTATTCAAATTCCAAATTTGTAAGGAATTTTCTAATAATCTTCATAATCAGACCTGAAGGTTGAAGGCATTAGGTAATAGAGAAACCTACCGCCTTTAGCCTTTTTTTTATTCCACAATTTTCGTAATTTCCCGCTGGAATAATTATTGTTTAAACTAAATCGCTGCATCATTTGTCTTTTTTTAAGAAGTAAGAAGAGAATAGTTAGAAGGAAGATCGGTAATCGGTAATCGGTAATTAGTAATCGGTAATTAGTAATCGTCATTTGTCATGGGATATGTAAAGAGTTTCAGGGAACTTGAGGTATACAAACTCGCCAGGGAAGTATCAAAGGAAATATTTATTTTAAGCAAGGAATTTCCAAAGGAGGAAAAATATTCTTTAACTGATCAGATCAGAAGATCATCAAGATCTGTCGGAGCTCAGATAGCCTGCCCTGTGAAATAAGTTATCTCTATGAAAAGTTACTATGTATATGTTTTAAGGAGTAAACTTGATAATAAATTTTATACTGGATTCACTTCTGATTTGGAAAAGAGATTGGAAGAGCATAATAATGGTAAAGTTTATTCAACAAAAGCAAGAATACCATTTGAAATAGTTTATTATGAGGTTAGTTTTTGTATAGATGATGCTACACATCGCGAAAAATATCTTAAAACAACTTACGGGAAAAGATATATTAAAAATCGACTAAAAAATTATCTGAAAATAAGATAAGATATTATTTCACAGGGCAAGAAGCATGGGCCAAAAGAAGATATGAGATGCATTTTATCTCAAAATTGACTGATGCAGATGCAGAGCAACTTGAAACACAGCACTGGATTGAAGTATCCGAAGAATCTCATTATATTGATTCTGAGACCAAGGATCTTCTTTTGTTTAAATGTGAATCAGTCGGGAAGATGATATATTCAATGATTGATAAATCTTCGACCTTTTGTCAAAAATATTAACTGTGTTACTGATTACTGATTACCGATTACCGATTACCAAAACACTCCTGCCTTCCGCCCTCTGAATTCCGCCTTTTAAAACCCATAAAAACAATCAAATAGAAGAAGATTGACCCCTTCCGCCTTCCGCCTTCTGCCTTCCGCCTTTTGGCTAAACCGCAAATTGTTAATAATCACCCCCCGATATCTCAAAAGTCCCCAATTTCACCCCAACTCCCTGCAACCTTTTTTCCTATCTTGTAGTCTTGAAATTAGCCGAAATCCATCTTCGCTAAAGCTTCGGTGGACAAAGTGGCCTGATTTATATTTCAACTAAAACAACCTGACATGCCAAAGTCAATTTTTTCTGAAATCAAAAGTAATCGATATATGAAACTTATTAAAGTATTTATTTTATCAATACTTCTTATAGGAGTTATTAATTCCAAGGCATCAGCCCAATGTACTGTTACAGGTGTTTCCGGTTCCGGATTTGACTTTGCAGGGCAGTGTGCTCCCGTGTCTACAGGAATTTATTATGATTTTACATTTGGTCTTGTAGCTCCCCCACAGCCATCATATAGAGTAGAGTACGTTTGGGGTGACGGAAATATTGAAAATACTTTTCCTGTTGTACAATCAAAGATTGTTTTTGGGAATACAGTTTATTATGTCCACGCAGATTTACCACATACCTATCCTGCAACTGGGGATTGCGAATATTATCCGTATATGGTGCTTGTTGACAATGGATATGTATGTCCAGATTCCCGCCAGACACAAATTGTAGCAAACTGGCATCCGGATAATGTTGCCTCAGCCAGTGGAGTAATAGCATTAAATCCAACTCCCAGGAAAGATGTTTGTGAAGGGGCCCCCTTAGTTGATTTCCAATTTGCAGATGCATCACATTTTGCCTGTAACCTTCAGGATTATCCAACAGCTCAAAAACCAAATCATACACCCAGATATGAACAATTTGTTTATGGAACAAATCCTGTTGCCGGCCAAGGTATTCCAAATCTTTTTATTAAGGTGGGCGCGGCACAAACTTTGGTACAATTAACAGATGCCAGCGGTGCTCCAAGGCCAAATTTATGGAATGTAGATCCTACTACAGGTGGAATTGTCGCTCCTTATTCAACAGTAAGTGGATACTTTGAAGGTCCGGTAGTTCAGATACCACTTGACCTGGTCACTGGTGTCTATACATTAAATAATACTTACCCAATTTCGTTTAATGGAGTTGGTACTGTTTTTCAGGATCAGTTTCAGGTAACTGTAAGGAACTGGAATGTATGCAACGCCTGGAATGGAAGTCAGACTAACCCTAATGCGGTTGATGCAAATATTGCAACTTCATTGATTTATATTATTGATGCACCAAATGCTCCGACACCAAATAATCAAACTATATGTGTGGGTAATGCCGTTCCTGCATTAACAGTTAACGGTGCTCCAGGTGTTACTGCATTTTATTGGTATACGAATGCTGCACTTACCATCATTGCTCCCGGATCAAACAATTCAAATACTTATAATACTGGAATCAGTAACCTTGTTCCAAGTATCAATACTTTTTATGTTACACAGGTTGTTGGAGGTGTTAATAATTGTGTAAGCCCAGCTACTCCTATAGTTCTTACAATAAATCCAATACCTAATCAGCCTACAGTCACAAGGAATAATCCTGACTTTTGCTTTGATGGTGTAAGTTCTGTAATACTTACTGCCAATCCTAATACCCCGCCGGCAGTATCCGGTTACCAGTGGTACAGGAACGGAGTAATAGTTGGCGGAGCGACAAATTCAACAATCACACTCAGCACTGTTGCACAGAGTGGTAATTATACTGTAATAACTTACGGGATAGCACCGTCAAACTGTCCAAGTCCTGCCTCTGCAGTTACCACGGTTAATATTTGGGCACTTGCAACGACCACGAATCCTGTTGCAGCAGCCGTTTGCCAGGCTGCAGCTACATCATTTGGTATTACAGCAGGTGGAGCTGCCAGCACGATTCAATGGCAGCGTTTTAACGGGGTTGCCTGGACTAACATTACAGGTGCCGCAGCACCAAATGATGGATGTACATATTCGAATTTTACCACGGCTACGCTTGGCATTGCAAATGCCCAGATAGGGATGAATAACTTTCAATACAGGGCAGTACTTACCACTGTGGCAGGAAGTTGTGTCACAACGAGCGGCGCTGCCATTCTTACAGTAAACCTGAATCCAACGGTCAACGTTGGAGGAGCAGTAGCTGCAATCTGTCAGGGCGGAACTACAGCCGCTTTAGGCGGTTCATTTGGAGGGGGAGCAACATCAGCAGTATGGTCCGACGGAGGTGCCGGCGGTTCTTTTACAAACAACGGAGGAGCCACCCCGAACACAACAACATATACAGCTGCAGCAGCAGCACCGGCATCGGTTACATTAACTCTTACCACAGCCGGAGGTTCATGCGGAACAACTTCAGCCAATAAAGTTCTTACAGTCAATCCTAACCCTACGGTTAACGTGGGAGGTGCAATGGCAGCGATATGCCAGGGAGGCACCTCGGCTGCGCTCGGCGGATCATTCGGAGGAGGAGCCACATCAGCAATCTGGACCGATGGCGGAGCCGGAGGTTCATTTGCAAATAACGGGGGTGCAACACCCAACACGGCAACATATACAGCTGCCGCAGGTTCGGGAACCCCTGTAACATTAAGATTAACAACAGCAGGCGGTTCGTGCGGAACCGTTTTTGCAACAAAAAATATTACTGTTAACCCTGTCGCGACTGCCAACGCCGGAGGTGCAGTTGCAGCCATCTGTCAGGGCGGAACAACGCTGGCCCTGGGTGGTTCCTATGGAGGAAGCGCCACATCGGCAGTATGGTCCGACGGCGGAGCCGGGGGTTCGTTTACAAACAATGGAGGATTAACTCCGAATACAACAACATATACTGCAGCAGCAGCGGCTCCTGCTTCAGTTACACTTACACTCACAACAGCAGGTGGTTTATGCGGCCCGGCAACAGCAAGCAAAGTACTCACCGTTAATCCGAATCCTACTGTAAATGTCGGAGGAGCAATGGCAGCAATCTGCCAGGCAGGCACGTCAGCTGCTTTAGGCGGATCATTCGGAGGGGGAGCCACATCAGCAGTCTGGACCGATGGCGGAGCCGGAGGCTCATTTACAAACAACGGAGGCGCCACACCTAACACGGCAACATATACTGCTGCCGCAGGCTCGGGGACTCCGGTTACATTAAGACTAACAACAGCAGGCGGTTCATGCGGAACCGTTTTTGCTACAAAAAATATAACTGTTAACCCTAACCCGACTGTCAACGCAGGCGGAGCAGTAGCTGCAATCTGCCAGGGAGGCACAACATTAGCCCTTGGTGGATCATTTGGAGGAGGAGCAACATCGGCAGTATGGTCCGATGGTGGCGCCGGAGGCTCATTCACAAATAACGGCGGAGCCACACCAAATACTACAACATACACGGCAGCGGCAGCAGCCCCTGCTTCAGTTACACTAACACTTACCACGGCAGGAGGATCATGCGGAACAACTTCAGCAAATAAAATTCTTACTGTTAATCCTAATCCTACGGTAAACGTGGGAGGAGCAATGGCGGCAATCTGCCAGGGAGGCACATCGGCTGCGCTCGGCGGATCGTTTGGCGGAGGAGCAACATCCGCTGTCTGGACTGATGGCGGAGCCGGAGGATCATTTGCAAACAACGGAGGCGCCACACCTGCCGCAGCTACATATACAGCTGCCGCTGGTTCCGGAACTCCTGTAACATTGAGATTAACAACTGCGGGCGGTTCATGCGGAACCATTTTCGCAACAAAAAATATCACTGTCAATCCGAATCCGACTGTAAACGTCGGTGGAGCTATGGCAGCCATCTGCCAGGGGGCCACCTCGGCTGCGCTCGGTGGATCGTTTGGCGGAGGAGCAACATTGGCAATATGGAGTGATGGCGGTGCAGGAGGATCATTCACCAATAACGGAGGAGCCACGCCGAACACAGCAACTTATACGGCAGCTGCAGCATCGGGAACACCGGTTACATTAACACTCACAACCGGAGGCGGTTCCTGCGGCACAACATTTGGTACTAAAAACATAACGGTAAACCCGAACCCGAATCTTGTTATTACCAACCCTGCCGCAGTGTGCGCGCCGGCAACAGTCGATCTTACTGCTCCTGCAGTAACGGCAGGTTCAACACCGGGCCTGATACTTACCTACTGGACCAATGCGGGAGCAACTATCGCATACGGGACGCCTGCAACAGCTGCTGCAGGAACATATTATATCAAGGGTACTGCAATAACAGGATGTTTTACAATAAAGCCTGTTGTTGCAACAATAAATCCCGGAGCGCCTGCCGTTCCTTCAATCACTACTTTTGTATCGCCTGTATGTCAATCACAGGCTGGAGTGATATACGGGGTCGTCAATGATCCTACCGTTACAACATATACCTGGAATTTCGATGCCGCATTGAATGTTACAATGCTTGCTCCGGTAAATCAGAATAATATAACCGTTAATTTTTCTGCGACTTCTCTTTCTGGAAATGTGCGAGTGACAGCCAGCAATGGTTGCGGTAACCTTGGTTCTTCTCTGCCTTTTGCCATTACAGTTAATTTATTACCGACAGTCAACGCAGGCGGCGCAGTGGCAGCAATCTGCCAGGGAGGTACAACAGCAGCCCTGGGAGGTTCATTCGGAGGCGGAGCCACATCAGCAGTATGGAGCGATGGAGGAGCAGGCGGATCATTCACGAACAACGGAGGAGCCACCCCGAATACAACAACATACACTGCAGCGGCAGCAGCCCCGGCATCAGTGACACTTACTCTTACCACAGCAGGAGGCTCATGCGGAACAACATCAGCCAATAAAATTCTCACAGTCAATCCTAATCCTACAGTTAATGTTGGCGGGGCAGTGGCAGCTATCTGCCAGGGCGGTACGACAGCAGCTTTGGGAGGATCATTCGGAGGAGGCGCCACCTCAGCGGTATGGAGTGACGGAGGAGCAGGCGGATCGTTCACGAACAACGGAGGAGCAACGCCGAATACGACAACATATACTGCAGCAGCAGCAGCCCCGGCGTCAGTAACACTTACACTGACCACGGGAGGAGGTTTGTGTGGTCCTGCAACGGCAAGCAAAGTGCTCACAGTCAATCCTAATCCTACGGTCAACGTGGGCGGCGCAATGGCAGCTATCTGCCAGGGAGGGACAACAGCCGGCTTAGGAGGCTCAGTAGGAGGAGGAGCCACAGGAGGAACCTGGTCAACACCAGCAGGAGGGACCTTTAATCCAACAGCAACGACATTAAATGCGACATGGACCCCTCCGGGAGCCTATAGCGGAACAGCGACACTGACACTGACGACCAGTGGCGGTTCATGCGGCACCACATCAAACAACAAGACAGTAGTGGTCAATCCTAATCCTACAGTAAACGTGGGTGGAGCAATGGCATCTATATGTCAGGGCGGCACGACGGCAGCTTTAGGAGGCTCATTTGGTGGCGGAGCGACCTCAGCAGTGTGGAGTGATGGAGGAGCAGGCGGATCATTCACGAACAACGGAGGAGCAACGCCGAATACGACAACATATACGGCAGCAGCCGCCGCCCCGGCGTCAGTAACACTTACACTGACCACAGCAGGAGGCTCATGTGGAACGACCTCAAACAGTAAGATATTAACAGTCAATCCTAATCCTACGGTCAACGTAGGCGGCGCAGTAGCAGCGATCTGCCAGGGCGGCACGACAGCAGCTTTAGGAGGCTCATTTGGCGGAGGAGCGACATCAGCGGTATGGAGTGATGGAGGAGCAGGCGGATCATTCACGAACAATGGAGGAGCAACGCCGAATACGACA
Source organism: Bacteroidales bacterium (assembly GCA_050014255.1). Classification (GTDB taxonomy): domain Bacteria; phylum Bacteroidota; class Bacteroidia; order Bacteroidales; family VadinHA17; genus LD21. The sequence goes on along the minus strand of JBEKDR010000002.1, from coordinate 89,094 downwards.
ACATATACGGCAGCAGCAGCAGCCCCGGCATCAGTGACACTTACACTGACCACAGCAGGAGGCTCATGCGGAACGACCTCAAACAGTAAGATATTAACAGTCAATCCTAATCCTACGGTCAACGTAGGCGGCGCAATGGCAGCTATCTGTCAGGGAGGAACAACAGCCGGCTTAGGCGGCTCAGTAGGAGGAGGAGCAACAGGAGGCACATGGTCAACACCAGCAGGAGGAACCTTTAATCCTACAGCAACGACATTAAATGCGACATGGACCCCTCCGGGCGCATATAGCGGAACAGCGACACTAACACTGACGACCAGTGGCGGTTTATGCGGCACCACATCGAACAACAAGACAGTAGTGGTAAATCCTAATCCTACAGTAAATGTGGGTGGAGCAATGGCAGCGATATGTCAGGGCGGTACAACAGCAGCTTTAGGAGGCTCATTTGGCGGCGGAGCGACCTCAGCGGTATGGAGCGATGGAGGAGCAGGCGGATCATTCACGAACAACGGAGGAGCAACGCCGAATACGACAACATATACGGCAGCAGCAGCAGCCCCGGCATCAGTGACACTTACACTGACGACAGCAGGAGGGTCATGCGGAACGACCTCAAACAGTAAGATATTAACAGTCAATCCTAATCCTACGGTCAACGTAGGCGGAGCAGTAGCAGCGATCTGCCAGGGCGGTACAACAGCCGGCTTAGGAGGATCAGTAGGAGGAGGAGCAACAGGAGGGACCTGGTCAACACCAGCAGGAGGGACCTTTAATCCTACAGCAACGACATTAAATGCGACATGGACCCCTCCGGGAGCATATAGCGGAACAGCGACACTGACACTTACAACCAGTGGAGGTTCATGTGGCACAGTTTCATCAAATAAAACAGTTCTGGTTAATCCAACACCAACTTTATCAAGTACACTTACTCCGCCTGATGTATGCAGTAACTCAGCATTTACATATACACCAACCGGAGTGGTAGCCGGAACTTCTTTCAACTGGTCAAGAGCAGTAGTTGCAGGAATTTCTCCTGCAGGTCCTACATCCGGAATAAATGGAATCAATGAAACATTGGTAAATGTGACTTCTTCTCCAATAGCAGTGACTTATCAATATACACTTGCTGCTAACGGTTGCAGCAATGTTCAGAATGTCGTTGTCAATATTAAACCTGAACCGGTCATCACGGCAGGGCAGAACCCTTCAGCATGTTCAGGCAACGTGTTGAATTATCAGATACTTCTCAACAACTTTACCAACCCTGGCGATAATGTAACCTTCACCTGGGGAGCGCCGGTTCTGAATCCCGTTAGTCCTTTATTCACGGGAGGTACGGCAAGAGCAGTTCCTTCTGCTGCCAATATTACAGATACCTTCACAAATACGACAGGTCTCCTTGGGACAGCTACTTATATGGTTACTCCGTTTAAGAATGGTTGCACAGGAACACCGGTCGCAGTAGTGATTACAGTTGGTTCACAACCTGTTCTTGATCCGGGATTAAATGCATTCGCTTGCAGCAATACTCCTATAGGGCTGATACTTAAAGTTGCGGCAGGAAGTGTAACGCCTACATACTATAATATTATAAGCAAAATGGTCGACGCCGGGCTCACTGACGTTGGCAATGCCGTGATTCCAAACGGTACAGCGCCGGATAATTACCTGGCAGGCGATAAATTTACAAATACAACGGGTGTAAACAAGAATGTCACTTACCGTGTACAGCCAATACTGGCTCCGAGCTGTATCGGTGCAGCAGTGGATGTTGTGATTACAATCCGTCCCCAGCCTGTTATCTTCCCGGCCCAGACTAAGACAATATGCAGCCGTGTTCCGATAGGGAAAGAGATCCTTCTTGCCCCGCCGAATACCCCTGCTGGTACCCTGTTTAACTGGCCCGTTCCTGTTATTTCAGACGCTTCTGTACAGGGTACTGCCGGTGTAAATGTCGTTGCTGATCCTGCCGGAACAATTCACATTAATGACCAGATCCATAATTATTCGGCAGCGCCGATAACAGCTACGTATACTGTTACCCCGGTGAGCCAGTTCGGTTGTACCGGAACAACAATTCCGGTAATCATAACTGTTAATCCTGAACCTATACCTCAACCTATTTCTGGTCGTGACAAAATATGTGTAACTGATAAGAATATTGTCTATAATGTCAGTGCCGTGGGAGGATCAACTTTCCACTGGACCGTCGATGCTGCAGTTGGAACGAAAACATTCGACTTCAATACAAATGCTATACTCATCGATGCTGCTCCTGTTGCCGGATCGGGTAACATTTTAGTAACCGAGACCAACTCCTATACGTGTACCGGCGATGCCTCGGCTTTGTCGGTTCAGGTATATGCGCAACCCGTTCCTGAGAACATAGTTGGCAGTACGATTGTGTGTGCCAACAGTACGGAGATTTACAGTGTTACGGCACGGGCAGGTTCAATATACAACTGGACCGTACCAGGTGGAGCAGCTATAATAGGTGACCCGTCGGCAAGCTCTATAACAATAGTATTTGCCAATGTGGGAGGAACAATTTCAGTTCGCGAGACCAATGCAGCAGGGTGTATAACTAACCATAATCCAATGGCTGTGACAGTCAATCCTCTGCCGACAGCAACAATAAGCGGTGGCGGAACGATATGCGACGGAGCTTCAAGGAATCTCACCGTAACCTTTACAGGTGTAGGGCCTTATACCTTTACCTATGCACTGAACGGTGTCCCGCAGGCTCCTGTAGCTACCGGAGCTAATCCATATACACTTAATGTAACTCTGGACGGAACATATACAATTGTAAACGTCACAGACGCCAATTGTACAAATAACGGCACAGGCACGACCACGGTATCATTCTTCCCGAAACCCACTGGCACAATAAGCGGAACAGCGGAAATGTGTCGTGGCGCTTCTACTACGCTCACCGCCAGCTTCACGGGTGTTGCACCTTATACATTCACCTATACAGATGGTGTCACTCCGGTTACAGTTGTGAATTATCCCAATAATGTTTATACTGTTTCAGTATCGCCGCTGGTCAACACAACTTATACGCTCACGTCACTCACAGATGGAAACAGCTGTGCAGGGGTTCTCTCCGGATCGGCAGTTATTACTGTAAACCTTCCGCCTGTGCTCACTCTTACAGGAACAAACCTTATATGTTATGGTGTCAGCGCGGGTGCTGTGAATATGGCAATTGCCGGAGGAACGGCTCCTTTCGGATTCTCATGGACCGGTCCGGACGGTTTCACTGCAAACACACAGAATATTTCAGCACTTGAAGCAGGATATTATGCAGCTGCTGTACTTGATTCCAAAGGATGTACAGGAAATGCAAATATTACACTCACACAGCCTCCGGTTCTCAACGGCTCTGCTGCCGGAACAAATATCACATGCTTTGGCGCATCGGATGGAACAATAACAATTTCGGGCGCCACAGGAGGAGCAGGAACACATGAGTTTACAATAAACGGTGGCACCACATGGCAGGCTTCGCCCAACTTTACTGGACTGGCTCCCGGAACATTCAATGTAATGATGAGGGATGCCGTTAATCCGACATGTACCCTCACCCTGAACGGCGCTTTGCTGTTAACACAGCCTGCCGTTCTTAATGCATTGGTCACCAAAACGGATGTCAATTGTTTCGGAACCAACAACGGATCGATAGTTATATCTGCTTCAACCGGAGGTTACGGGACTTATGGATATTCTATAAATGGCGGTGCAACATGGCAGGGATCGGGCAACTTTACCAACCTTGCACCCGCAATATATGATGTCAGAATAAGGGATGCTGTAAATACAGCTTGTACTGTAACGCTGAACCCTGCACTTACAATAACGCAGCCGGCAGTCCTGTCGGCGACGGTCAATAGTACAAATGTGACCTGTTTCGGTAACACTGACGGAACAATAACAATATCTGCTCCTGCAGGCGGACATGGCACCTGGGAATACAGTATCAACGGAGGAGGATCGTGGCAAGCTTCAGGAAACTATGCTGCCCTTGCTCCCGGAACATACAATGTCCAGATACGTGATGCAGCTTACACAGGATGTTTCAAGGTACTTAATGCAGCGCTGGTAATTTCTCAACCTGCTGTTCTCCAGGCAAATGTTGCCTCAACGAACGTTACCTGCAATGGAGCAAACGACGGTATTATAAGTATAACAGCTCCTCTGGGCGGTTACGGGACCTATGAGTACTCAATTAATGGAGGCACGACCTGGCAGGGTGCAGGGTTATTTAATGCCCTTGCTCCAGGAACTCACGATGTCCGTATCAGGGATGCTGCAAATCCGCTTTGTTTCATAATTCTTAATGCCGGCCTTCAGATAACACAGCCCAATGCACTCAGTGCAACGCTGCTGAGCACTAACATTACGTGTTTCGGTGCAAATGACGGTACTATCACGATAACAAATCCGCTTGGCGGATATGGGACTTATGAATATTCGGATAATGGTGGTGCAACATGGCAGGGTGCAGGATCATTTGCAGGACTTGCCCCGGCTACCTATAATGTTCAGATAAGGGATAAAGCCCATGTGGCTTGCGTTTTAATATTAAATCCTGCCCTGGTTCTGACACAGACTGCTGTTCTTAATGCAACTGTTAATCACACCAATGTAACCTGTTTTAGCGCCAATGACGGAACCATTACAATTTCTGCTCCGACAGGAGGCTATGGAAGTTATGGATATAGTATTAATGGCGGCGCTGCATGGCAGGGATCGGGCAGCTTCACAAATCTTGCTCCCGGAACATATAACATCAGGATACGCGATGCAGTCAATACCGGTTGTATCATTGCACTTAATCCTGCCGTTGTAATAACGGAGCCTGCTGTACTTTCGGCATCAATAGTTAAAACAAATGTAAACTGCAATGGTGCTGCCGATGGAACGATTACAATCAATGGAGCTGCCGGCGGCTATGGCACTTATGAGTATACAATCAACGGAGGAACATCCTGGCAGGCTTCCCCTGTTTTCTCATCCCTGATCCCTGGTTTCTACAATGTTAAGATAAGGGATGCCGCCAATCCAGGATGTATAATTACACTTAACGGTTCCCTGAATGTCACAGAGCCCCCTGCTCTTAATGCAAATGTTGTTAAGACAAATGTTACATGCAATGGCGCGAATAATGGCACAATAACAATTTCATCGCCAACCGGAGGTTACGGAACTTATGAATATAGTATTAATGGCGGGACCTCATGGCAGGGTTCCGGTGCTTACACTAACCTTGTACCCGCGACATATGACGTCAGAATAAGGGATGCTGCCCATATAGGTTGTGTGATAACCCTTAATCCGGCATTGGTAATAACTCAACCTGCTGTTCTCTCAGCCACAGTGACTCCGACAATGGTAACCTGTAACGGTGCCAACGACGGGATCATAGCAATTACAGGTGCGGCAGGAGGTTACGGAACTTACGAATATTCAATTAACGGAGGCACAACATGGAGCGGTCTGGGTAATTTCACCAATCTTGCGCCTAATACATATAATGTACAGATACGCGATGCTGCAAATACTGCGTGTTTTATAACGCTTAACGCTGCGCATATTATAACTCAACCACCCCTTCTCGCAGCCACAGTGACCAAATCAAATATAACATGTTTCGGCGCCAGCGATGGATCAATAACAATCTCTGCGCCTGCAGGCGGATATGGGACCTATGGATACAGCATCAACGGAGGAGGTTCGTGGCAGGGATCAGGAAGCTTTACGGCTCTTGGCCCGGGCAACTACAATGTTCAGATACGCGATGCAGCTCATACTTCATGCGTCATTGTACTGAATAATGCCATGCAGATAACCCAGCCGGCTGTTTTGAATGCCGTTGTTACTACAACCAATGTAACCTGTAATGGTGCGAATAACGGGATAATAAATATCACTGCTCCTACCGGCGGGTATGGGACGTATGAGTACTCTATAACCGGTGGTGCAGGTTGGCAGGGAACTGGATTGTTCAACGGCCTGGTACCCGGAACTTATGATGTCAGGATCAGGGATGCAGTCAATACAGCTTGTGTTATAACCCTTAACCCGACACTTTTGATAACAGAACCACCAATACTCTCGGCAACTGTAACCAGCACTAATGTGACATGCAATGGTGCAAATGATGGTACTATAACAATAATAAATCCGCTTGGCGGATACGGGACTTATGAATTCTCGGTCAATGGTGGTGCAGGGTGGCAGAGTGCAGGGTCTTTTGCCGGACTGGCACCAGCGACCTATAATGTACAGATAAGAGATAAGGCTCATACAGGTTGTGTTGTTGTTCTCAACCCTGCGCTTGTTATTACCCAACCTTCTGCCCTGACAGCAACTCTTGCTTCAACCAATGTAATATGTTTTGGTGCCAATAATGGCACTATAACAATAACCAATCCGCTTGGCGGATATGGGACATATGAATACTCGATTAACGGTGGTGCCAGTTGGCAGGCTTCAGGGTCTTTTGCAGGACTAGCCCCGGCATCATATAATGTACAGATACGTGATGCAGCACATCAAGCTTGTATTGCAACGCTCAACGCGGCACTTTCTATTACCCAGCCGCCTGTTCTTTCAGCAAATGTTACCAGCACCAATGTAACTTGTTCCGGTGCCGGTGACGGAACCATTACAATAACAAATCCTCTAGGCGGTTACGGAACTTATGAATACACGGTTAATGGAGGAACATCGTGGCAAGCTTCCCCTGTTTTCTCATCCCTGATCCCTGGTTTCTATAACGTTCAGATACGCGATGCAGCGAATACGGCATGTGTTATAATACTTAACGGATCTCTTCAGGTAACACAGCCGGCTGCACTTTCGGCCATCGTTGTGAAAACCGATGTGACATGTAACGGTGCCAATAACGGGACAATTACGGTCTCATCGCCAACAGGTGGTTATGGCACTTATGAGTACAGTATAAACGGAGGCGCCGGATGGCAGGGTGCAGGGTCGTTTGCAGGACTTGCTCCGGCTACATATAACGTAATGATGAGGGATGCTGCACATCCTGCTTGCATGACAACGCTGAACGCAGCACTTTCAATAACCCAGCCTGCTGCCCTGAGTGCGACAATTACCCCGATAATGGTGACCTGTTTCGGTGCAAATGACGGAAGGATATCAATTACAAGTCCGACCGGTGGTTACGGAAGCTATCAGTACTCTGTTAATGGAGGAACATCATGGCAGGGAACCGGCACATTTACCAATCTTGCGCCGGCAACCTATAATGTACAGATCAGGGATGCAGGAAATATCTCATGTGTGGTCATTCTGAATCCTGCTCTTATAATAAGCCAGCCTGCAGTTCTCTCTGCAACACTTGCACACACCAATGTAACCTGTTTCGGAGGCAACGATGGAACAATAACAATTAGTGCGCCTGCCGGAGGATATGGTACTTATGAATACAGCATCAACGGAGGAGGTTCCTGGCAGGCTTCAGGAAACTTTACATTGCTGACACCGGGATCGTATAATGTCCTGATCAGGGATGCTGCCAATCCGGGTTGCATAGTGGTGCTGAATAATTCTTATACGATAACCCAGCCTGCACTTCTTGCAGCAACTGTCACAAAGACAGATGTCTCCTGCAAAGGTGCGAACGACGGTACGATTACTATCAGTTCGCCATCGGGCGGCTCAGGAACATATCAATACTCTGTTGACGGAGGAACTTCATGGGTCGGTTCAGGCAATTTTATCAACCTGTTACCTGCAACTTATGATGTGCGTATCCGTGATGCATTTAACATTGCATGTTCGGCAATACTCTATCCGAACATGGTGATAACCGAACCTATATTACTTGCATTAACATCAACAGGAGATATCCTGTTGAACTGCTTCGGTAATACGGATGGAAGCGGTACTTTCTATGCCTCAGGCGGAACGCTGCCATATAACTTCAATGTGATAACCAATACCACGGGAGCAACGCTGGCAGCGCCAGGATTCAATTCACAGACCTTCTTTAATGCAGGCGCCGGGACAATTACAATTGCTGTCACCGATTTCAAAGGCTGTTTTGCACAGGCAACGATAAACGTAACGCAACCTGCCCTGCTGACCCCCGGGACTATTGCAGCCAATCAGGTACTCTGCGCAGGCGATAATCCTGCCCAGCTCACTGAAACAGTTCCTGCAGCGGGAGGACCGGGTGCATATAATTACCAGTGGCAATATGGTTCAACAGCTGTTGGTCCGTTCATAAATATTGCAGGCGCAACAGGAACACTCTATACGCCACCTGCAGGTGCAAATAATACCCTGTATTACAGGAGGATGATTACATCAGGTATATGTACACCGGTCTACAGTAATGTTATTCAGGTTCTGGTAAATCCCAGACCTGTTGCAATACTTTCGGGTGGAGGAACCATCTGTCCTTCCCAGACTTCAATTCTGAATGTCAGCATGATGGTTGGAACTGGTCCGTTTGAAGTCGATATTAACAACCTGGGTACAATTACGGGATATGTCAGCGGAGCAGACATAACGGTTTCTCCTGCTGCTACCACAACTTACACGCTGTTGAGGGTCAGAGATGCAAACGGATGTGAAGTGCTGAGTCCTTCTGCAAATCTTATAGGTTCAGCCACTGTAACTGTCAGGGCTTTACCGGCAATAACAACATCACCGGTAAGCAAAACAATTTGTGAATATGGTCTGGTTGCTTTCAATGTGGTGGCAACAGGAACCGATCTTACGTATCAGTGGTATGTAAATACAGGCAGCGGATTTAATCCGGTTGCTGATGGAGGAGTCTATTTCGGTGCCACCAATTCAACTCTGAGCCTGTTCGGTGCAACACGACTGATGACAGGGTATATTTACCATGTTGTGGTTACAGGATGTTCTTCATCGGTAACATCGGCTGATGCTACACTTATTGTGAACACAGCTCCTGAGATTTCCACGCAGCCTAAAGACACCACTGCATGTATGAATGCCGGTGCGGCCTTTAGTATCAGTGCAACGGGAACCGGCGTAATTTATCAGTGGCAGGTTAACAAAGGCGCAGGATTCATTAATGTAGTTGATGATGCCAACTTCAGCGGTTCGGCCCTGAACACTCTTACAATTACAAATGCACAGGCTGCATTTAACAACTATATATTCAGGATAATTTTGACCGGAACATGCGGTATTCCGGTTTATTCCAACTTTGCAGTACTGAGGGTAAACATACCTCCTGCTGTAACTCTCAACCCTGTTAATAAAGCAGCATGCGATGGCACGGGACCTGTAGTGTTCAGCGCCAACGGATCGGGAATTATAGATTCCCTGAGATGGCAGGTGTTCAGCGGTGGTGTCTGGTCAGATCTTCACGACAACGCAATCTACAGCGGTTCGACTTCACAGCAGCTTACCCTTGTCACTGCTCCTATAGCTCTTAACGGGAACCAGTACAGACTTGCGCTGAAGGCTAAATGTACTACAGTAAATACAACAGCTGCAACACTTACTGTTAATCCGAATCCTGTAGTCGATTTCAGCGCTGTCAGTCCGATACATGCCTGCGGAAACGTTCCGCTTATCATAAATGGTAATCCGACCGGTGGTTCGGGCATCTGGTCGACACATCTGTGGACAGGAGATGTTGGTCCTCTGAACAATTATTTTGTCCAGTCGCCTACTTTCAATTCACAGATTGCAGGCTCTTATGCTCTGAATTACAAGGTTAAAGACAATAACGGATGTTACGGGAACGGAGATGTAACAGTGATTGTTGATGCTCCCGATGCGACCTTTAACCAGGATAAGTCAAGCGGGTGTACACCTGCGGCTGTGACCTTCACAAAAGACATGACCGGGATTGCGAAATTCTGGTGGGACTTCGGTGATGGTTCACCAAAGGACTCGGTTAATGCTAATCCAGTACACATCTTTACAAACGCAAGTCCTTCATCGATTGAGTACTATAATGTGAAACTAACAGTGAGGTCACCCGGCGGATGTCTTGATTCATTCACCTCGATGGTAACGATTTATCCCGGTGTTGATGCTACCTTCACTGCCACTCCGGCGACTGTTTGCAGCGGTAGTTCCATCGTCTTCACTGCGGTACCGGGCGCAAGCAGGTATTTCTGGAACTTCGGTGACGGAGTGAGTGGATATTTTCCAAATACGACCAATCATCTGTTTACCAACTTCACAGCCGCCCCTGTCGTTGACACTGTAGAACTTACAACGACATCATTTTACGGCTGTGCAAATGTGATGAAGAGGACCGTAACGGTGATGCCGGTACCGCTTCCGCAGTTTACCGCGCTTCCGGTATCGCAAATCTACAATGCAGCTGGTAATCCCGTGGCCTTTACAAATACCACTAATCCGGGAACATGGACATGGCTATGGAACTTCGGAGACGGTGCCACATCGACTGATCAGAGTCCGACGCATACATATACGGCTATTGGTACTTTTGATGTAGTGCTTAGAGTGAGCAATGCAAATTGTTCCGACAGCGTTAAACATTCAGTAACTGTCACGCCAATTCCTCCGGTAGCGAATTTCGATCTGATACCATCGGGTTGTTCCCCTCTGAATATTGAGATCAATAACACTTCGCTTAACACGGCTGCCCCCGGAACATCATATCAGTGGGACTTTGGCGACGGTGGTGTTTCGACTGCGAAGAATCCTTCATACACATACTTCGATCCGGGTACTTTCCGTGTTCAGCTGACAGTGACAGGTCCGGGAGGAATATCCACCTATTCCCAGGTAGTCAATTCATATCCCTCGCCTAAGGCAAACTTCCAGGTATCGCCAACAGTAGTATTTGTGAATGATGAGCAGGTCAGAATGTTCAACCTGACACAGGGAGCAGATTCTTATCTCTGGGATTTTGGTGACGGAGATACCTCGAAGGTCGAAGAGCCGTATCATAAGTACATGGAAGAAGGAGTATATGATATTACACTTTGGGCATACGTACATAATGTGATTAATGGCGAGACTGTTACTTGCAGCGACAAGTATGTACTATCACCGGCCGTAACGGTAGAGACTGCGGGAGTGATAAGGTTCTCGACAGTATTTACTCCGAATACCCAGTCAGAAATTGATATGGATCATCTGCCGACCGGAGGCACTGAGATTGACCAGTTCTTCTTCCCGCCCGTAAGGGAGAAAGTGATTAACTATAAGCTTCAGATCTTCAACCGGCTTGGCGTGCTGATATTTGAAAGTCACGATATCAACAAACCGTGGAATGGTTATTATCAGCACAAGCTTTGCCCGCAGGGAGTGTATGTCTGGTATGTGGAAGGTAAGTATGCTAATGGTACGCCTTTCCAGAAGGTGGGAGATGTGACGTTGCTGCACTAAAACTTTGGCCCCCCATCCGCCCTAAAGGGGGGCTAATTCTGAGATATGAAAAGAGCCCGTTGAGAGACGGGCTTTCTTTTTTCCGGAAGGGATAGTCACCCCCATAGGGGTTTCCCTGCCCGGCCCTCACAATGGATTTTGAAAATACAGAGTTTTTACAGGTATAAATACATTACTTTTTATAAATTTGTACTTTAAAATATCATGTATATATAAAGTAATAGTTTAAGATATCATGTATATCCGAAAGCAACAGTTTCAAGATCTGGGTAAAGAAAGTACATTTTTATGGGGAGCCCGGCAAACCGGAAAAAGTACTTTATTGAAGAGTTTATATCCTGATGCTCCATATTTTGATCTCTTGCTTGCAAGCGAGTACGACAGGTTTGTAAGGAATCCATCACTTTTAAGGGAGACACTTGCGGTAAGCAGATTGGACAAACCGGTTATAATTGATGAAATTCAGAGAGTGCCTTCATTACTTAATGAAATACACTGGTTAATTGTAAATAAAAACATTCAGTTTATCCTGAGTGGATCAAGCCCCAGAAATATATTACGTTCAGGAGGCAATTTGCTCGGGGGAAGAGCTCTCAGACATGAACTCTATCCTCTTATTTCTGCTGAAATACCGGATTTTGACCTTTTGAGAGCACTTAACTGGGGTTTATTGCCCAGGCATTATCTGACCGCCAATCCTGGTAAACTCTTATCGGCATATATTGGCAGTTATCTTCGTGATGAAATCCTGACAGAGGCTAAGATCAGAAATATCACATCTTTTTCCAGATTTCTGGAAGCAGCAGCATTCTCAAACGGAGAAATGGTAAATTATTCAAATATAGCTGCGGAATGCGACGTAACCTCTCCAACAGTTAAGGAATATTTTCAGATACTGGAAGATACAATGACCGGAAGGTTTTTACCATCATATCAGAAGAAACCAAAAAGAAGAGTAATCCTTGCGCCCAAGTTTTATTATTTTGATATCGGGGTTGCAAACTTTTTATTGAAAAGGGGACTGATAAAGAATGGCAGTGAGGCTTTTGGAAAGGCTTTCGAACATTTTATTTACCTGGAAATATATGCGCATAGCCATTACTCCGGCATTACCTATCCAATCAGCTATTGGCGTACAGCATCACAGATTGAGGTGGATTTTATTTTGGGAGAAAATGAGGTGGCCATAGAAGCAAAATCATCAAGTCAGGTCAATCCACGACATTTTAAAGGGTTAAATTTTTTTTCTGAAGAATACAAAGTAAAGAAATCGATCATTGTAAGCACAGATCCTTATCCCAGACAAATTGGAAATATTATTGTACTGCCATGGCAGGAGTTTCTAAACAGGCTTTGGGGTGGAGAAATTATAGGGAACTAGCAGCGCAACAGCCCACCGGGCTGTTTATTGACGCTCGGCCCTCCCCAGGGGTGGAAAAAATTCTCTGGATTTTACTGTAATCTGTCTAAATAACGAAGATTTTTCTCCCCCACCGGGGGAGATGCCGTGATAGCGGCAGAGGGGTTTTCCTCCCACCCTGCGTAATCTGAAAAAATACCTGAAGCCGGGACTATATAATATAAGGTATACACATTCCTGCATTTTTCAACGGTTCTGCTTTAAAAAAATCACATTTATGAGGTATTTGTTTAAACTATTTCGTAAATTTGGATAGCTGTGTTTCTAATTCGTGAAATGATGTCTCTTCTAAATTACATAGAAAGGCTGAGACGTAGTTATACGTTGCTCTCTGTTTTATTATCTGACCCAGGCAATTATAAAAACTCTAGGCACTGACTTTTATGGACCTGATACCTTTCTCAATATCAAAATTGAGTCTCGAAAGCTACCTGATAAACATAACCACCAGGAGCAGGATTATCTATTGGATAATTATAGGTATGATCATGGCTGGTATTGCCATTCTTCCTTTTATCTACGTGGATGTTTCAGTGCAGGCAAGAGGCTATTTTCAGTCGGATATTGAAAAACAGGTTGTCTTTGCTCCGTTCCATGGGAAAATTATCTATACCTCTATCCGCAACGGAGGAGATGTAAAAAAAGGAGATACTCTGTTAGTCTTTGATACAGAAACAATAAGGGCTCAGCAGGCTTCACTGGTACAGAGGATAGAGGAAAATGATGCTTCTTTGAAGGATCTTGAAAAACTGACTAAAATATATTTCCAGGAAGAGAGGTATTTTCATGCAGGACTGATTACACAAAGATATAAGGCAGAATTTGCAAATCTCAGAAATCAGCAAACGATCCAGTTTCAAAAATACCAGAAGAAAAAAACAGAACATGAGCGGAATAAACTTCTTTATAATCAACAGATCATTCCAAAAACCGATTATGAAAACAGCCTCTTTTTGCTTACTTCCGAGAAAGACAATCTGGATCAGATATTATTATCCCAGAAATCATTATGGCAGAGCGATTTAACCATACGCAGAAATGATTCAGTCAAATTGCTTGCCGATTTAAGGCAATGCTCTGAGGAGTTGACAAACCGGATAGTCCTGGCGCCGACGGGAGGGGAAATAATTCAAAGTTCAGATATTCAGACAGGAAGCATTGTAACCGCCGGACAGAAAATTGCAGAGATATCTCCGGAAGGAGAACTGATTGCGACCTGTTTTGTAAAACCTGCTGAGATCGGACTTATTCATGAGAAGCAGAGAGTCAAAATCCAGGTAGATGCGTTTAACTATAATGAATGGGGAATGCTGCAGGGAGATATTATTGATATTTCGGATGATATGATAGTTGAAAATGGTTCTGTAGCATATTTCAGGGTTAAGTGCAAACCTGAAAAAACCTTCCTTTCATTAAAGAATGGTTATAAGGCGGAAATTAAAAAGGGGATGAGCCTCAATACAAGAATCCTTGTCATACGGCGGAGTCTGTATCATTTATTGTTCGATAAGGCCGATAAATGGTTCAATCCTTACACTTATGCCAGGGAGCAGTAATATTATGAAAATAAAAATAAAACAGAGAGATATTACAGATTGTGGGGCAGCATGTCTTGCTTCAATAGCAGCTTGGTATAATCTGTCATTGCCGGTTGCACGAATCAGACAATTTGCCGGAACGGATAAGAAAGGGACAAATGTTTTGGGACTTGTGGAGGCCGCGGGAAAGATGGGATTCCTGGCAAAAGGTGTCAGAGGGGATTGGGATAGTTTATTCAAAATTCCAAAACCTGCCATTGCACATGTTATTGTTAAAGAGGTACTTCATCACTATGTTGTTTTGATCAGAACAACAGATAAGTATATTGAGATAATGGATCCCGGAGATGGGGCGATTCATAAGATTGAACATGAAGAATTCAAAAAACAGTGGACCGGAGTGCTGTTACTTATTGCTCCAGGTGAAAAGTTCATAGTTAAAAATGAAAAAATTTCAACACGGGTTCGATTTTGGAATTTGATAAAACCTCACAGAGGCATACTCTTACAATCTCTTACAGGTGCACTGGTATTCTCTGTCCTTGGTCTTGCAATGTCTATTTATGTAGGAAAGCTTGTTGATACTGTACTGCCGGGGGGAAATCTCAACCTTTTAAACCTGCTGGGCATTGCAATGGTTCTTATAATTGTACTAAGGCTCCTGCTTAGTTTTTTCCAGTCAATCTTTATTCTTAAGACTGGTCAGAAAATTGATGCAACACTTATACTTGGATACTATCAGCATCTGTTAAAACTGCCGCAGACCTTTTTTGATAATATGCGAACAGGCGAAATAATATCAAGAATTGGCGATGCAGTCAAAATCCGGGTATTTGTAAATGAAGTCACCATAAGTTTTATTCTTAACCTATTTATTTTTATCGTTTCGTTTGCACTGATGTTCACCTTCTTCTGGAAATTGGCGCTGATCATGCTTCTGGTTGTCCCGTTTTATGCCATGATATATTATATCTCCGACAGGCTTAACAGGAAGGTTCAGAGGAAGGTAATGGAACGGGCGGCTGACCTTGAGGCACAGCTGGTGGAATCTCTGAACTCAGTCGGGACTATTAAACGGTTCGGACTCGAGGATTTTTCAAATCTGAAAACAGAAACAAGATTTGTCAGCCTGCTTGAGATAATATATAAATCGGGATTAAACAGCATTTTTTCTTCGAGTTCTACAGGTCTTGTTTCTCAGCTGATTACGATTCTTGTTTTATGGGTCGGAGCGGGGTATGCAATTGGATCGCAGATTACTCCGGGGGAACTGCTTTCATTTTATTCGGTTGTCGGCTATTTTACGGCTCCCGTTACCTCTGTAATCGGATTTAACCGGACATTGCAGGATGCAAGAATTGCCTCAGACAGGCTATTTGAAATTTTTGATCTGGAGATAGAAGATGATTTAAACAAAATTGAACTAAAACCAGAAATGGTCGATGACATACATTTTGAGAATGTAAAGTTCCGGTATGGTACCAGGGTTGATGTTTTCGATTCTCTGAATCTTACAATAAAAAAAGGAGATATAACGGCAATCGCAGGTGAAAGCGGTTCCGGTAAAACCACGCTGGTTTCACTGCTTCAAAATCTCTATCCGCTTCAGTCGGGCCATATCCGTATCGGGCGCTATGATCTCCGTCACATTACCAGCCAGTCGTTGCGCAGGATTGTTTCTGTTGTTCCTCAAAGAATTGATCTGTTTTCAGGAAATGTTGTGGATAACATAGCTGTCGGGGATTTTAATCCTGATATGACCAGAGTGATTGAAATATGCGACAAGCTCGGCATGACAAAATTCATAGAGCAGCTGCCACATGGATTTAATACATACCTTGGAGAAAACGGAGCCACATTATCCGGGGGACAACAGCAACGAATAGCTATTGCCAGGGCGCTTTACCGGAATCCCGAAATTTTGATCCTTGATGAAGCTACCTCCTCTCTGGACTCCCTGGCAGAGACATTTGTGCAAAACACTCTTAAGTTACTCGGGGAAGAATCCAAAACAGTAATTGTCATTGCTCACAGGCTCTCGACAATTAGCATGGCACACAGGGTAATTATGCTTGAGAAGGGGATGGTTGTTCAGGACGGGTCCTTAGCGGAACTGTCAGTAATTGAAGGTCCGTTTCGCAGGATGTGGATGCACCAGGCAATTGATATTAAAGAAACCATAAAAATATAAAATACGATACATTATGAAAGTATTTGAATATCTCGATCGCATAAGTATGATGCATAAGCTTGTAGTGAGGCAAAAGACAGGAACTCCGGAGGAGTTTGCCTGCCAGCTTGGGATAAGCCGTACCACTCTGTACGAATTGATAGATGAGTTAAGATCGCGTGGTGCTCCGATCGCATATTCAAAATCGGCCAAGACATTTTTTTACCGGCAGCCGTATGATATAGCTGTGACCTGTTCACTCCGGCCATTGACCTATAATGAAATAAAAGAAAATTCAGGTGGTATAAAAATTTTTCCCAAAATCCTTTTTTCCCGTACGCTGCTCTCCGACCTTAGTATAGTAACGTTACCATGCTAAAGCCCCGGGCATGTGAAAGAAATGGGGAAAGGTCAATAAAGCAGCAAATGGTACTCTTTATTGATAAAATGAATTTTAATACTTTTAAACAATGAAAGAATTAGAAAAAGATGAGTTAATGAAACTCAACGGAGGTGGCGCCGAGTCTGTTAACTATATCGGTGGTCTTAGCCCAGCTATTCCTCCATCTGGAGGTGATTTTATAGTTGGTTTTTTTAAGGGATTTTTTAAATCATTATTTTCTTAATTATTTATTATCATGGACAAAATGAATTTTACGGAATTGAACCATAACGATTTAATACAAATCAATGGAGGAACAGATGAGGTAGCATATAATACTGGATATGCTGCTGGACAGATTGTTGGGAAAATGGTAAAAAATTTTCTTACTTTGACCGGAATATGGAGATTAGTTGCATTAATTTAATTAACTTATTGGTTTTAAGCACACATTGACTTGCAAACTTAAGCCAATGTGTGTTTTAGATAAGTATTTACAATGTTTGAACCATCAGAGTTTTTCCATTTTCTTCAAAGACCCCAA
This sequence comes from Bacteroidales bacterium, assembly GCA_050014255.1. Taxonomy (GTDB): domain Bacteria; phylum Bacteroidota; class Bacteroidia; order Bacteroidales; family VadinHA17; genus LD21. The sequence goes on along the minus strand of JBEKDR010000002.1, from coordinate 71,646 downwards.
TATCAATTCTTTGAAAGAAAAAAAGCACAAGTTTTAGGTACTGCTATAAAAATCTATCTGCTTAGCCTTCTCTTTATAGGGTTGGTCAGTTTAATTAATACAACAATACTTAGAGCATTTTTGACTCTGCCTATTGATGAAACACTTTCAGTTCCTGATAAATTCAAAGAACATCTATGGGCTTATTTTCTTTTAGTCGTGATTTTTTCACCTATCACGGAAGAGATCATATTTAGATTATCACTTATTTTTGACCCGATTTATCTCTCACTTTCGTTTTCAACGCTACTCGCTCTTATTGTTCATAAAGTTTCAAATGGCATTATTTCAATAGTATCTTTCTTGCTACTCTTTTTCCTTATCTATAGATTAGCTTTTATTCACAAACGCTGGTTTCTCTTTTTTTGGGAAAGAAATTTCAAATACATTTTTTATTTATTGTCTTTCCTATTTGGTATTGTTCATATCACCAATTATAATTGTACTGAACTATATCAGTATCTTATAACTCTTTTTCTTATTTTCCCTCAATTAGCAATTGGGATAATTTTGTCTTTTACACGAATATATTATGAAAAGGGATTCTTGATTTGCATTATAATTCATGTTTTAATGAATCTGATCTCTGTATCTATTTTTTTACTTCAATATTCTCATTAAGCATTATGTCAATGAATAAATCTATAGTTATGAATTCTAGTAGAATTAAAGTTTTCAATCCAAAAAACTGATCGTCAATAATGAGAAATCAAGTACTAACCACGGGTTTTAATCCGGGGTAATTGGAGGATGCCAGCCTTATCAGGGGCTAAAGCCCCAATAACCGATAATAATGCTGACCCCGGGCTTAAGCCCAGGGTTATTGAATCACCTTGATAATTGGATTTATTGATGAAACCATATATGAAGAAACTGGACAGACTATTGCAATCTATACTCCTTGCTTTATCGATATATTTACTGTTTAGGCTATTCGGTAAGGAGGAATTTAACAGACTGGATTATGTACTGATGGCAATACTTGCTTCAGCAGGTTTCATTACTATTGTAAAAGAGAGCTATAGAAAAAAGAAGGACCAGAAGTCTTTGGACTAGATGTTTATTCTCGCTGCATCTGATCCTGCGTGCTAAAAGATCTTGGTAAATATTGCCTGTCGAGGCTGTCCCAAAACAAAAGAGGGTAGCCTTTTTTAATTTTGTCTGGATAGATGATCTTAATTTTTATTTTTCTTCCCCGATACCTTATTAACCGATTGAGCAAAGAAGGTTTTACGCAACCTTCTTTTTAAGATTGTATGCAATAGCTAATAACCCAGTTTCTATTTCAACTTTTCTAATTCCTCTTAGATTAAATCGTTTAAATCCTTTGTTATGCTTGAGATTAGCAAAAACAGGTTCGACATCAACAGGTCTTTGACTTCTATGATATAATCCAGATTCACTATTTAACAACTTACTTGCTTTAGCTTTATATATGCCTAGTTGATGATTTATTTCGATGATTTTATTTCCATGCTGCTTATTGCATTCTTGTTTTAAACAACAGTCCTGGCAGTTTTGTGCTTGGTATATTGCATAGTTTTGCTCGTATCCATTTTCTGTTATTCGCTTTTTGGTTCCGGTTCTTCTTAATATCTGGCCATTGGAACATTTGCAGCTATCTGTTTCAGGGTCGTAATGTATATTCTCTTGATCGAATGGTTTTGGACTTTTCCCTTTCTGTTCCTTTTCGAAGTAATTATATTTCACATAGGCTTCAATGTGCTTATCTTCCAGAATGCTATAATTTTCCTCATAACCATAACCTGCATCGGCAGTTACTATTTCAGGGTACTCTTTATAAAGATTTTTAAACTGTTCTAAATGGCTTTTAAGCGTGGTAGTGTCAGTAGGATTATGATGAAGACTATATGATAAAATATATTGATTGTTTGTAGCTATCTGAAGATTATATCCTGGTTTTAATTGACCATTTCTCATGTGATCCTCTTTCATCCTCATAAAAGTAGCATCGGGATCTGTCTTGCTGAAAGAGTTTCTTTTACCCAGCAACGACTCATATTTTACATACTTTTTAAGATTTTCAGGCCAATGCTTTTTTGCATAGTTTAATTTCTGTTTAACCTCCTTGCTAATCTCTTTCCCGCTTAATACATTATCTATTTTTGCAATAGTCTCCTTTATCTTTTCAGGATCAATCGGAGTGAAGTCTGTAGGAGTATCATCGCCAAGCTCTTCTTCTGCAACCTTTTGTGTATAAGCCCATAATTCATTAAGCTGTTCAACTATTTTTTCTTTATTATACTTTACAGATTTGCCCCAAACGAAGGTATATCTGTTAGCATTTGCTTCTATTTTGGTACCGTCAAGATAAACATCCTTTAAATTAACCTTTCCACTCTCAACCAGCATAAGAACTACCTGAGCAAAAATCTCCTTGAGTATATTTTTTAGTTTTTCGCTTCTAAAACGATTTAGTGTATTATGATCAGGCCGATTCATCCCACTTAACCACATAAAATGGATGTTCTCCTTAAGAGCTGACTCCATTTTTTGACTACTGTAAATAATACACAAATAACTATATATCATTACCTTAAGAAGCATCCGTGGATGATAACTCGAAGTTCCACCTCCTTTATACTGTCGTAGTAGAGCTGTATCATCTACATTATCGATGACCGAATTTACTATTCGAACCGGGTGTCCTGGCTCAATCAATTCATCAAGTGATGGTGGCAGTAACATTAACTGCTTTTGATTGTAGCTCTTAAATACTGGTTTTAAATATTGTTTTTTCATATGTCTATATATATTAATAATGAGATATATATGCAACATATTTTAAATGAAGTTATTAACAAAAACAAAGATTATTAACAACCAGGAGTTAAGCCCCCCTTGGGGGGTTTGGGGGTAAAATGGAGGAGAGAAGAGGAACCAATAATTAAAAAAGGCTGCCCTTTTGAGACAGCCTCTTATTGAATGCCAACAAGATCCGGGGCTTTAGCCTTTAAAACAGATCTCTAACAAAATAAAATTCAGGAATTATTTTACCATAATTGGTTTTATCTCATGGTAAATTATTGATTTCTACGTGTGGTGTTAAATATTCCGGTGCTCTGCACCTATGATTTGATTCTTTAATTTCATTTCTGCAAATAATTCGCAGCTCTGCTGCTTCACGTTAAATCAAAAAATGCGAAGCGCCGAAAATATTTGTAGAATAACGGTTGTCAGAGATCTAAAAAGTGCAGCACACCGGAATATCGATATGTAAGGCGGTCTTATTTAATTAAATTTCCTGCTATTCCGTGAGATTGCTTCATCTCCGCCGACTGGCGGATCCTCGCAATGACCGAGGATTCTACTTACCTCGGTTCTGCTCCCAGCCTGAAGTACCATTACTTGCAGTGTCATTGGAAGACCGACGGTTCCCAAGCTGTAGCCTTGTCGCTTACGCTCCAAAGCTTCAGCGGCGGAGCGGCGATAGCGTGAAGAAGGGCAATGTATAAATCGGTAATAATACATGATCCCCCCACAAAAAAAAACCCGGGAGAGAATCAGCAATCTCCCGGGGCGGGGTCTCGGTCAGGGCGACCTTCCGTTCAAATGAACGAGACTAAACGCACGAAAAACACAGCGAGGAAAGACCTGCGAAACCGGAAAGTGCTGAATAGCCGGAATCCCTGAAAATCCCTGGACTTTTCCACTTCCCGATGCTGATATTACCTAAATTAAAACCCATGATAAATCAAATGACAATGACTTTATAATACAAGTTTAAAAAACTCCGGGGACAGAAAAATGGATAATCGATATGTTATACAACATATTATTGATAATCTTCGTCCGTAACATATGATCTTCTTGATTGACTGTACCTGAGATCTGTTCCCTCTTCCCGTAACTCCCTTACAATCCTCTTTACACTTCGTTCGCTGATCTCAAATCTTAAAGCCAGCTCTGCAGGCGCCCCAGTGCTCTTTAACATAGCAAGTTTTAGTAACCTCACCTTTAGAGTCTCTTTCTGAAACTTATTCATTATTGCCAGGTTTAGTATTGTATTGAAATTGACTTCTGTTATAAAATTAAACAAAAAGGAGGTAATTCACCAAATTTATTTGAGATTTTTTTACAGTCTACATAAAAAAATTCATAAACAGCCATATTTCACTGGTGGGCACAGAGAATTTCCACATCCGGCATCTCTCCCCTTCTCCCCTTCTCCCCTTCTCCCCTTCATCTTCTAAACAACCACAAAATCTTCCCAACCCTGTGTGGATAGTAAAACAACACCCTCCATGTGCTTTTACATTTGTAACGATTCTTCATAAAACTGATTGACGGGAAGAGATCTCCTAAAACATACAAAGCCTTGCGATGAAATCCGGGAATATCTCTAATAATATGACGATAAAACCCTGGCTTATCGACAGGAGGATTATTCTTTGGACTCCTGAGGAAGAAAAAAAACTTATTGATAAATTCCTGATTATGCCATTTATCAACAAAGTCGTTGAGCCATCCGGGAAAGGAGACTCCCCACATATCTCTTAACGGCTCCAGATGCCACGCAAGTATCTCAGACATACCTGCCTCCGAGGCATACTTAAGGAGATTATCATTTAATATCTCCTCATTATTTTTTTCGATCAGAACCATCAGATCAGTGTATAACCTGAGTTGTGATTCATTATTCATCTCATGCACCCAGAGATGCCTGACAAGATAAAGAAAAAAGATCTGAGGCTGAGGAAACCAGGCTTTTTCTCCCTTTATCTCAACCTCATAGCTGCTGTCATATAGAATTTTGGTCAGTATGTTTTTTCCTTCCCCGAAAAGCTCAATGTGTATTTCAACAGAAGTCCCATTCTTAATGAGTGAGGGAAGATGCTTACCGGAATAGTCAATTATTAGTTCATGAAAAAATGATTTTACAGGAAGGGATTCATAACCGTTACTGATAAGAATATTTCTTGCTTTGATGCACTCATCCCTGTTAATCAGAATATCAATATCTGACATCTGCCGCATTCCCGAGCTGCCATAAACGGAATTTTCAAGAGCCAGCCCCTTCAGAATAACCGTTTTGATATTATCCGCACTAAGCACCCGGAGAGCCTCACCCATTGATTCGATATTGAAAATATTACGGCTAAGGCTTATCATCAATGTATTTCGCAGATAAGTAACAACTTCCTCAGGTATTCCGGAATGGAGCTGTAATTTTTCAAGATTATGCCATACCAGCGCTGCGACACCATGTTCATTAGCTAAATTCATGAAATAATTCCAGTCGTTGATTACGGCAACAAGTGACCTGATCCGGTTCAAACGTTGGTTATTGAATTCAAGACGGCATAATTCCAGCAGAAGATACTCTTCATCCCTTAACCTGACTTCGCTTTTCATATGTTAAACCTGCTGCTTTGCTTTGTAAACATTGTGAAATAGATTCCGCCTCTCTTCATAAGCTCATCATGTGTGCCGGTTTCTGCAATCGCCCCTTTATCGAGAACAATTATCCTGTCAGCCAGACTGACATTTGTAAACCGATGACTTATAAGAATCGATGTACGGCCTTTAACTATCTCCCTGAACCGGCTGAAGATATCATATTCCGTGTCAGCATCCAAAGCGCTGGATGGTTCATCGAGGATCAGTACCGGGGCATCCCTGAAAAGAGCTCTTGCCAGGGCAATCTTCTGCCATTCCCCCCAGCTGAGTTCACGACTGTCGTCAAACAGGTTTCCGATAACAGTTTCATAACCATTTGGCAGATTATCGATTAAATCATGAACCCCGGTAGTAGTTGCTGATGCTTTTATCCGGTCATCAGGATTTTTTTCATCAATATTTCCCATACGGATGTTCTCACCTGCCGTAAGATTGTACAGCATAAAGTCTTGAAAAACAACTGAAAAATGTTTTCTGAGCTCTTCAGGATCGATATTCCTGATATCATCGCCATCGTATTTTATATTTCCCGAATCGGGATCATATAATCTGCATAAAAGCCTCACCAGAGTGCTTTTTCCGGCACCGTTTGATCCGACAAGAGCTATTATTTCTCCTTTTTTTATTTCAAATGATACATTATTGATTGTACTGAAGTTATTCCCGGGATAAGTGAAGGACAGATTATCCACCACTATTTTTTTCTTTAGGGGAGATGGTACAATTACCGGTTCAGCAGCTATGACATTTTCTTTCAGATTCAAAAATTCAAATGTGTCGCCAATGAACAGGCTATCTTCATAAAGTCCTGCCAATGAGCTGAATAAATCTTTAATATATAACATTCCCTGTCTGAAAGCAAGCAGGAACATTGCCATCTGACCAAGTGAAAGTTTTCCTCTGATTGTCTGGTGTGCGATAAACAACAGGAAAACTAAGAGAGATGATGCTTTGAAAAGATTAGATACAAATTCAATAAATGTTCTTCTTCCTATGATATTGATCTCTTCTTCTTTTTGCTTCAGAAAAGACTTCCTGAAAAGGCTGATAAAATAATTTCCCAGTCCGAACAGTCTCAGTTCCCTTGAAGGTCTGTCACCTGTCAGCAGCCAGTTAAAATATGCAGATTTTCTTGCTTCGGGAGTTTGCTGTCTCTGAAAATTATAAAGGATATCTGCATAATAAAGCCGTAACCATATTCCGGGAATATTTGCAACAAGAAGAAGTATAACAAGTGTCCAGTGAAGAGTCAGAATAAGTCCGGCCATAAGTAACAGAGAGAGAAGCCCTCTTAACATTGAAACCAGGTTATTCAGGATACTGTTAGGGCGCCATGGGGCTTCCCGTGAGGCGCGTGACAGGCAATCGAAATATTCGGGACGTTCAAAGTTGATAAGGTCAAGCTTTATGGCCTTTGAATGCAACAATCCAAACATATAGACCTCAAGCTTCAATGCCTGCTTTTTGCGGACATAATTGCTGAAGTCAGATGATGCTTCATCGAGAAACCAGATTATCACAACTGCCAGAATCGGCCAAAGCACATTTATGTCCGGTGTGAAGGGAGTTGCTGTGGCAGCTTTAGTTATGTCATCGACAACCACCTTCAGGAGCCAGATAAGCATAAGTGGGAAAATACTCCGCAATACAGACATCACAATATTTGTAAATGTCCATCCCGGTGAGCTTTTCCAGACAAGCTTAAGCGATTCTCTGAATAGATTTATTTTCTCCTTCATTGAAACTAAAAAACTAAATTCTTTTAACCGCAAAGGTCGCGAAGTTTTAGCAAAGGTCGCGAAGTAAATCCGAATATTCCTTTCTTTGCGTTCTTTGCGTTCTTTGCGCATTCTTTGCGTTCTCTGCGGTTAATGGATTTTTCTAAATAAAAGTAATCCAATAACTCTAATTCTGTTAACAAAATAATTTGGTTTTGTATTAATCCTGATATCAGCAGGAACGGGGTTTTCCCCGGTTGATTCAGCCCGCACAATCCTTCCTGCTATTTTATCGATCCTAACCGGGTTATCGGCGTATGCATTACTATCTCCTCTTGCGATATAGAATGCAATGCCATTCTTGTTTATTATTTTAGAAAGACGGTGGACAATAAGTCCGCTCTCTCTCCGAATTGCAATAATCTCTCCGGGACGGGGCATCCCCTTGATATTCAATGGTTCGATCAGTATCAGAGAACCGGGTTTAATAGAAGGATACATGCTATATCCATGAGCTTTGATCCTGATGGTTTTTCCTTCGGTGAGTAGAGTAAGACTGATATCTTTCACAACCGCATGATTGTTCCGCCAATTATTCATTGTCAAGGATAAGGTCAATTACACTTCTGTCGGGTTTGAAATAAAGCTTTGATGTTGGTATCGTACCGCACATAATCGAAATTGAACCAAGAAGCCGGGCAATAATGTCAGCACTCCAGTTATGCTGGATGCAGTTAGCCAGTACCTGGGTCACAGCATTGGCTCCTTTTAATGGGACCAGCATATTTTCATTGCCATGTTCAATAATGAAGATCTTGTTGAGGATTGATTCACGAGGTTCATCATTATTATAAACCGGTGTATTAAACATTTTGTAACCGTTTCCGTTATTTCTTAAGATAAGCCTGTCGTCGTGGATTACTTTCGCTCCTGAATTATCCCAGAGCTTTGCCATTGTTGATTTCCCTTTTCCGGATACTCCGCTGAAAATATAACCGTGTCCTGCAATGTTAATTCCCGATGCATGGATCATTATATCCCCATTTATAACTGTCATATAATATAGTATCAGTCCATCGAGGGGATACTCAAAAGGATCTGTCTCATTCTGTGAACCATAAATCCAAAGGTCCCATTCCCTTGATGTAAGCGAGAATTTCAGTACTGCATTTTTCTCTGAGGCAGAGAGCGGAAAGATTGTCCAGATATAGAGCTCAGAGCGATATTTCCAGACACTCCAGAAGTTAGTCTCATTATTGAACTGGATGCCATTTATCTCTTCAACGTATGGAGCGCGGAAAACTCTTTCGGCTCCTTTTGGCAGATTAAAGGGTTCTGAATGGACCCGGATAAGAATATCGGAACCGATATTCGGATTGATGTTTCTGAGGAATCTTGAGGAGGGCTTAAGTTCGGGCCCGTTTGCTACAGCCTCAAACCCAATGTTATATCCCGCAATATTTAAATTATATTTCCTCATATTTTACCGAGTATTTTCTATGGAATCCTTTGTGCCTTGGTGGCATAAATAGCATTAATACAGAACCATATAATTAATGGACAATCAAATATTTACTCATATTTTCAATAAAAGTATAAACATCAGATTCCGCATTTTGTTTATCAATATCATACTCATTCACCAATTCAATGATTATATCTTCAATACTTCTTTTCCCGTCAATTTGTTCCCATATGAAAGCACCTGTCTCATTCAGAGTATAAACGCTGTTCATATCTGCTATGTTGTTTGTGATGGGCACAAGCACATATTCATTTCCGGTTTTCCGGGTAACAACTGAAGCAGATTGTGAAAGTATCGATTTCAAACCGGTCATTGCTTTCCAATTATCGACCAAATGTATTAAAATTTATGGTTCCTTTTTGTACCTTCGCAAAAACTGAAATATGAGTAAGAAGGGAAGGGACAAAAGAGATTCCGGCATTTCAAGGGAATCACTTATCGGACAAATACTTGCAACATTGACAAAAACCCCCGAACAGGGGTTTAATTATAAACAGATCGCCAAACGATTGAATATTACTGATGCTCCCGGAAGGCAGATGATATCAGATATCCTGGGAGATCTTGCTAAACAGGGAAGCCTACAGGAAATATATCATGGTAAATACAAAGTCAAGGTAGCGCGCGGGTATATCACCGGTACAGTCGACATGACGAGGATGGGATACGGATTCATCTCAACCGACGATCTTGATGACGATGTATTTGTCACGGCTAAAAACTTGAAAACAGCTCTTCACGGTGACAAAGTTAAAGTATGGCTTTATGCGAAGAGGAAAGGAGCCAGACCCGAGGGCGAAGTCGTGGAGATCATTGAAAGATGGAGGACTTCATTTGTAGGCACAGTTGAAATCATGCCCAACTTTGCATTTCTTATTCCAGATAATAAGAACATGCCATTTGACCTGTTCATCCCGACATCAAAACTAAATGGTGCAAAACAGGGGCAAAAAGCTGTTGCAAAGGTGGTCGACTGGGATCCTAAATCAAAAAATCCTGTAGCGGAGATCATTAATGTTCTTGGTTATCCTGGCCTTCACGAAACAGAGATGCATGCCATTCTTGCAGAGTTTGAACTTCCTTATAAATTTACTGAAGAGGTCGTAGCCGATGCTGAAAAAATTCAGGGAGAGATCACTGAGAATGATATTAAGGTTCGTCGCGATTTCCGCAAAATACCAACTTTTACGATCGATCCGGTCGATGCTCAGGATTTTGATGATGCCCTTTCTCTCAAACAGCTGGAAAATGGCAACTGGGAAATAGGGGTTCATATTGCTGATGTGACCCATTATGTGAAAATGGATTCCTTAGTTGAAGAGGAAGCTAAGCAGAGAGCCACATCAATTTACCTGGTTGACAGGGTTGTACCAATGCTCCCTGAAAGACTTTCAAATCATATCTGTTCACTCAACCCTTCTGAAGATAAACTTACATATTCAGCTGTTTTTGAACTGAATGATAAATCTGAAGTAATTGATGAATGGTTTGGAAGAACAATTATCAATTCCGATAAAAGATTCTCATACAATGAAGCTCAGCAGGTGATTGATACCGGAGAAGGCGATATGAAGGAACAGGTCCTTTTACTTCACCGTCTGGCACAGCAACTCAGGGCAAAAAGATTTGCGTCAGGTGCTTTTGCTTTTGAGAAGATTGAAGTGAGGTTTGAACTTGATGAATCAGGAAAACCACTCGGGATAAAATTCCGCGAGATGGGTACAGCTAACCAGCTTATTGAGGAATTCATGCTTCTGGCAAATAAGCGGGTTGCGGAATATGTCGGGAAAAAGCGACGGGGAAAAACTTTTGTCTACCGTATTCATGATAAACCTGATCCGGAGAAGATAAGCAACTTCAGCCATTTCATTACCCGTTTTGGTTATAAGCTGATTGAGGATGATCATACATCGCTTCCAAAAGCAATGAATAAGCTTTTGAATTCAGTCACAGGGAAAAAGGAGCAAAATATTATTGAAACACTTGCTCTCCGGTCGATGGCAAAGGCTATCTACTCAACAGACAACATCGGTCATTACGGACTTTCATTTAAATATTATACACATTTTACCTCACCCATAAGACGTTATCCCGATATGATGGTACACAGGCTTATGTCTGCTTATCTTGCTGAAGAAAATCCTGGCAGCCAGGATAAGTACGAAAAACTGTGCAACCACTCATCAAAAATGGAAAGGCTGGCTGCTGAGGCAGAAAGGGCCTCAGTCAAATATAAACAGGTTGAGTATATGAGCGATAAGACCGGGAAGGTATTTGAAGGAGTCATCTCGGGAGTTACGGAATGGGGAATCTATGTAGAGATTGTTGAAAATCAATGTGAAGGGATGATCCATATCCGTGAGCTTGCAGATGATTTCTATGAATATGATGAAGAGAATTACTGTATAAAAGGACGTTCAACGGGTAAAATCTACACTCTTGGAGACCGGATCAATATTGAAGTCGTAAAGGCTGATCTTCAGAAGAAACAGCTCGATTACCGATTGGCAGATAATTAGTTGATTGATTGGTATTATTCAGCGAGATCTCTCTCAATGACTCTAACCAATTCCTCCACAGCATCTTTCTCAGGAATGTTTTTCAGAACCGGAACGGTACCTTTATATATATGGACCTTTCCATCAGCAGCTCCGACATACCCGTAGTCGGCTCCTGCCATCTCTCCCGGACCATTTACAATACATCCCATAACAGCTATTTTCAGCCCCTTCAGATGACCTGTCGCTTCTTTTACTTTTTTAACAGATTCCTGCAGATTGAATTTTGTGCGTCCGCATGTCGGGCATGAGAGATACCTTGTCCGGGTGATGCGGGTTTCGGTACACTGAAGTATGGAAAAGGCAAGTGCAGTAATGTCTCTGAAATCAACTTTTCCGATATTGGAGACAGAAATCCCCACAATTCTTCTGTCGATAATGTAACGACCGAGAAGGGAGGAAGCTTTAATTTGAAGATCTTCCAGATTGTTTTCCCGGAAAACAGGATTTAGAATTATATTCTGACTCAGGTTGTTTTCTTCAAGGGCATTAAGAAAATAATCGGCAGCATATTGCTCTTTATCAGGATTAAAAGTGAACATAACCAGAGTTGTGTCCGGATCGGGATCTTTAAGATATTCAATATTATAATCAGGAACTGTCAGCAAGACATTTAAATTCTCAGATCTGTATTTGCTTTCATGGAATATCTCGGGAGAGAATAAAGGATATAATCTGTCACCTTCCTTCTTTTCGTACCAGATTTTATAAGGAAGCACCAGGGAAACATTTTCAGGGATTTTTTCAGGACAATTTTTAACTATAATCAGGTCTGCTGAACTGTCGGTTTTTTTAATCTCACCGGTTAAAGGGTCGACACCATACCCTGCATTCTTATATCCTTCTGCATCCAGGTCATGATAAGATGTCATATTTGAAACCACCAGCGGACCATTTATTCGTTTTAGAATTCCCGGTTTGGATGGAGGAGCTTTATAACTTAAAGGTTTATCCGGCGGCTTCTGTTGTACTTCTCTGGGATAATAACCGGCAAGTTTTGCTGCAACAGGAATCTCTTTTTCCGGATCTTCTGATAAAGAGACCCTTATTGTATCGCCTATCCCTTCTGCCAGAAGGGCTCCGATTCCTGCAGCTGATCTGATCCTGCCGTCTTCACCTTCACCGGCTTCCGTGACACCAAGATGAATGGGATAAGATAATTCTTCACTTTTAAGCATCTTTACAAGCATCCGGGTCGCTTCGATCATTATTGCCGTGTCGGATGATTTCATCGACAGGACAAGATCATTGAAATTCTCTGCACGAAATATTTTGATAAACTCCAGTGCAGAAAATACCATTCCTTCCGGAGTGTTCCCGAAACGTGTCATAATACGATCGGAGAGGGACCCATGATTTATTCCGATACGAATGACTGTTTTATTTTCGCGGCATATATTTATCAGAGGATGCAGTTTCTTGTGGATTCTCTCAAGTTCCTCGTTGTATTCTTTCTCAGTGAACTCCTGCTTTTCAAATGATGCTCTTTTATCTGCATAGTTCCCGGGATTGATCCTTACCTTTTCAACAATCCGGGCGGCTGTCTCTGCAGCGACTGGATTGAAATGGATATCAGCTATCAGAGGAGTGTCAAAACCGGCTTTTCGTAGCTCTTTTTTTATAACAGCAAGGTTCTCCGCTTCCCTGATGCCTTGTGCGGTCAGTCTCACATAATCAGCTCCGGCCTCAATAATCCTTATACATTGTGCAACAGATGCTTTGGTATCAAGAGTATCTGTGTTTGTCATCGACTGGATACGGATTGGATAGTCGCCTCCGAGTGGAGTGGAGCCGATATGAATCACTGAGGACTTATACGAAGACCCCCTGTGGTCCCCCTGGGAGGGGGACAAATCCGCCTCTTCTATGTTGTTTTTCATATGTTTAACCCCCTGTGGTCCCCCTGGGAGGGGGACAAATTCTCAGAAATATATAAGATTATCTTATTAATCGCTGAATTGATTTCGGTTTCAATTTCTAAATTGGATAGCCGGATAATATGATATCCATTGATCTTAAGTATGTTGTCACGTTTCGAATCGTAATTTGCTCTTTCTGAAAAAGAATGTATCTCTCCATCAACTTCAATAATTAGCTTAAGCTTATCACAATAAAAATCTACGATATAATCAAAAAGTGGCTGTTGTCGTCTGAATTTGTAACCATTAATCTTTTTTGATCTCAACCTGGACCAAAGAATTATTTCTGCCCTGGTCATATTACTCCTTAATACCCTGGCTCTTCTAACTATTTCCCTGTTTCCGTAGTAACCCATATCCTGTAAATTCCTTAATATCTGTGTTTTTATCCCCCCTTGGGGGGATCATAGGGGGTTCAGATCCCAACCACAACTGACCAAAATTTATCCCCCCTTTGGGGGATCATAGGAGGTCTGACTCACATCCTCAGTCTTTATGCCAATCTACACCATCCTTTCGATCCTTTATTATAACTCCAAGTTTATTAAGTTCCTGTCTGATTTTATCTGAAACATCAAATTCCTTACGATTCTTTGCATCTTGCCTCAAATTGACAATTATATTAATCAGGTCTCCGGTTAGCTTTTCATCATTCTTTCCTGATTTTTCATCCTTCAGCCCCAGGATCTCAAAAACAAATGTGCTGAAAAGTGCTTTTAATGATTCAAGACCCGGAGCATCAATTTTCTCAGTTCCGTCTATAACTGAATTGACAATTCTCACTCCTTCAAAGAGATGAGACAATAAAACAGGGCTATTAAGATCATCATCGAGTGCCTCATAGCATTTTTCTTTGAGTTTAACAACATCAATTGTTGAATGATCTGACGGCTTGAGTTTGTTAAGCGAATCCACAGCATTCATGAGTTTCTGGAATCCTTTTTCTGCAGCCTGCAGTGCTTCATTGGAGAAATCAAGAGTGCTTCTATAATGAGCCTGCAGGATGAAAAACCTTATGGTCATGGGCGAATATGCTTTCTCCAATGCAGGATGATCACCGCTGAAAAGCTGATCGAGAGTAATAAAATTTCCGAGTGAACGGGCCATCTTCTGTCCGTTAATAGTTATCATATTATTGTGCATCCAGTAATGAACTGATTCTTTGCCAAGGGCGGCAGTCGACTGGGCTATTTCGCATTCATGGTGGGGAAACATGAGATCCATTCCTCCTCCGTGAATATCAAACTCCTCACCAAGATATTTGATACTCATTGCAGAACATTCCAGGTGCCAGCCGGGAAAACCATCGCTCCAGGGAGAAGGCCATCTCATAAGGTGTTCAGGGCTCGCCTTTTTCCATAGAGCAAAATCGAATGGGTTCCGTTTTTCATCCTGTCCTTCTATATCACGCGTATTGCTGATGAGTTCATCCAGAACCCTGCCCGATAATTTCCCATACTGATATTTCTGATTATATTTCAGTATATCAAAATAGACAGAGCCATTTGATTCATAAGCATAGCCGCTCTTAATCAGGACCTTGATGAGTTCAATCTGTTCGATTATATGTCCGGTCGCTCTAGGTTCGATTGAAGGAGACAGTGTGTTTAGCTGATCCATATTTTTATGGTAAGTGTTCACATATTTTTGCACGACTTCCATTGGTTCGATATGTTCCTGTCTGGCTTTTTTTTCAATACGATCTTCTCCCTCTCCAAGCGTCTCATTTTCAAGATGCCCGACATCAGTAATGTTTCGGATATAACGTACCTTATATCCAAGATGAGTCAGATAGCGGAATAATAAATCGAATGTTATTGCTGGTCGGGCATGACCGAGATGGGCATGGCTGTAGACAGTCGGACCACACACATATATACCAACAAATGGCGGATGAAGGGGTCTGAAAAGCTCTTTCTTTTTTGAAAGGGTGTTATAGATGGTAAAGTTATTCGGCATTGTTTAACTGTTTGGTATGACAAAAGTAAGGTAAATATTTATTCTTTTGCCCCCCAACCCGCCTAAAGGGGGGCTAATACTGTGCATCCAAGTGTAATTCAACTAAAAATACAGGTTTTTCTCCCCCCCCGGGGGAGATGTCAGCGCAGCTGACAGAGGGGTTTTACAATGAGAGAAGAAGACCATCGAGGGATATTCTGAGATCCCTTGCACCCCCTTTTTATTTCCCCCCAAGGGGGGAAAAACACTTACTGTTTTAGTGTAATTAACCTAAATATTTTGTATTTCAAAAAATCATTTTTACCTTTGACCCCACAAATCAAATATTCCTTCCTTTAAAAGGGTGTTTGGTTTTTATTAAGAAGGGTGAAGAGATTAGGCTCTGCGAAACCCTGGCAACCAATCCGCCAACTGGCGGGGAACGGTGCCAAAACCTAATCCCGGAAAGACGGGAGATGATAAAAATTTAACACGGAAACCATGAATTCGATTCATTTGACACACAACAACTTTATCATGCCGCTCATGCCTATGTGCATGTGCCGGTAAAAGCTTTGATTTGCAATCAGCCATTTTCTCAGTTAACAACCGGTATTAAAGGAGAGATACTTTAATCTGTCTGTCCGGTATTTGTAAAATTTTAAAATTAAATAAAATGAAAAACAGAAAAATAAAATTTGAAACACTGCAGGTTCATGCAGGTCACCAACCTGATAAAGAGACTCTGTCCAGAGCAGTGCCTCTTTACCAGACATCATCTTATGTTTTTAAAAGTGCAAAACATGCGTCAGATCTCTTCGATCTCGCTGAATGGGGCAATATCTATACCCGCATAAATAACCCGACAACGGATGTATTCGAAAAAAGAGTTGCAGCCCTCGAAGGAGGAGTTGCTTCTCTGGGAGTCTCATCGGGACATGCGGCTCAGTTTATTGCACTTACGACTATATTGAAGCACGGAGAAAACTTTGTTACTTCACCATTTCTCTATGGTGGCAGTCACAATCAGTTTAAAGTTACATTTGCTAATTTCGGTATCGATGCAAGATTTGCAAAGGATCTTAATCCTGCATCTTTCGAAAAACTCATTGACGACAGAACAAAAGCCATTTATGTTGAGACAATTGGCAATCCGGGCTTTGAGATCCCCGATTTTAAAGCTTTTTCAAAACTTGCAGTTAAACATGGACTGCCGCTGGTTGTCGACAATACATTTGGTGCATGCGGTTGGCTGTGCCGTCCGATTGAATATGGCGCCAACATTGTTGTGGAATCGGCAACGAAATGGATAGGAGGACACGGAACAAGCATCGGGGGAGTAATAACCGATGCAGGAAATTTTAACTGGAACAATGGGAACTTTCCTGTTTTTACCGAACCGGCAGAAGGTTATCACGGAAAAATCTTTGGTGAAATCTTCTCACAAACTTCACCTGCAGGAAATATTGCCTTCATTGTAAAGGCACGGGTCGAAGGATTAAGGGATCTTGGCCCTGCAATCAGTCCATTCAACTCATTTCTGCTTCTCCAGGGACTTGAGACACTTTCTCTCAGGATGGAACGGCATGTTCAGAATACGCTTGCCCTGGCAAAATGGCTTGAAGCTCATCCGGGTGTCGAGAAGGTAAATTATCCCGGTCTGAAGGCAAGTCCTTATCATGAACTAGCAAAAAAATATCTTCCTAAAGGAGCCGGCGGAGTTCTGAGTTTTATATTGAAGGCAAAGAAATCAAGAGCAGTAAAACTGGTTGAACATTTTGAACTCGTAAGTCACCTTGCAAATGTAGGAGACGCCAAAACACTTATAATTCAACCCTCTGCCACAACTCACTCACAGCTCTCAGCCAAAGAGCAGCTGGCCGTGGGCATCGATCCCGGACTGTTCAGGGTTTCAGTCGGGATAGAGCATATAGATGATATTATTAACGATTTTGACCAGGCATTCAGGCAAGTACTATAGCCATGACACAGGAAAAATTAAGAATTGGTTTATTCGGTTACGGCTGCGTTGGTCAGGGACTGCATGATGTACTGAACAGCAGTAAAGGTTTCAAAGCCGATATCGTGAAGATTTGCGTCAAGGATCGTACAAAAAAGAGAAGGATCCCGATGACAAATTTCACCTTCGATAAAAATGATATCCTGAATGATTCTTCAATCAACCTTGTGGTTGAGTTAATTAATGATCCGGATGAAGCATTCAACATTGTTACAACAGCAATGCGAAGCGGGAAAAATGTTGTTACTGCCAATAAAATGATGGTAGCAAAACATTTTAAGGAACTTGTCGAGCTGCAGGCAGAGAACAAAGTATCGCTTCTTTATGAAGCCTCAGCAGGAGCCAGTATTCCCATAATAAGAAATCTTGAGGAATATTATGATAATGAGCTGCTGTACTCATTGCGTGGTATTCTTAATGGGACAACCAATTATATCCTTACAAAAATGCATAACGAAGGATTACCATACGCAGAAGCATTGAAAGAAGCGCAGGAAAAAGGTTTTGCAGAATCTGATCCGACTCTGGATGTTGAAGGCTGGGATGCAAAATACAAGCTCTGTATAATTACCGGTCATGCTTACGGATTGTTTCTCGAGCCCGACCTGGTCTTTCACTATGGGATCAATACTATATCTAAATTTGATATACAGTATGCCAAAGAAAAGGGATTCAAGATTAAGCTGGTCCCGTATGTCGGCAAGACAAATGAAAACACCATAACCAGTTTCGTTCTTCCTCGGTTTATTTCGTCGGATAAATACCTCTATAACGTCGATTATGAGTATAATGGAGTAATTACAGAGGCTGCTTTTGCCGATAAACAGTTTTTCAGCGGAAAGGGAGCAGGGGGTCATGCCACTGGTAGCGCAGTTCTGTCTGACATTTCAGCGAACTCATATGGTTATAAGTATGAATATAAAAAGTTCAGGCAGGGGACAGTATCTAAATACACCCGCGACTTCAAACTTGAGGTATACTTAAGGTATAATGATGAAAAGGATAAAGAATTATTTGGATTTGAAGAAGTGTCGGAATACTTTAGCGGGAGATTTTATAAATATGTAATCGGAATAGTAAATCTGGAAAGACTTTACACTTTACGGGAACAACTTCGGAATTTAGATGTTTTTATAGTCAATACAGGAAGAAAAGTTATACAATAGGATCCGCCCCCCTGCCCCCCTAAAGGGGGGTTAATCCTCGTTTTGTTAGAGTATTTTCTAAATGCATGAGAATTAGTCCCGCTTTGCGGGATTGGGGGTCAAAAAAAGGTAAATGAGTGATAATTTGGCATAAAGTACTAAAAGCTAATTTTGTGAAATGAAGAGAAAACTTGAGGATATCATTCAACACAAGATCCTAATCCTTGATGGGGCGATGGGGACCATGATCCAGAAACACAGGCTTCTGGAAAATGATTATCGTGGTGATAAGTTCAGAGATCATCCAAAGCTTCAAAAGGGGAATAACGATCTGTTATCAATCACAAAACCTGAAATAATAAAGAGTATACACAGGCAATATCTTGAAGCAGGGGCAGATATAATTACGACAAATACATTTAATTCTAACAGGATATCCATGTCGGATTATGGAATGGAGGAACAGGTTTATAATCTGAATCTTCATGCTGCTCATCTGGCTGCCGAAGCGATCACGGAATTTGAAAATTCAACTGAACCGGAAGGACATTTTATTGCAGGAACTCTGGGACCGACAAACCGTACCGCATCAATGTCGTCGGATGTCAGCGATCCGGGTGCCAGGGCAATATCTTTCGATGAACTGGTTGAAGCTTATTCCGAACAGGCTCGTGGACTTATCGACGGAGGAGTACATATCCTGCTTGTTGAGACGATATTTGATGTTCTGAACTGCAAGGCTGCCTTATTCGCAATTGATTCAGTATTTGAGGAGAAGGGTAAAACACTTCCGGTGATGGTTTCAGGTACAATTACGGATGCCAGCGGGAGGACCCTGACGGGTCAGACTCTTGAAGCATTCATGGTGTCTGTCTCACATTTTCCTCTCTTCAGCATTGGATTGAACTGTGCCCTTGGAGCTGAACAGCTTAGGCCATTCGTTGAAGAACTATCTCTGAAGTCGGGGTTTTATGTCTCAGCTCATCCAAATGCCGGCCTTCCGAACCAGTTTGGCGAGTATGATCAGTCAGCCTCATTTATGGCCTTGATTGCAGAGGATTTTATGAAAGAGGGATGGGTAAATATTATCGGGGGTTGTTGCGGCACAACTCCTCAGCACATCAGAAAAATTGCTGAAGCATCAGTACATTATAAACCAAGAAAAAGGCCTGAAATTAAGAAATGTACCAGGCTCAGCGGCCTTGAGGCACTGACTATTACACCTGAGACTAACTTCGTGAATATTGGCGAGCGGACCAATGTATCGGGATCAATAAAATTTGCAAGGCTCATCAGGGAAGAAAAATATGATGAGGCGCTCGCGATCGCCCGGAATCAGGTTGAAGGAGGAGCGCAGATAATTGATATCTGTATGGATGAAGCTATGCTTGATTCGGAAAAAGCAATGGTGAAGTTTGTTAATCTGATCATGGCTGAGCCGGATATCTCCAAACTTCCGTTGATGATTGATTCTTCGCGCTGGAAAACTATTGAATCGGCACTTAAATGCATACAGGGAAAATCAATTGTAAATTCTATAAGTCTGAAGGAAGGAGAAAAAGTATTTCTTGACCATGCCCGTACATTAAGGAAATATGGAGCTGCTGCCGTAGTTATGTTATTTGACGAAACCGGTCAGGCCGACACATTAGCAAAAAGAATCAGCATTGCTGAAAGATGCTATCGGCTTCTTATTGACAGACTGGCTTTCCCCCCTGAGGATATAATATTCGATCCTAATGTGCTGGCAATTGCAACAGGGATTGAAGAACATAATAACTATGCTGTTGATTTCATCAAAACGACAGAATGGATTAAACAAAACCTTCCTTATGCCAGGGTAAGCGGGGGAATAAGTAATCTTTCATTTTCATTCCGGGGCACTGACAAGGTTCGCGAAGCGATGCACTCAGTATTCCTTTTCTGGGCAATTAAAGCAGGGCTGGATATGGGAATTGTTAATCCCGGTATGTTGCAGGTTTACACTGAAATAGAACCCGATCTTCTTCATCTTGTCGAAGATGTTGTGCTGAACAGGAGAAAAGATTCCACTGAAAGGCTTGTGAAATTTGCAGAAGGGATAAAAAACGAAGGCAGGAAAGAGGAGAAGGAAGATGCCTGGCGTCAGCTGCATGTCATTGAACGCATCAAGCATTCTCTGATAAGGGGCCTCGATGAATTCATTGAACAGGATGTTGAGGAGGCTAGGCCTCTTTTCGGCCGGTCAATTGAGCTAATTGAAGGACCGTTGATGGGTGGGATGAATGAAGTTGGAGATCTTTTCGGATCAGGGAAAATGTTTCTTCCACAGGTCGTTAAAAGTGCCAGGGTAATGAAAAAAGCAGTTTCAAAACTTGCTCCATATATTGAACAGGAGAGTGAAGGTAAGGAGAAGAAAATTGCCGGAAAAGTTCTTCTTGCAACTGTCAAGGGGGATGTTCATGATATCGGTAAGAATATCGTCGGAGTTGTATTGTCATGTAATAACTATGAGATTATTGATCTTGGAGTCATGGTACCGGCTGAAAAGATCATTGACACTGCTGTTAATGAAAAAGTTGATATTATTGGTCTCAGCGGATTGATAACCCCTTCTCTCGAGGAAATGGTTCATGTTGCTACGGAAATGGAACGGAGAAAAATCACGCTGCCTCTGCTAATAGGAGGAGCGACAACCTCCGAGATCCATGCTGCCGTAAAAGTTGCACCGGTATATTCAAATAGCGTAATTCACGTTAAAGATGCATCAAAGGCAGCCGGAGTCCTCTCATCACTTTTTCAGAAAGACAACAATTCTTATGTCTCCTTAGTAAAGGAAAAGTATAAAAAGTTGCGGGAAGACCATAATTCACGTCAGACAGGAAAGGATTTTCTTTCATTAAACGAAGCAAGAAAAAATAAGTATGCTACAGACTGGAAGGCTTTTAAAATTTCTGAACCGAAGAAGCCCGGACTTCATATTTTCCACGATATAAATCTTAATGAACTTAAGAATTATGTCGACTGGACTTACTTTTTCTTTGCATGGAAAATATCGGGAAAATACCCTGCAATCTTCAGTGATCCTGTAAAGGGTGCTGAGGCGAAGAAGTTGTTTGATGATGCACAGATTTATCTGAAGAAAATTATAAATGAGAAGCTTCTGACAGCAAAAGCTGTTTTTGGGTTATTCCCCGCAATATCGGAGGGGGATGATGTTAAGGTATTTTTGGATAAAAGCAAAAAGAAGATAAAAACTGTTTTCAGATTTTTAAGGAACCAGGAGCCAAAAGATAAAGGTGTTCCCAATCTTTCACTATCTGATTATATTGCTCCTGAGACGACAGGGTTGACTGATTGGATCGGAGCTTTTGTAGTCACAGCAGATATTGATAATGATGCATTTGCTAAATATAAAGAGGATGATTATGCTACCATAATGATCAGGATACTTAGCGACCGGATAGCTGAAGCAGCAACTGAATGGCTGCATCAAAAGATCAGAACTGAATACTGGGGTTATGAAAAACATGAGAATCTTACAATTGACGATTTGCTTAAACTGAAGTACAGGGGGATAAGACCGGCTCCGGGTTACCCTGCCTGTCCCGATCATACAGAAAAACAAGTTATATTTGACCTTCTTGGAGCAGAGAAAGCAATAGGTGCAAGACTCACGGAAAATTTTGCAATGATACCACCTGCATCGGTAAGCGGTTATATTTTTTCACATCCGGGATCAACATATTTTAATTTAGGAAAAATAGACTCTGATCAGTTGAAAGATTGGGCTAAGAGAAAGAACTTTACGAAAGATGAAGCTGCTAAATGGCTCGCTCCAAATTTATGATATCACTCTGAAATGACTGTAATAGAAAAGATTAATAACGCAAAAGGACCTTTATTCACATTTGAGCTCCTTCCTCCCCTGAAAGGGCATAGCATAGAGAGAACTTATGCAGCAATTGACAGGCTCATGGAGTATGAACCTGCTTATATTAACTTCACATCTCACCGTAATGAGACCATTTTAAGGGAACGGCCCGACGGTCTTCTTGAGAAGAGAGTGGTACGCCTCCGTCCTGGCACATTTGCTCTTGCTGCAGCAGTTAAATATAAGTACAATATACTTGTAGTTCCGCATGTACTTTGCGGGGGCTTCACCAAAGAGGAAACAGAGAATGTTCTTATAGAGATGAGGTTTCTCGGGATAGATGATGTTCTTGCATTAAGGGGTGATCCGCAGAAAGGAAGCCATATATTTATTCCGGAGAAGAATGGTCATACTCATACATATGAGCTTGTGCAGCAGATTGTTGACATGAACAAAGGTAAATATCTTGAGGATAATCTTGAAAATGCCGATCCTACAAATTTTTGCATCGGAGTGGCAGGTTATCCCGAAAAACACTTTGAAGCGGCTAACAGGCAGGTAGACATGGAGAACCTGAAACGAAAAGTTGATGCCGGAGCAAGTTATATTGTGACCCAGATGTTTTTTGATAATAATAAATTCTGCAGATTCAGGGATGAGTGCAAAAAGACAGGGATAACTGTTCCGATAATACCGGGAATTAAACCTATCTCGGCACTTAATGATATTAAACTGCTTCCCCAGACATTTCATATTGACCTGCCAAATGATCTGTTTTCTGCAGTGCAGAAATGCAAAAATGACGCTGAGGCAAGAGAGGCAGGAATAGAGTGGGCTGTAGCGCAATCAAAAGATTTAATTAAGCTAGGCGTACCGGGCATCCATTATTACACACTGGGAAGGTCTGATAATATCGCCAGGATTGTTAAAGCCTCATTCTAATAGGATGTCGCCATCACCTCTTGTTTTCGGCCCCCCATCCCCCCTAAAGGGGGGCTAATTCCGTCAGATTAAGAAAATATGTGCAAAATACGAGTATTAACCCCCCTTTAGGGGGGCAGGGGGGCAAAAAACTGGGGAGATGAATCGAGTCCTACAACTTAAACGCCTTCTTTATCTTATCAACATAATCCAGCTTTTCCCAGGCGAAGAATTCGACTTTTTTCTGGTAAACCTTTTTCCCGTTTCCATTGAGAGCTTTAGGTTTGCTTCCGGGCACTTCGTAATATACATCAACAGTTTTGGAATAACTTTCACGTCCGAAATGTCCGTATGACGCTGTTGGAAGGAAGACAGGATTTTTCAGACCAAAACGCTGGACTATTGAATACGGTCGCATATCGAAAAGTTTATTAACTGACCGGGCAATCTCTCCATCGTGAATAAAATTGCCTTTTTTATCCTTTACCTTCGCGCTGCCATAAGTATTTACATATAGACCAACAGGCTGGGCAACACCGATAGCATAAGCTACCTGGACCAATACCTGGTCGCAAACGCCGGCAGCCACCAGGTTTTTGGCAATATGACGCGCAGCATAAGCAGCTGATCTGTCAACTTTAGATGAGTCCTTTCCCGAAAATGCACCTCCGCCATGAGCTCCATGTCCACCATATGAATCAACAATGATCTTACGGCCTGTCAGCCCGGTATCCCCATGAGGACCTCCTATGACAAATTTACCAGTGGGGTTAACCAGCAGTTTATAATCACTATTAAAAAGTTTCTGAATTCGTGCAGGAAGTGTTTTTTTAACTCTTGGCATTAGAAACTTCTCAAGATCTTCGCCTATCTTTTTCTGCATAGCTTTTTCAGCAGCCAGTTCAGCTTTATGCGATTTGTCTTTTGGCAGAACAAATTCATCATGCTGGGTGCTGATAACTATTGTATTGATCCGAAGAGGTTTGTTATTGTCATCATATTCAACCGTAACCTGCGATTTACTGTCGGGTCTTAGATATTTCATCTGTTTGCCTTCATGCCTGATTGCCGCCAGTTCCTGAAGAAGTCTGTGGGCAAGCTCAATTGTTAAAGGCATATAGTTATCCATTTCACGGCAGGCATAACCAAACATCATTCCCTGGTCGCCTGCTCCCTGTTCTTCAGGTTTATCTCGAACAACGCCCTGATTTATATCGCTTGACTGTTCATGAATCGTTGAGATAACACCACATGAGTCACAATCGAAACGGTATTCGGCTTTTGTATATCCGATGTTACGTATTACACCTCTGGCACTCTCCTGGTGGTCAACCCAGCCTGTTGTACGGACTTCTCCGCCACAGACAACCAGTCCGGTTGTTACAAATGTCTCGCAGGCAACTTTTGATTCAGGGTCCCAGCGAAGGAATTCGTCAAGCAGAGAATCTGATATCTGATCGGCTACCTTATCGGGGTGGCCTTCTGAAACTGATTCGGAAGTAAATAAATATCCCATAATAATATTATTAATTTATTATTTAACATCATTAAGGAAGATTGGTTGATTGTAAAAAGGAAATTATCCGCGGTTTAGCATTTTTTTCCTGTGGTTGCAATCAGCACAAATCTTTCCACTAATCTATTAGAGTACAAAGCAACAAAAAAAAATCGGAAAAGCAAAAAATTTATCCATTGGTCAGATGTCTGAAAACCTCTTCAAGATTACTTTCCTGTTTATTCAGAGAAAGAACAGTCAGATTATTTTTTACTGCAAAGTTGAAAACCGAGGGACGGATATCCTCATCCCCTTCTGCCTCGATTACCCAAATATTGTTCCGGATTTTTTTTACACTGCTCACGTTTTTAATTTCTGCCAGAGATGAATCCATCGTTTCCTTATCGAACTCAACCTGTATAACTTGTTTAGGGCGCTTAATTTTAGAATAAATTTTGCTCTTTTCTTCATCAGCTACGATCACCCCTTTATCAATTATTATCACCCTGTCGCATATTGCCTCTACCTCCTGCATAATATGCGTAGAAATCATAACCGTTTTCTGCTTTCCGGCTTCTTTAATAAGATTTCGTATCTCGACAATCTGATTCGGGTCAAGGCCTGTGGTAGCCTCGTCGAGTATCAGTACAGCAGGATTGTGGATAAGAGCCTGGGCCAATCCGACCCTTTGCCGGTATCCTTTTGAGAGAGAACCAATCTTTTTATTCTGTTCAGGTGAGAGTCCGGTCAGTGCAATTATACTATCTGTCTGCTTTTTCCCGGATATGCCTGACTTATAAATTGAAGCCACAAAACCCAGGTATTCCCTGACATACATTTCCGGGTAAAGAGGATTATTTTCAGGAAGATATCCTATTTGCTTTTTGACTTCGAGATTATCAGCTTCAACGGGAAGACCATTAACGCAGACTTTTCCCGCTGATGCAGGGATGAAGCCGGTAATGATCTTCATCATCGTCGACTTGCCGGCTCCATTTGGGCCAATAAATCCGACTATTTCGCCGGTCTTTACTTCGAACGAGATATTATCGAGAGCTTTTTGTTGGCCATAGAATTTTGAAACACCCTGAACTACAATGGACATAACCTGGATATTATTTTTTTCATTACCTGTTGTAAAGATAATGTAAGGGGATTCTTTTATGATCCCCAGCCACCCATAAATTGTCCTACACTTGCAAACGATGCTTTTGGATTTACACAACAAACAGGTATCCTGGAACTGTTGGCAATAATATATTGTTCAGAGGCTCCTACCACATAATCAGCAAACGTAATATTCTTTGTAGTCACTATCAGGATCAGGTCGGCATTAATCTTTTGCGCAAAATCAATAGTCTGTTCAGCTATCTTCCCTCTTGGCATATCGTGGATCTCATAATCTATATTATTCTGAATAAGGTATTTGATAGCAAAATTCAGATTAGTTTTTGTCTTTCTTAATATGGTTTTATCGCTGCTTACGGAAACAACCATATGGACCTTTGAATCAAAGTATTTCCCCATAAAAATGGCCATTTTTATTTTTTCCTTATTCTCACCCCTGAAATCAACAGGGAAGACAATATTATGATACCTTTCCTGATCGGCAGGAGGATCCTGCACGACAATAAACGGGATCTTTGATTTTACAATGACTTTTAATGCCCAGCTGCCGGTAAGCTTTTGCATACCTTTCATCCCATGTGTACCCATAACCACCAGGTTGGCTTCTTTCTCATTTGCAAATTCAGCTATTGCAGAAAATATACTTCCTTTAGAAACATGGTAGGTGATGGGCACATTATATTTTTTGCCGTTTTCCTCAACTAACCGTTTCAGATGCGTGGTTTTTTCCGCATAGGCTTTGGGAGTAATGCCTGTACTTACAATATGTAAAAGACATATATCATTGCCTACCATGCGGCTTATCTTAACTGCATGCGCTAATGCGTGTTCAGCAACATGAGAAAAATCCCATGGCACAACTATAAGTTTCTTCGGTTCTTCCATAGCTTCTGATTATTTTCAATTATATATCCAAAGTTATTCAGATTTTACCAATTTTCAAATCAATATGTTATATGGACTCTATTTCTTTTTAACTCAGTCTTTCCCCCATGAGATTCCTCATTCCTCCGCCTTTCGGCGGATCCATTCGGAATGACAGCTCATTTTCCAATGACCCGCTTCCCATCCTTCCCCCACGGGGGAAGGTGCAGCTTTTCCCCCTTGGGGGAAACGGGAAAGAGGGTATTTTGAAAAGTAAAGTAATTGCGTCTTGAGTTATTAATAATTAACTCTCATATAGGGTATTTATTATTAACAACGGTCAAATAAACTGAAAAAGAAGACTCTGACTTACAAAAATAGTGCCATAAAGAAATAAATGAAAGCCAATCTGCACTTGCGGCTAACATTTTATTATTTTTGCACATCTGTTTTTTGATATTAAATGCTCATGATGAATAGAATTAAGATAAAAAACCTGTTATCCGGCCCGGTGTTGGGATCAGATGTACTGGTGAAAGGATGGGTAAGAACCAAAAGGGGGAACAAAAACATCCTCTTTATTGCTCTCAATGACGGTTCAACAATAAATAATATCCAGGTTGTAGTGGAAACCGCATCTTTTGATGAGAATCTTTTGAAAGAGATATCTACAGGAGCCTGCATAGCTGTTAAAGGTAAGCTTAATGAATCGCAGGGACAGGGTCAGAATATCGAAATAGGCGCAGTATCTATTGAACTTTATGGGAAGAGCGATGCTGAAACATACCCTCTGCAAAAGAAAGGGCATTCAATGGAGTTCCTCAGAGAAAATGCCCATCTGCGCTTCAGAACCAATACATTCGGTGCTGTATTCAGGATAAGGCATGCAATGGCTTTCGCTATTCATAAATACTTTAATGATAAAGGCTTCTTCTATCTTCATACACCTATTATTACCGGAAGCGATTGTGAAGGAGCCGGGGAAATGTTCCATGTTACTACAATGGATCTGAAGAACATGCCTCGTAACGAGGATGGTTCTGTAAATTACAACAACGATTTTTTCGGAAAAGAGACAAATCTGACAGTCTCCGGTCAGCTCGAAGGTGAACTTGGTGCTCTGTCTTTAGGAGATATCTACACATTCGGACCAACTTTCAGGGCTGAAAATTCCAACACACCACGACACCTTGCCGAATTCTGGATGATTGAACCGGAAATGGCATTTTACGACCTGACTGATAACATGGATCTTGCAGAAGATTTTGTTAAGTACCTGATCAGATATGCACTTGATAACTGCAAGGAAGATCTTGAGTTTCTTAATAATATGATTGATAAAGCTCTTCTGGAAAGGCTTAAATTTGTGGTTGAGAATGAATTTATAAGAATTACATACACAGAGGCAATTTCAATACTGACATCCTCAGGGAAAAAATGGGAATACCAGGTCGGCTGGGGCCGCGACCTGCAGGCTGAACATGAAAGGTATCTGGTTGAAGAGCATTTCAAAAAGCCTGTAATTCTTATTGATTATCCCAAAGAAATAAAGGCATTTTATATGAAACAGAATGAGGATGGTAAAACGGTAAGAGCCATGGATGTTCTTTTCCCCGGGATCGGTGAAATAATAGGCGGATCTCAGAGAGAAGAACAATATGACAGATTGCTTTCACGTATTAAGGAGTTGAAGTTGCAGGAAAAGGATTTCTGGTGGTACCTCGACACAAGAAAGTTCGGATCTGCGCCTCACAGTGGATTTGGTCTTGGCTTTGAAAGGTTAATCTTATTTGTTACAGGGATGTCAAATATACGGGATGTAATACCATTCCCAAGAACACCCAGGAATGCTGAATTTTAAAAAAATATAATTCCCGGATAGACAATCCGGATAGAAAAAGATGTTAAAGCAAAGGTTACAGCAGAAATTGCTACAGAAACTTTCACCACAGCAGATACAGATGATCAAGCTGCTGGAAGTTCCTACTTTGCAGATTGAACAGCGTATTAAAAAGGAACTCGAGGAAAACCCTGCTCTTGAGGAAGGCACCGAGGAAGAAGAGATTCCGGAAGAAGCCGAAGAAGAACAGTTCGAGGAAAATGATAAAGACCAGGAGGAATTCACAATCGATGATTATATTGAAGAAGACGATATCCCTGATTATCGCCTTCAGGAAAAAAACTACAGTAAGGATGAAGACAAAAGGACCGAGATACCCTTTTCAGTAGGATTTTCATTTCATGAGCATCTCGAATCACAACTTGGTCTGAGGGATCTTACCGATAAACAGAAAATTCTTGGAGAATACATCCTGGGAAATATCGATGAAGATGGATACCTGCGAAGAGAACTGATAAACATCGTTGATGATCTTGCTTTTCTTCAGAATGTTGAGACAACTGAAAGTGAACTTGAAGAGGTTCTTCAGATAATTCAGGATCTCGAACCTGCAGGAGTAGGTGCTCGTAACCTGAGGGAATGCCTTTTGCTGCAGATTGAAAAACGCGACAATTCACAACCTTCCATGAAGCTTGCACAATCAATTCTCGAATTGCATTTTGAAGAATTCACAAAAAGGCATTACGATAAAATCATTTCCCGCCTTGGTATCACCGAAGATGAACTTAAAGCTGCCATAGATGAGATTTTAAGACTAAACCCCAAACCGGGAGGCGTTTACAGCGATCCATTTAACAAAACATCACAACCGATAATCCCTGATTTCATCCTTGAGTTTTCTGAAGACGGTTTTGACCTTCATCTTAATTCTAAAAACCTTCCAGAACTAAGATTAAGTTCCGCCTATAGCGAAATGCTTCATTCTTACAGCAAAGACAAAAGCCAGAAAAAAGAGATGAAAGATGCTGTACTTTTTGTGAAGCAGAAAATCGACTCTGCCAGATGGTTTATAGACGCTATTAAACAGCGACAAAACACTTTGCTTCTGACAATGAATGCTATTCTCGAATACCAGCAGGAGTACTTCATTGACGGCGATGAAACAAAACTTAAACCAATGATTCTGAAAGATGTTGCTGAGATGACAGGTCTCGATATTTCAACCGTCTCAAGGGTAGCCAACAGTAAATTTGTTCAAACTCATTTTGGGATATTTCCACTGAAGTATTTCTTTTCAGAAGGTCTGCAAACCGATAGCGGCGAAGAGGTATCGACAAGGGAGATAAAACGGATTTTGCAGGATTGTATTGAAAATGAACAAAAACGCAAACCCCTGACAGATGAGAGTCTCACAGATATACTCCAGGAAAAGGGGTACCAGATAGCACGCCGGACTGTAGCAAAATACCGTGAACAACTGAATATTCCTGTCGCAAGATTGAGAAGGGAGATTTAGGGTGTGTAACAGGAAACATTAAATATTGATTCATATTATTATATAGAAATTATTACACACCCTGAATGACAACAGACAAACCGAAAAATTTTCTCGATACACTGGCAAAAATACTTGCCATAATTTTTCATCCGTTGCTGATGCCTGTTTATGGAATGGCAATTATTTTTTCAGCACCGACATTGTTTGAATATCTTCCTTTTAATGTGAAGAAACTGTTATTGCTTATTATTCTGATAAATAATATTTTATTACCACTTTCTTTCTTACCTTTTTTCATTCACAGGAATATTATCACCTCATGGACTATCAGGGAAAGGAAAGAAAGGAATATTCCACTGATAATTACAACTATCCTCTATTGCGCTACTTCATTTATAATTTTCAGGTTCCCTATTCCTGTGTTTTTGAAATCATTTATTTTTGGTTCTGCATTTCTTGCACTGATGGTAACCGTGATCAATTTCTGGTGGAAAATATCGCTTCATTCTGTAGGTGCAGGCGCCATTATAAGCCTGGTAATAATCCTTTCGTTAAAAATGTTAACTCCGTTAGAATGGTATCTGATACCAGCGATAATTGCAGGAGGATTGGTCCTTTCCTCCCGATTGAGACTTAATCTCCATAACCCTCAACAGGTGTGGATCGGGTTGTCAGCCGGATTTTTTGGATTATCCCTGTTTATGTTACTTTTCCAGAAGCTCATCTAACGCTTCAGTTAGAAGGATACTGCTTTGCCTGTTTATTTCACCCTGCCATACAGTTTTACCCTGTCGGAGTAAATTTTCCGCATTTATTTCGCTCTGGGAAACAGTATAGAAATACCCTTTTTCTGAAAGGTATTCTGCCAGGTATTCCTGTTCGGTCTGTCCCGGTGTGGGAATAATCAACGCGGTGCGGTTCAGACTGACAAGCTCCATTATCGTAGTGTACCCCGACCTGGTGATAATGCTGTCACTGCCTTCTATAATCTCTTTCATCCGGGAAGCGGAAAGATGACTATAGAAAGTAATGTTTCCGTTACTGGCAATCTCCCCACTCTTCGATGGATTCCCTTCAAACATAATAGTATGTGGTTCTTTGTCTTTCAGGAGTGACACAAGTTTCTGTTTAAGAATTTCCCTCTGAGGTTCCGGTCCTGAAAGGATTACCGTGTTATAATGTAACTTTACCTGAGTCTCTCTCAGGGATTGCCCGGGATTAATAAACTTTGACAGGATACCGATATACCTTACATTATCAGGCAGTTTGATCCCATGCGATAACCTGCCGGAAAGATTCAGATCACCTGGCAAATCAGGAATAAAACAAAGAGAATATTTTTTAATTATTCCTCTGTGCAGTAAAACTCCTATGGGCTCCAGAAAATTCAGAGGCTTTGGGAAAGGGATGAGAGGCATATGAGTTACATACACCGTGGTGACTTTCCTGTTCCATAACCCGAACCGGTTATCACTGACTATTATATCAAGCGAGTATTCCTCGATAATTCTTTTTAACCTGTAGTGTTCCACAATTATATGATACAGAAGAACAGGTATTTTAAATAACAGGGAAAGATATTGAGGAAAGAATCCGGAGTAAGCGGGTTTGAAACCCGGGAAGTTGATATAAGATAATCCGGGCAATTCGTTCCGGAACATTGATAAATGTTCCTCTCCCGAGGCAATAATAACATTATTCTTCATCTCCCGAAGTTTCCTTGCCAGCGGGATCATTCGGGCGGCATGACCCAATCCCCACTCCAGGGGACATATGAGTATGTTGTAACTTTTATTCAATCTTAACCGGAAACCTGTGTTCTGATGCCTATCGATTCTACCAGTGCAGCTATTCCCTTAAGTTCAATGAGCGGTACTTTATTTAATCTGGCACCCTCCGGAATATCCCTGGAAATTGTATAAATCATTACTTCAGAGGGTTTTATTCTTTCAATTGCTTTAAGCCATTCTTTAATTTCAACCGGAGTTGTATTATCTATTACTTTTCCGTTATGTATCCCACGCAGAAAGAGTGTCTGGATAATTACTCTTCCGTTGAATCCGATTAGGTTGTTAATAAGATCCTCAACTTTAATATTAACTCTTGGCTGGTTGTGTATTTTAATAGTGGAATCAAACGCGGAATCGAGTTTGAGAATGTTCATATCGATTTTTAATAAGGCCGTTTTTATCATTGGATCTGAAATTGTTGTAGCATTTGACAATACAGCTATTCTGGCTTGAGGTAAGTACTTATTTCTCAATGCTATACTGTCATCAATAATCCCCGTGAATTCCGGGTGAAGAGTGGGTTCTCCGTTACCGGCAAAAGTTATTACTTCGGGAATATGGCTTTTTTTATACAGATATAATAGTTTGAGCTCAAGAGCTTTATAAACTTCTTCACGCCGGGGAAGCCGGCTGACGGCTTTCTCAATGTCCCTTGTCCATCCGCATTCACAGTAAATGCAATTGAAATTGCAGATCTTTTTTTTAGTTGGCAACAAATTTATTCCTAGTGAGACACCCAGCCGTCTGCTTTTGACAGGTCCGAATATTATCTCATTAAAAAGAAATGTGGCCATTTTCGTATTCTTTTACGGCGGTCAAAATTAACATAAATTTTTGTGCCCCCCAACCCCCCTAAAGGGGGGCTAATTCGGACACATTACAAATGTTTCCTAAAATAACGAGGATTAACCCCCCTTTAGGGGGGCAGGGGGGCAAAAAAAGGAGAGAAACTCATACTAAATGAGTCTCGTTACAAAACTTTCAGGCAGTAACTTCATATTCTGCAGGTCAACATTCTCAAGAAGCAGAAGGCCTGGTTTTTTACCTGATTCAATCCTTCCAAAACGCTCTTCTTCTCCCATAGCTTTTGCACCATTTATTGTACCCCATTCGACCATATCTTCAATAACTATTTCAGGAAAACTAAACTGTAGCGTTTTGAGCTCTTCAAGAATACTTAGATTAGAATTCGAAGCCAGACTGTCAGTTCCGATGACAATCTCACAACCCTCCTCAATCAGCAAATTCAGCGGCGGAGTTTTATTTTCTATATAAATATTTGAGTTGGGACAGAGACACCAGAATAAATTCCCCCTCTCCTTAATCCGCCTTACAGTGTTTCTGTCAGCAAAAGTACTGTGGACAAGAATCAGGTTGCCCGATTTCGTTATCTCATTCAGTACTACATCAGCATGATTTTTGGCTGTTTCCAGCCGCGAGGGTATCAATCCTGATCGTTTGTATGATGACATCAGCGGTCCGGCCTGGCTTTTAAGGAAAGTTTCTTCCCCTTCAGTCTCCATAAAATGGATGGAAGTGATCCTGTTGTTTAAACTTTCATTTCTGAGAAGCCTGAAAAGAGTCAGCGACATAGAATATGCCGAATGTGGAACAAGTGAAAAAGGGAGCTCCATATCTTTAGATGTTTCGGCAATATTTAGTATTTCATCAATTCTCTTTCCGGCTTTATCCGGATCAAGGCCAAAAACTTCAAGAAGGTTGAAGTAACTGATCCTGCTCTCTTTTTTTATTTTGAAGGTATCTGATGTATTACATACATCTGCACATAAAACTGTTCCTTCCTTAAACATATAATCATCAGCAGAAAAAGCGGAAGAGAATATTTTTTCTTTGTTATTATCCCTGGTCCTTCTGATCTGTTCGATAAAACTTCCAAGTCCCATTCCTTTTGAAATGTATCCTTTCAGGTGAGATAGCTCCAGATGGCAATGACAATTGACAAAGCCGGGAATTATGATTCCATTATAAAACTCCGTGGAATATTTTTCTTTCAGATCACCTTTTGTTTCTTCAACACTGATTATTGTCCCGTCATCTTCAGTTGTTATTACAGCTCTTTTAAGCGAAGGCCCGGAATTGGTAATGATGTATTGAGCCGTTAAGCGTTTCATACAGGCATTATTGAGCTATAGGAAAGAGAGATATTCTCTATTTTAATATGTTTCTCAAGACCGGAAGGAGAGTTATCAAAATCATAGAACCATCCTCTTAAATGACGAATTGTATTCTTAGGAATAATTAAAGTAAGCTTATATTTATGCGGTCGGCCATC
The DNA here is from genome assembly GCA_050014255.1 of Bacteroidales bacterium. Lineage (GTDB taxonomy): Bacteria > Bacteroidota > Bacteroidia > Bacteroidales > VadinHA17 > LD21. The sequence goes on along the minus strand of JBEKDR010000002.1, from coordinate 37,681 downwards.
TTTTAAGTAATTAATTGATTTTACGTATTGTCTTTTTCCTGTATCTATACTGTCAGGAGAACATGAATACAAAGTTACTCTGGGATTAATCGACTGGTCATCAGGAAAAAGAGTAGCAGAGAATGAAAGTGTATAACTGCCGCTTCTGGGAAGTGTCATATTAAACAAAGTCGAATCGTTGCCAGAAAGAGAAGGAATTGAATAAAAATCCTTACCCGTCCACATGTTCGAAGTACGTGCCGTCTCTAAAATAGATTCTTTTTCGACACGCAATTCCATCTCACTTAATATCCCAAGAACCTGATCATATATTTTATTTAGTTTTTTGGGATTATTTAAAAAATAGTAGTTCATTGTTTTGTCCAGGATTTCTTTTGTATATCCATGTTTTTCAATGACCTGATAATAAGATGAGATGGAGTCTAAGGAAGAAGCCCAGGAATTAATCTTCGGAAGTGAAAGAAGTCCATCTGCAATATGGATATCGGTCAATAATGAAACCAGGTCTTTTTCAGGGATCAGATTTTTATTGTCCAGTTTTTGCTTTCTGCCGGAACAAGATACAGTCATTAATGAGATAATGATCAATATGAGAAACCCAAACTTGTTCATAGCGTAATATTATTAAGGGTTTTTCTCATTTGGTTTTTGTAAAGCAGGATATTCAGTAAATATAATAATTGATTATCAAACATCTTTATTCAAATACTTTTTCGTGAGAAACCTCACCGGGTACCATGCTGCCCAATATCCGATTAAAAGAACCGTTCCGGGAACAATTATAAAGTCCTTAATCTTCATTACAACCGGGTATGAATCCATGATAAGTGATTGACTATGAAGCTTTACAAGTCCGTAAGTCTGCTGCAGCCAGCAGACGACAAAACCCAGAATAATTCCTGCAAGTGCACCGATTATCGAAATCAGCCAGCCTTCAAATATGAAAATCTTCCTGATAAGGTTGTTATCAGCTCCCAGACTCTTTAGTATCTCAATATCACGCTCTTTCTCGATTATCAGCATAGTGAGGGAGCCGATTATATTGAATGAAGCAATAATAAGAATAAGTGTAAGGATGAAGAAAATAGCAAGCCTTTCGGATCGCATCACCTTGTAAAATATGGCCTGCTGTTCATATCGGTTCTGAACTGTGAAGCCCTTCCCGAAGATTTTTATAATGTCCTTTTGCACAGTCTGCGGATCGGCATGCTCTCTGAATTTGATCTCAATGGTAGTTACTCCTTTTTCTGTTTCAGTCAGTTCACGTGCGAAATCAATAGGGATATAAACATATTTGGAATCATATTCTTTTTCAACTTCAAAAATCCCTGACGGGAATATAAACTTATGATTTAATGAGTTTTCGGCATTGATGTTTGTACCGGAACCGGTCTTTCTCGGGAAAATTATTTCCAGAGGAGTTATGAAGTTGACCCTTATTCCAAGATATTGGGCAACCCCGATACCCGGGACAGCGTATGGACGGCCTTTATCGTTCCTGAGCATAAAAACACCCTCCCACATGGAACTGTCGATATTTGAAACCATGGCATAGTTGTCATCAATGCCTTTAATAGTGGCAATATACTGGCGCGAACCATATTTGAGCAGGGCATTGTCTTCAATTGTAAGAGAATAACAGGATAATCCTTCAACTTTTGCAAGAAGCTTCAGACGTGCAGTGTCCGGAATAAATGTTTTGCCCTCTGCAGCCGTTATTTTAATATCCGGATCAAAAGTGTTGAAGATGGCGCTTACCATTGTTTCAAGTCCGTTAAAAACGGAAAGAATAATTATCAGCGCCATTGTGCCAACTGCTACTCCGGCCACAGAAACCGCCGAAATAATATTTATTGCATTCCGCGATTTTTTTGCGAACAGGTATCTTTTTGCTATGTATAATGAGAGCTTCACTTTTCTTGCTTTCTGGCAATAACCAGCAACCCGGTTCCGGTTTTATGAGTTAAACAGAGATCAAAAATGTTAAGAATTATTGAGACAGGGAAAAAAATCAAATAATAAAAAGGAAGAAGCAGGAAAAACAGGTAAGAGACATTCAGCATCTTAATCGGATATTTCATTGACAATCGCCAGGATATATTCCCCGGTTTTCCGTAAGTATAACCTGCCTCAATAGCTCTGAAACCTGCAATTGAAAGTTTTTCAGTTATATCATTTATGCTGTATCCGTCTCTGACATGTTCATCGATAAATGATTCTTCCTCTTCGCTGTGCACATCCGACCCTCCTTTATCCGAGGGGGTGGATATCAGCAATATACCATTGTTTTTAAGTGATTTGTAGAAATTCTTAAAAACCAGTTTATCTTCTTCAATATGCTCCATTACATCTACCGACAAAATTATATCATAACAACCGATGTCATTCAGAGTTGTGAGATCGCAGATGTTAAAAGAAACCCTGTCCGACAATCCTGCTTTTCCGAAAAAAATGTTACAGTCGTCAATCTGTTCTTTATTGATATCAACAGATCTGAACCTCCACCTGCTGTTCATCCTGCTCATTCGCCAGGTATATTGTCCAAATCCTGAACCGGCATCCAGAACAGATGCTTCTCCGGAATACTGACGGGAAATCTTCCTTAATGCTTTTTTAACATGCCAGGCGCGGAGTAACAGCAGGTCAAGAAGAAAATAGAGGATCTTTCTCAAAAACAGAGATCCGGTGAAGAATCTGCCAAGTGATCTTTTTATTGGCTCGTACTGCATATGTGTCAGGATTTCAGCAACTTGTCTATTTTATCAATATAGTCAAGGCTGTCATCAATATGGAAAGCAATGTCTGGTACTATCCTGAGTTGGGACCTTACTTTCTGACCGAGGTTAAATCTGATCTTTGAACTGTGTTCCTCAATTGCCTTTAGTATATCATCCTGGTTTGTTGCGGGGAAAATACTTATATAGACTTTAGCAAATGAGAGGTCGGGACTGACCCTGACCCTTGTTATTGATACTAATTTACCATGGGCAAATTCGTTTCCTCTTTTAAGAAAGATATCGGCCAGTTCTTTCTGTATTAAACGCGATACTTTTTTCTGTCTTGTCGATTCCATGGCCATTTTTATTTTAATCGGGCAAAGGTACAATTTTTTGCAGAATTTTGCCGGTTAATCTCCAACCTGTTTCCCTTCCTTGTGCCTCTCCCCAACCCCTCTCCCAGGAGGGAGGGGCTATATAAATAATAAACAATGAGTTACCCACTTCTCTCCTGGGCTACCCTTTATACACATTTTTTTGAATTAGAATTTCTCCTTCTTTGTGAAGGCTTTCGTAAAAGAGTGTTTATCAAATTATTATCAGCTTCAGGAGATTCCTCACTGCGTTCGGAATGACAAATAATTTTAATTTACAGGGGGAGGGAAGCAGGGGCGTTTCGATTTCACAATATTGCCCTACGAGAACTCTTATTCAAAACGCCCCTGCTTCCCTCCCCAAAGCTATGCCAAACTAAACAATTGTCATCCCGAACGCAGTGAGGGATCTCCTAATCTATAGTAAGAATATAATTATGAAAAACAGGTTAATATAATAAACCCAGGATAATAACATATGATAATTGAAAAAATAAGTGCATGTGACAATAAACGTTCAGTGACATCAAAAAGATGTGTATAAAGGGTAGCTCCTGGGAGAAGGGGGTGAGGGGGATAAGGCATAAAAATCAGGTAAAGGAAGTTATACTAAATTCATGATTTCGAAAAAATAGCTAGCTTTGCACTTAATTTTTATTATAAATTACAATGGACACTGTTGTTAGCGGTATCAGATCGACGGGAAATCTGCATCTTGGAAATTATTTCGGTGCTATTAAGAACTTTCTCAAAATGCAGAAAGAGAACAACTGTTTTTTCTTTATTGCTGATTATCATGCGCTTACAACTCATCCAAAACCTGAAGACCTCCACGGGAATATCAAACAGATTTTGGCAGAATATCTTGCTTGCGGAATTGACCCTGAAATTGCAACAGTTTTCATTCAGAGTGATGTTCCGGAAGTATCTGAGTTATATCTCTTACTGAATATGAATGCCTATGTGGGAGAACTTGAAAGGACAACATCGTTCAAAGAGAAAATAAGAAAACAACCCGATAATATTAATGCAGCATTATTGACCTACCCGGTACTTATGGCTGCTGATATAATAATTCACAAGGCCGATAAAGTACCTGTTGGAAAGGACCAGGAGCAGCACCTAGAGATGACACGAAGATTTGCAAGGAGATTTAATATGATGTACGAGGTAAATTATTTTCCGGAGCCTGATGCATATAATTTCGGACAGCAACTTGTAAAAATACCTGGTCTGGATGGCACAGGGAAAATGGGCAAAAGCGAAGGTAACGGGATTTTTCTTGCTGATACTCCTAAGGAGATAAAGAAAAAAGTGATGAGAGCGGTTACCGATACCGGTCCGACGGCACCGGGTCAGGAGCCATCAGAGCCGGTGAAGAACCTGTTTACAATAATGAATGTAGTTTCAGATCAGGATACTGTAAAATATTTCATGGATAAATTTGCTTCATGCGAAATCCGCTATGGAGATATGAAGAAGCAACTTGCTGAGGATATTATAAAGTTTACAGAACCAATAAGGCTGAGGATCAATGATATACTTTCTGATAATAAATATCTTTCAAAGGTAGTTACAGATGGTGCGGAAAAAGCCCGGGCCAGCGCATCTAAAACTGTAAGAGAAGTGAGAGAAATAATCGGGTACCGGCCGTTTTAATTAAAAAAAGAAAGCCAGGGTTTTGGCCTGGCTGCCCTGAGAGAACAGGGATATGATTGAGATTGTCTGTTTAAATTCCATATTTCAAATTACGTGCCAAATGGATCAGGTTCCAAAGGAATCTTGACTATTTATTGTTAAATTACTGTCTGCAGCCTGCATAAACTTTTATTTGTTACTTTTGAATGAAACTATTGATAATCTGTGAATGGGTAAGAGAATCGCTATCATATTGGTGATACTCCTGATTTCAGGTCTTGCCATAATGGGATATTTTCTCCAGAAGGGCAGGAAGAATCTGTTTACAGATCCTTACAAAGCGATTTCTCCGGATGCCTGTATTGTCATAGAAACAGTTGACCTTAAGAGTTTCCTGAATTCACTGACAACCGGAAGAGGATTATTTGGAGAATTAGGAAAGGTAAAGGAACTGGACAGGTTTAACCAGGAGCTGAAATATCTTGCTGACCTGTTGAATAAGCAGAATTTTAAAAAGTTGTTTAATGAGGGAACTGCAATAATATCATTTCATCCCGACAGAAAAGGGAGAATCATTCCTGTGCTCTCTAAGCCGGTATCAGGCGACATTCGGTCAAGGCACATAAAAGAGATGTTGAGTTCATCAGGGATTAAGGATGTAACAGAAATCAAATTTAATGGGAATTCAATTATTGAGATTCCTTTTAATGCCGGCAGCCGGAAAGACACTGCATATATTTCTCTTATTTCCGGATTAATGGTATTCAGTAATTCGAAAACGATGGTTGAAGGAGCAGCTGTTCAGACAGGCAGGGGTAATGATGTCAGAAATGTACCGGGATTTTCAAGAGTATTACTGGCATCCGGGAAAAATGTGGATAAAATATTTGTTGTTTTTCGTAATCTACCTGACCTTCTCAGGCCTCTGTTGATTGAAGGAAGAAAAAAATTTTCAGATAAGGTTGCCAGGCTCGCCGGAACAGCAGGAGGAGATATTTATATCAGTGAAGACGGACTCGTTCTGAGCGGGTATACCGAAAGTCCTGATTCATCTGAATTTCTTTACAAATATAAAACGCTTCCATCAAGGGATTTTCATACTTATAAGATTTTGCCTTCATCAACGGTGCTTTTCGAAACGCTGATTCTTCCCACTCTGAATCTTCACAATGTGTCTGATACATCTGTATCAAGGGAAGCAGCAGATCTTGCATGTAAGATTAAACCATATACTGGCGGAGAGATAACCCGCGCAATAATTGATATGAAAGGAAGGCCGGTTATAGATAATACTTTGATTATCTATGAATTAACTAACCGTGTCCAGGTAGAGCAACTTTTTATTGAAGAACCTGGTGCAAAAAATGAAATTCTCTATTTTGAACCCGATGATCAGGTTAAAATCCCTGTTTACAGAACCTCTTTCAAAGGACTGATAAGAGTTCTGCTGCCAGGATTTGCACCCGATTTTAATGAGACCTATTTTGCATTTTATGATCATTTTATGGTTGCAGGAACCTCATATTCTACCATTTCAAAATTACTATACGACAATATCCTCAACAAAACACTGGCAAATGATCTTACATATCGCGATTTCCAGAATACCCTGCCAAGTCGTGCCGGATATTATTTCTTTTGTATTCCGTCGCGTATTATCGATTACCTGGCAGGGTTCCTGAATGAAGATATCATTAATGCTCTCAAATCGAATAAAAACTCACTCAAAAAAATTCAGGCTGCCGGCTACCAGTTCGCATCGAGTAATGGAATGATATATAACAGCTTGTCATTAAAATTCAGGGAAGAGGCCAGGGAAGAATCTACCACGGAATGGGAAACCTTGCTCGATACTGTGGCAAGCATAAAACCATTCTTTTTTACAAATCATATAACCGGGGCTAAAGAGATTTTCATTCAGGATATGAAGAACAATACATACCTGATAAATGCAGCCGGTCGTGTTTTGTGGAAGGTACCACTGAATGAGAGGATTGTAAGCACAATTTATATGATTGATTATTACAGGAACGGGAAGTATCAGTTACTGTTCTCCGGAAGGAATTATATTCATCTTCTCGATAGAAACGGCAACTATGTTGAGAGATATCCTGTAAAACTCAGATCCCCGGCAACAAACTCCATGGCAATGTTCGACTATGACAATAACCTGAGCTACAGGCTATTTATTGCCGGCGAAGACAAGATGATTTATTCGTACGACAAAACTGGTAATGTTGTAAAAGGATGGGCACCTTTCAGAACCGCGGGCTTAGTAAAGGCAGAGATAAATTATTTTAAAGTTTCAGGGAAAGATTATATTGTAGCAGCTGATGAGAACGCCCTCTATTTTCTTGACCGGAGCGGGAATAGAAGGATGAACCTGAAAGAGCCTGTTACTAAAGCTGCAGGGTCATCAATGCGTTTAATTATGTCATCGGACCCCTACGTGGTCTGTTCATCTCCCGATGGAACAATACAACAGATATATTTTGATGGCAGTGTTAAAAAATTCAGCATCAGAAAATTTTCTGGTGAACATTCATTCGATATTTTTGACGTAGATGGTGATGGTTTTGGCGAATATGTTTTTATTGATAAAGGTATATTGTATCTTTATAACCATAACAAATCGGAAATTTTTACAAGGGAATTTGCCTCAGATGATCTTGGTGGACCAATTAATTTTATATTCTCATCTACTGATCGAAAAATCGGGGTGTTTGATATGAAAAAGAATCTGATCTATTTGATCGGGAAGAACGGAAAAACAATGAATGGATTCCCTCTCAGAGGGGCATCGATGTTCTCAATCGGAAAGTTGTCGGATAAAAGTGGCTGGCATCTTATCGTTGGCGGCACTGACAGATTCCTTTATAATTATAAAATAGACACAGAAATTAAATGAGAAAGATTATGATTAAAAGATCATTCCTGTTTATTTCAATTATAATGACTCTCTCACTGACCTGTTGCATAAAAGAGACCTACAATATGAATATGCTCTCGAAACAGGCGATTCTTTCACCTACTCTGGCGATATCTGCGGTTAAGGGTGATATTTCACTCAGTGACATTGTAAAAGCTAATGATACTGTAGTATACGATCAGAACAACTTTGTTACACTCGTCTTCAAAAAAGACTCTGTGGTCGAGTTAAAGATGTCCGATTTTTCAAAAGGAACTCTCGTTAAGAAGACAGCAATTATTGATCCGACCAGCTACGATCTGAATATTCATAAAATTTTAAATCACATCACGGGAAATTTTCAGTTTCTGAATCCTTCAATAAAATTTAATTATTCCAATTCTTTTCCGGATTCCATTAAAATTAATTTAATTGCCTCAGGAACAGGGGAAAATAAAACAATTAATCTCAATCTGGCGCCATTTCCCCTGGCTGTCCCGAATATCCCGATCCAGCAGGAGATAACAGCTTCATATATAATAGATAAGACCAACTCCAATTTACCGGATATAATTTCAATTCCTCCCGAAGTGGTTAATTTTTCAGGTACTGCGATAATGACTTCATCAGTGAAAAGCAGTCAGACCGGCGACAATATTTTAGGTCCCAACCATCTCACCGGATCGCTCGAAATTGATATACCTATGGATTTAGAGATAAATAATCTTCAGTTTACAGATACTGTCGATAATTTCTTACAAGAAAAGAGCAATGGGAAGAATAATCCTGTGAAACCGGAAGACTTCCAGTCGTTGCGTATTAATATTTCAGCAAAAAACGGGTTCCCTCTCGGGGCTGCCCTGAAAATGAACCTCTATGATTCATCGACGAATTCTATTAAAAGTACTGTTGAGGCAACAGATATTCTTGATCCTGCACCAGTCGACAGTAACGGCAAAGTCACTGGTGTCACGGAAACTTCTACCACCGTCGAATTTACCAGAGAGTTTTTCAGCTATGTCAATAATGCTGATAAGATCATCTTCAGGTTTACTTTCAGCACTACAGGGAACGGATCACAGGAAGTTAAGATCTATTCCGATTACAGGATTAGTTTCAATGCCTCCCTGGTTGTTAAACCGGTAATAAACCTAAATTGAACTTTTATAAGCAAATTATATGACTGGGAAAAAAACATATATTCTTATCTTAATATTGGCAGTTATCCTTTCTGACGCATCAGCTCAGAACAGTCAGGTAATGTACTTTATGAACCTGCCTCAGAATCATATGTTAAATCCTGCATTAAGACCTTCCAATTCTGTATATATCGGATTACCGGTAGTATCAGGCATTAATCTGAATATAAACAACAATTTTGTGAACTTTTCGGATATATTCATGAAGGGTCAGCCAAAAGATTCAATAATTTCATTTCTTCATCCCGATTATGATGTTGATAAGTTCCTTGCCAAGATAAAGGACAAAAATTCAATAGAACCTGAAGCTACAATTCAATTATTGGGAGTTGGATTTTCAGTTGGGAAAGACGGGTATGTTTTTCTCGATATAAATGACCGGATTGATGGAAATATTGTGCTGCCGGGAGATCTTTTTAAACTTGCTTTAAAAGGGAATGAAGAATTTGTTGGGAGCAAAATAGATCTATCCTCCCTGAGGGGCGATATAAAATATTACCGGGAGTTTGGAGTAGGATATTCAAGAAATTTTACTGATAAATTAAGGATTGGAATAAAGGGCAAACTGCTATTCGGAATTGCTGACGCCTCAATTGACAACAAGTCATTAGGGGTAACTGTGAATGATGATTACAGTCATATTTTCGATGCGAACCTGGCTGTTAATATAAGTGGTCCGGTGAATGTTTATATGGATTCAAAACATAATATCGACAGTGTTGTGTTTGATAATAACAGGTTTAAGACATCCAGTGGCATATCTGACTTTTTTTCAGGAAAAAAGAACACGGGTCTGGGTCTGGATATCGGGGCTACTTATGATCTTACTGACAGGATAGTTATTTCAGCTTCCATTACTGATCTCGGATTTATAAGATGGACTAAAGATATAACAAACTTAAAGGCCAATAACCAATTTGAATTCAGTGGCTTAAATATGCTGGATGTTTTTAATGGAACAAAAACTATTGATGAAGTTGGAAAAGATATGCTTGATTCGCTTAAGAACGCATTCGTTGTTTCGCAGACGAAAGCACCATTTACAACTTATCTTCCTTTTGGTATTTTACTTGGTGGAAGCTATAATGTTACAAAACAAATCACTTTAGGCCTGCTATCATACAGCAAGATAATTGGAAGCCAGATAAGAGAAGCTCTGACTTTATCTGCAAATATTAACCTCGGTAATGCTTTTTCAACAAGTCTGAGTTATACAGCTGAAAATTATCAGTGGGATAATCTTGGCGCAGGACTGGCCTTCAGAGCCGGCGTAGCTCAGTTTTATCTGGTCACCGACAGAATTCCAATTATGTGGAATATAATTAAAAATGATAACAGCTCCATTCCTCTTCCGGCTAACTGGAATACATTTAATTTAAGGTTAGGAATGAACCTGGTATTTGGGAACAGATCCAAGGAAAAAAATGATAAGCCAATGATTCTGATGGAATAGAGGAGATTAAAAATACCTTTGTGAACCTTAGTGTTATCCTTTGAGTGGGAACACGAAGTACGCACAAAGTGACACAAAGGGAAGAAGGACGATTAAAAAACATATGATTCTAATTCGATATATATTAATTAGCATAATTGGTTATCTGATAATCAGATCTTTCATAAATTTCGGGAAAGAGGGGAGGTCTTCATCACGCATAAACAAAACGGATAGAAAAAATAATATGCCTCCCAAAAAGGTTTCCAAGGAAATAGGTGAATATATCGACTACGAAGAAATTAAAAAATAGAGCTCACGGTTATTTACTTACTTTTCTAAGCTTTTTCGCGAGAGAGTTTGCAAATACAAAATCATTAAGTGTTCCACAGTCTGAATTGAGAATTTCATTTTTATTCCCTTCCCAGCATTTAACGCCTTCACTTATAAAAATGATTTTTTCTCCATTCTCCATTACGGAATTCATATCGTGAGTATTTACAATTGTTGTCATTGTATACTCTTCTGTCAGTTCTTTGATAAGTGCATCAATAAGGATGGCTGTAATGGGATCGAGACCGGAATTGGGTTCATCACAAAAGAGATACTTGGGATTTAATGCTATTGCCCTTGCGATTGCCACTCTTTTCTTCATTCCCCCGGATAATTCAGAAGGAAATAGATTGTTGGCATTGATAATGTCGACTCTGTTGAGACAAAAATTTACTCTTTCAGTTTTCTCTTCTTCGGAACTATCCGTGAACATATCGAGAGGAAACCGGACATTCTGTTCGACTGTCAATGAATCGAACAGGGCGCTACCCTGAAATAGCATTCCCATCTCGCTCCTGATCTTTTTTTTCCCGGCAAAATCGAGTTTATTAAATAACAGGTCCTCGTACCAGATTTCTCCGCTATCAATCTCATGAAGTCCTACGATAGATTTAAGCAACACAGTTTTTCCAGACCCGCTCCTGCCAATTATAAGGTTGGTTTTTCCAGCTTCGAAGTTAACCGAGATATTGTCAAGGACTAATTTTCCATTGAATGATTTATTTAGGTTTTTAATACTTATCATGAAAGCAGAATTTGAGTCAGTATTACATTGAATAGTAATATTAATACACTGCTGTAGACAACAGCTTTCGTGCTTGCACGACCTACTTCAAGTGATCCGCCATCAACGTAGTATCCCTGAAAAGCGGAAACACTGGTTATTATAAAGGCAAAGAATACCGTTTTTATTAATGAATATGTAATATAGTAAGGTATAAATGCATATTGGATTCCATAAATAAAATTCTCCGAAGTAATTACTCCGGCAAGAGTGCCGGCTATCCACCCACCGAAAATCCCGATAATTATTGCGAGCAGAGTCAGAAACGGATTAAAGACAAGGGTTGCAATCATTTTTGGAAGTATCAGGTAAGAAGCAGAATTTACTCCCATTATCTCAAGTGCGTCTATTTGTTCTGTAACCCTCATTGTTCCGATTTCAGATGCGATATTAGAACCGACTTTTCCGGCCAGGATGAGTGCAGCAATCGTGGATGAAAACTCAAGGATCATTGAATCGCGGCAACCGAGACCGATAAGATACTTGGGATAAATAGGATTTTCTGTGTTATAAGCTGTTTGCAATGTTATAACCGCTCCCATAAAGAAGGAGATAATGGCAATGATACCAATTGAATTCAGACCCAGAAATACAAACTCCCTCATTGTTTGTTTGTAATAAAGAACCGGTTTTTCCGGCTTTGAAAATACCTTCTTCAGGAGCAGGAAATAACGCCCGAGTTGTGTAAGGAATTTAATCATTCTTTTATATTTAAGAACCTCAAAATTACTAATATTTATGGTATTTCCGTTAATAAGGATTTTGAATCCTGTATGCATAATTAATTATATATTTGTACAAATTTTTGTAATAAATATTTCTAATGGATAACAGGTATGTAATTATTATGGCAGGAGGGGTAGGAAGCCGTTTCTGGCCTCTGAGCCGTCGTGAAAGACCTAAACAATTTCTCGATATTGTCGGAAATGGGGAAACCCTGATTCAACAAACGTACAGGCGATTTAAAAAAAGCTGTCCTGAAAAAAATATTTTTGTAGTTACAAATGCTGAACATAAAGATATTGTAATTGAACAACTGGAGATCGATCCTGCCCAAGTACTTGGAGAACCTTTTCGCCGAAATACTGCACCATGTCTTGCCTATGGAACATTCAGGATTTTAAAGGAAAATCCGGATGCGGTAATTGTAGTTACTCCGGCTGATCATCTGATTGTTAAAGAAGAAAAATTCAGCGATGTTATTCAAAACTGCTTTGACTTTGCGGAAGGGAATGATGCACTTATTACTCTTGGAATAAAACCCGACAGACCCGAGACTGGATACGGGTATATACAGGCCGATCAGAAGAAACCAGTCAAAGGCCATAAAAACCTTTTGAAGGTTAAGACATTTACAGAAAAACCGGATATTGACCTTGCAAAGGTCTTTATTGAAAGTGGTGACTTTTACTGGAATTCAGGAATATTCATCTGGAATATAAAGGCAATACTTTCGGCATTTGAGAGACATATGCCTGATATGTATACCGTGTTCAATGAAGGCAAAGATCTGTTTGGAACAAAACAGGAAAAGAACTTTATTGGAAAGACTTATGCTGAATGCAGAAGCATTTCAATTGATTACGGGATTATGGAAAAAGCGGGGAATGTATATGTTATGTGTACAGATATAGGTTGGTCCGATCTTGGAACCTGGAGTTCGCTTTATGAACATTCGTCTGTCGACATAGAGGGAAACTCGTTGATCAGGGGAGAAGTATTTTCGTACGAAAATGAAAGGAATATTTTTAATATTTCTCCAGGGAAAATTGCTGTTCTCCAGGGACTCAAAGATTATATTGTAGTTGATTCAGATGATGTCCTTTTGATAGTAAAAAAGGAGGAAGAACAAAATATCAAGCAATACCTTGAGGATGTAAAGAACTCGACTAAAGAAAAATATCTGTAGAAGAGCCCCCCATCCCCCTTAAAGGGGGGCTAACTTCTTACATAAAGAAAATATTCTTAAAATCGAGATTTAACCCCCCTTTAGAGGGGCAGGGGGGTTTAAGATAGGGACAAAAAAAGAGGCTGTTGAAGAACAGCCTCTTTTTTTATACAATATATTTAGTATTCCCAAAGATCGTGTTCAAAGTTAAACAGTTCGGTTTTAATACGTTCAGCTTCAAAAAGAGTTGCCTTTCCAACCTCGTATTGATTAATCATACGGTCGTTATAGACATTTGATTCACCGGCAATTACACCCTCGAATCTTCGTTGCATAAAAAGATCGTCATAAGACATTCTCTGAGCATCATTATTATTCATATAAACCTCCTGTTTTGCGAGAACGTCTCTCACTTCATCATATTTAATCCAGAACAAGGGCTTCCTGAGGACTTTATTGGCCTGCACATCAAAAGCCACATAATATGGTTCAATAGCAATTATTCTTACATCGAGTCTAGATAGTTTTTTATCAAAATACCATTCTTCATAAAGCAGCAATAGTTTTACTTCCTCCGGTTTTGCATCCTGCTTAATAACGGTATCCCGTGAGGCTCCGGCGGCATTGATAGTTATTGATTCAGTTTTTGAGGTGGCTCCCATTTTTAACTCAATATCACTGTAAGTTGTAGGCGCCTTTGTGTTAAGAGGATCATATGCTGTAAGTCTGCCGGCTTTAATTTCATCAAGCAGGATATTTATAAAACTTTTCCTCCCGTCGAGAGTTGGTTCCGTTGGATAGTACAATGGTTGATTGATCTTTTCACGCAGATCGATCAGGCGGTAATAATATCTGGCCCAGATAACATCGGCTTCACGCAGATAAGGGTATTCAATCTTTTTTGCATCCACAATCGATTTCTTGTAAATATCCCCGAAACTCTGGGCATTTACAATACCTGAAAGTGAAAGTGCTATAATTCCAAAAAGAATTTTCCTATTCATGATGGTTATTTATTTTGATATTAATCAATCTTCAAAATTACTGGCTGAAGGTCTTTTGTCTTGCCATCGGGTCCGAGCGCCTTAATATCTTTTATAGTTAAGTATTTACCTCTTGTCAGCCTGCTGATCAGGTCTTTTTGTTTAGGAGTAAGATTGCTGTTTGTGCTTGATTCTTCATAATCGTTACCCTTATCCGAATAAAGGATTGTAAATCCGGTAACCGTGTATTGAAGATCAAAGTCGAAATCCGGCATGGTCGCAAACACTCCCTGTTGAGCTGCAGCTGTAGCCCTTGGAACACTTCCCGTGCTTTTTTGTGCAAACTGAGCAATAGGAGTTGGAAGAGGTTTTACCCTGAATGGGTAGGGAGCATACTGAGTTAGTTTACCATTAATATCGGCTGTTACAATAACCTGAACATCCTGTCCGACAGCATTTGGCTTAACAGCCCAGCTGCCTTTAAAATAATCCTGTCCACCCGACTTTTTAACTCTGTCTGTAGAAAAACTACCATTAACAACTTTTATCTTTATCTTATCAGGACTTATACTTGGTACAGAAACGTCAATGGGGTTAGGGATACCTATGTACATAACATTCATTGCTGTGGGAGACACAATAACATTTGGTTCACCAACAACATATGATTCATCAAAGGAGTAGTTAATTGTACTGCCATTGGGAGCTTTAAGAGCAATTATCCCACCCCATTTTTTAGTCCCGACCGAACTTGCATGAACTTTGTATATCCCTTTTCCTGTTTCATCAAGAGGCAGCACGGCATCGTTTACAGTAATTACAGGGGATTGTGTTGTATCGGTAGCAGAGATAAATACCCTGGCTTCATAATCGCTTCCCACTGTCACATAATTGGAATTTGCCATAACAATAGGTTTGAGCGAAGTAAACTTAAACGATGATGCATCAATCTGAGAATAGAGATAGTTAAGAACTTCAGTCTCCCCGTTTCTCACGTTTACCTGATATTCTGACAGAATACAAATAACTGCAACAAGAGGTAAAGTCTGGAAATTAAAATTTTCCCAGCGTTCCTTTTCGCCATCTTTATTTATCCCGTCATCGGTGCTAAGGCTTTTTTTCAAAGCCGCTTCAGCCGTAGGATTTTTACCGTCAAGTGTTGTAATAAGAAATTGTCGGTACTCAGCAAGAAGAGCTTTAAGATCGTTTGCTTTCCCGTTTTCATTGGCTCCGATCAGAATTTCAGATGGTACGTTGGTATCATCGATATGCCTTTCAACTTTGTCCATAATAACTTCATTTCCTTTAACGGCCGGAGTTTCAGGATCCTTTTCAGTTTTTTTGATTATTTCGATCTTAAGGCCCTGTATAAAATTGTATGCCTCATCTGCCCGATCTTTAACCTGGTATGCAAGTGTTTTGTATTTGCCTGCTTTTGTGGGGTTTTCAGCAGCAGCTCTGTCGAAATCGCGATATATTACATCATTTTTCAGTGAATAGTTTTTAATCGTCTGAGTAAGACCGTTATCAACTTTTCTAAATGCTTCAACAGCCTCCTTTGAAACATTAAGTGCAAGCATAGCGGTAAGGACCAGGTACATCATACCGATCATCTTTTGCCGCGGAGATAGCTTTTCGTGAGCCATTTTGTAGGTAGTTTAGTTAGATAAAATAAGCCACGTTATTTAACATTCATAGCAGCGAGCATATTCCCATAGACATTGTTCAATGCCGAAAGGTTATCGTTAAGCTTAGTTATCTGTTCGCGGTATTTTTTAGTATCACCGGCTGATTCTGAAAGATCTTTCATTAAGCCCTGAATTCCTTTATAGAGCGAATCAGATTCTTTCAGATGTGCATCTGCTCCTTTACGCTGGAGTTCATAAACTGCATTGAGCGCAGAAAGGTTTTTATTAAGTGATTCAAGTTGTTGCTGATATGATTTTCCACCTACTTCAATAACTGATAATGAATCAGCCATATTACGATATGTTGAACCTGTTTCATTAATTAATTTTGCTGTTGACTGGTATGAGTCTGATAGTTTTCCAAGTGAATCATTAGCATTGTTAATGGTATTCATATACTTTGAAGAAGCTGCTGAGATATCTCCCATGGCATTAATGTTAGCGGTTGATTCGCTAAGCTTTTTCATTCCGACACCCAGTTTTTGGAATAAATCAGGAGAAATTTCTGCCTTCTCAAGCATCTCATCAAATTTAGCAAGGGCAACTGCTCCGGAACCGCCACCATAACCTCCGCCGCCGCCAGAAACACCACCATGGTATTTTCCTCCATGTGCTGCAAGCTCCGGGGTCTCATCTTCCGGAATTCCTGCAAGCTCAGGATATACCAGAGACCAGTCAACCTCTTCATGTAATGGTTCAAAAGCTGAAAAGAAGAAAATCACTGCTTCAGTCAGAAGGCCAATAGTAAGCATGGTTCCTGCCAGTGGCCAGTGCTGTATTTTAAAAAGTGCACCAATAATAACTACGGAAGCACCTAAACCATATAGTTTAGCGATGAAATTTTTCCACCCGCTGCTTTGTACTAATTCTGCTAGGCTCATTTTACCTGATTATTTTAGGGTTATATCTAATTTTATTTAATTTACTCCAATATAAGATCTTACATTACGGAAACCGACATATGATTTTGTAGAATCCTGATATTCATAATCTCTTGCACTGGTTTGAAGGAAATATGCAATGTCTTTCCATGATCCGCCACGGATTACTTTCCTTTTCATTATCGGGGGATCCTGTGGTGTGGCATTATATTCATAGTTTGGTTGAAGATCGTGCTGGAAGATGTATGCTGAAGGGGAGTATGCACAGCATGTCCACTCAGAAACGTTTCCTGACATATCATACAATCCATATTCGTTTGGTTCATATGATCCTACTTTTCCTGTATACACATTTCCATCGTCAATATAATTACCACGCAATGGTTTAAAGTTGGCAAGGAAGCAACCTTTGTAGTTACGGGTATATGGTCCGCCCCAAGGGTACATTGAAAGGTCAAGACCTCCTCTTGCTGCATATTCCCATTCTGTTTCAAGTGGCAGCCTGTATGCATGCACATCGGCTACTCCATTCTTTCTGAGAGCAGTGTTCATGTAGTTTGTCCTCCAGATACTGAATGCTGTGGCCTGTACCCATGATACACCCACTACAGGATAGTCATCAAAAGAGGGATGCCAGAAGTAAAGTGAGGCCTGAGGATCGTTGAATGAATAAGTAAAATCACGTATCCAGCACAGAGTATCGGGATAAACATTAATGATGTTGTGTTTTATAAATGATGACCGGTCTTTTACATCCGTGCGTGTGCCATCGAGATTTGTAACCTTACCTTCATATTTACCTGTATTATTTGCGTAATCATACTTATAGGTTGATTTTGCAGCCTGTTGATAATCAACCCAGAAATAAGAATAGTTTAGCTTTCTGACATCAATCTGTTTTTTCCCGTTGAATCTTTCTTCAGGCGGATAATACATCTCCTCAATTGTTGCTTTTGTAGTCTCTTCTCTTGGATCAATCTTTTCATCCCAGTTAATCACATTTGGTTCTATAACATTTCCATCTTTATCAACCATAAAATACTGTCTGTCAGGAACACTGGCATTTCCAAGTTTCGTCCTCAGAATAGAATCGCGGACGTAATATACAAACTGACGATATTTATTATTTGTGATTTCTGTCTGATCCATCCAG
Organism: Bacteroidales bacterium; assembly: GCA_050014255.1. Classification (GTDB taxonomy): domain Bacteria; phylum Bacteroidota; class Bacteroidia; order Bacteroidales; family VadinHA17; genus LD21. Next base: position 19,703 of record JBEKDR010000002.1, on the reverse strand, counting down.
AAAGCGTCTACAGTTACAGACTTAGAGATACTGTTCATTGCCCATACAGCATCCTGATCGCTTGGTCCCATCATAAAATTCCCGGCAGGAATGAATGCCATTTCAAAGGGTTCCGGTTCAAAGAATTTTTTCCGCCCTTGAACGCCAGTTAACTCTCCGTTATTTGAAGAGCCACAACCAGTTAACAGGACTATCAATATTAGAGCAGATAGGGTTACCTTTTTCATAATACTTTAGAATTTTATATTGCAAGTAAGTTATTTTTTTTCAATAATCATAAAAATCTGATACTTTTATATTTCATCGGACTTTTGCCCAGGTTCAGGTCGAAACAATAATTGACCATGAATTCATGCGACCCTCCGCTTGCTTTTCCCATATCAGAAATTGTGAAATCATAAGAATATCCCAGTCTGATTCCATTAAAAAGTTCCAGTCCTATAATTCCGATCAACGCATCTCCGGCTCTGTATGAAACGCCTCCCCATACTTTTTTATTGTATCTGACCAATGAAGTAACAGTAAACTGAGCCACCTTCCCGTCACTGTATGCAAAAAGGGAAGGAATTAATTCAAGTGCCGGATTTGCCATTTGTAAAGTATAACCACCTGTCAGATAATATTGTCTGCTGACATATGGAGTACCTTTACTGAACTTGATTTTTGGCTCATTAATGTGCGTTACTGAAAGAGAAGCGTAGTATTTATCAGCTTTATAATAGAGACCCAAACCTGCATCAAAAGCAACATAACTCTCTTTATTTTCAGGTATCAAAGGATCACCGGAAGCCGGAGTATGTTCATCATCTGAAGGTATATCCCAGGTCGGATTAAGTGTAGTATTAAGCATACCCAGACTTATACCGATGCCAAGTTTTCCCATGCCAAGGTCCATAAGATAGGAGTAAGACGCAGAAAGATTTATGTCTTTATCAAAACCTATATTATCGCTTTCAACTACAAGGCCTACCCCGCTTTTGATGCCGAAAAGCGAAACAGGAGCACTTACGTTAAAGAGTGTTGTTGAAGGAGCTCCTTTAAATCCGACCCATTGCTGGCGATTAAGAGCAGTTGCACAGATCATTCCTGAAGCACCTGCCACACCCGGATTAAAAGTAAGGGTATTAAACATGTATTGACTCGATAAGGGATCTTGTTGCGATAAAACCGGCCGTATAATCAGGATTAAAAAAAGAAATGCAATATTTAGCTTTTTCATCTCTTTATTTGCAGGTGCGATGCACATTTATTGAACAAGTAAAATAAATAAAAATCTGAGTCGAATACAAATTTACCGGTATTTATTTAAAATTTAGAAATACCTGTTATACGAACGGACTAAGATTTTGTTTGTTGCACAAGGCACATTTATTTAAGGTACGATACAGGAATTTCAGGACTTAAGTCTTTCCACTGCCTGAACCCATCTGTCAGGAACTTCGTTACGGTTGGCCTTAAGATAATCTTCATGAGAGCATGCAACATAAAGCGTCTGATCTTTTTCAGCCTGAAGTTCGATCCACCATCTGTCAGTAAGATTGCTTTTTACAAATATAAGATCATCATCCAGATCCGTTACCCGGACATGATATTTGATAAATCGCCCGGAATTGCTGGTATTCAAAACAGGGGTCTCATATTGCTTTTGGGAAAAGCCTTCCAGGAAAAACCAGAGGATCTGTGCAGCAAGACCGGTGGTCTGGTTACGGATATCAAATTCGGGATTGACATCAAACAGGCCAAATACTTTCAGTTTATCAGATATTCCCGCGTATCTTGAAAGCAGGCAGATCTCTTCTCCGTAGAATCCATTGGGGGAAGGACTGATGGTACCAGGTGCATCCGATTGTCTCACAGAAGAAATATCAAATATTGCTACATCAGAATCCCTGAAGAGAGGCTCCGTAAGGTAGATTGCCTGTCTTACATCACCTATTCTGAGAAGTTCCGACCTCCGTTTCAGAAATCTGTTTATTATTTGTTGGTCATTAAGATAGGTCTGGTAACCTATATTGATGTAATGGGAGAAGGTACTTTTGTGATTATTGATGATAGTATTTAAATAATTAAAAGAATCAGGCTCTTTCCTTTCGTTGCTGAAATCAATCCGCGGATCCACAGCCGTTAATGTATATCTGGTGAAAAGCTGCGAAACAGATTTGTCAATAGCCGGGATGAGGGCACTGCTGCCTCCGATGATTACCGGGAAAATATTTTCACTCATCAATAAAGATAAAATATCTGTAAGACCGGCAATGGTATCATTGAAAGTGACACCCTGTTTCATGTTCCCGAGGTCAATTATTTTAGATCTTCCGGGGATTTTTGCAAGTTTATACAGTTGCCCTCTGATCATATCGGGTGCTCTTAATGAACCCGGATTTGGAGAGTTCCTGCCCTCGGGCACTCCAAATAGCGCAATTTTGTACTTACTGATATCTTTAACAGCTGTGTTATCAGTATGAATAGTGATATTATGCGGGAAGCCTGCTTGTGATGTAAGGTGCTCAAAATCAGGGCTCTCGATGCTTACAGGATTAAAATAATCATTCAGGTCTACCATGGTAAATTTTAAGAACTCTTTTTGGTTTTATCACTCTTTTCGATAATTTTATCGCAATCTTCTTTGGTTAGTTTTTCTGCATCTGTGCCCTTCGGGAGTCTGTAGTTTTGTTTATCCTTAACAAGGTAAGGTCCATATCTCCCGTTCAGGAGCATAATATCGCCAAAGTCTTTCAGAATCTTTTTTTTATCGTTCTCATTCTTTTCAAGGATAATCTCAACCGCTCTTTCAAATGTCACGCTATAAGGGTCATCCACTCCTTTTTTTAAAGAAAAGAATTTGCTTTTAAATCTGATATACGGACCGAATTTGCCAATGCCAACCACCATCTCTCCACCATCATATTCACCCAGGGAGCGAGGAAGGCGGAAGAGATTTAACGCTTCCTCAAGGGTTATCGTTTCGAGCAACTGGTTTTTCGACAGACTTGCAAATCTTGGTTTTTCTTCGTTTCCTGAATCGCCTATCTGGGCAACCGGGCCAAACCGTCCCATCCTTACAGTGATCGGTTCACCTGTTTCAGGATGATTTCCCAGCACTCTAACCCCGGTTTTTCTATCTTTCTTTTCAAGAGTATTTGTGACTGTTTTATGAAATGGCGAGTAAAATTTTTCAAGCATCCCGGTCCATTTAAGATTCCCGAGAGCTATCTCGTCGAATTGTTCTTCCACCTCGGCAGTGAAATGATAATCAACGATTTCAGAGAAATTTTCAATAAGAAAATCATTTACTATCATTCCGATATCCTGTGGGAAAAGTTTAGATTTTTCTTTTCCTGTTATTTCTGTTTTGGTCGAATTTGTAAACTTACCGCTCTGAAGAGCAATAATTTTTATATGCCGTTTTTCTCCTGGTCTGTCCTCACGCGAAACATATCCGCGATTCTGAATAGTTGATATAGTGGGAGCGTAAGTTGAGGGCCGTCCGATGCCTAATTCTTCCAGCTTTTTGACAAGACTGGCTTCGGTATATCTTGGAGGAGGTAAGGTATATTTTTGTGTTGCTGTCATATTGTTATACGAGAGAGGCATACCTTTGGTCACCGGAGGGATCACATATCTGTCTTCATCTGTGTTTTCCTGATCGGACGATTCAGTGTAAACTTTTAAGAATCCATCGAACTTAATAACTTCCCCGTTAGCCTGGAACGTAACCGGAGAGTTATTCATATCAATTGAAATAGATGTCTTCTCTATTACTGCATCTGCCATCTGGGAAGCTACGGTTCGTTTCCAGATCAGTTCATATAGTTTTTTCTCATTCTGGCTGCCAGCGGTTGTAGAATTGTCCAGATAAGCGGGACGAATAGCTTCGTGAGCTTCCTGGGCACCTTTTGTTTTGGTTTTAAACTGTCGCGTCTTTGAGTATTTTTCACCAAATTCAGCAATAATCATCTCCCGCGATTTAACAAGTGCAAGGCTTGAAAGATTTGTTGAATCGGTTCTCATATATGTAATCTTCCCTGCTTCATAGAGCTTCTGCGCAACAGCCATTGTCTGGGCAACAGAAAATCCCAGTTTCCTGTATGCCTCCTGTTGCAATGTCGAAGTTGTAAATGGCGGAGCAGGAGAACGAGTACCGGGTTTAATACTGATACTGGCAATAGAATATTTTGAATTATTGCACAGCTCCAGGAATTTAAGAGCCTCTTTTTCATCAGGGAACCTTTTGGAAGCTTCTGCCCTCAGAGTGGCATTCTCTCCATTAGCTGAATCGATTGTGAAAATTGCTGTTACCCTGAATGTGGATTCTGATTCAAAGGAGATAATCTCTCTTTCCCTTTCAACAATCAGGCGCACGGCTACCGACTGAACCCTGCCGGCAGACAGCGATGGCTGTACCTTTTTCCAGAGCACAGGAGATATCTCAAAACCGACAAGCCTGTCAAGAATGCGGCGTGCCTGCTGCGAATTGACAAGATTCATATCAACTTTCCTCGGGTTCTCAATGGCATCCGATATAGCTTCTCTGGTTATTTCATGAAATACAATTCTTTTCGTTGTCAGCAGATCAAGTTTCAAAACGCTGGCAAGATGCCAGGCAATAGCCTCTCCTTCACGGTCCTCGTCAGATGCGATCCAGATATTTTTCGAATCTGCAGCAGCTTTGCGCAGCTCGCTTACAACTTTTGTTTTTTCCCTGGGAACCTCATAATCGGGTTCGAAGTTATTTTTTATGTCAATACCAAGGTTCTTTTTAGACAGGTCTCTGATATGCCCGAAACTCGACACAACACGGAAATCTTTTCCCAGGAATTTTTCTATAGTTTTCGCTTTGGCGGGCGACTCAACAATTACAAGATTTTCGATCATACAGCAGATATTTATTCTTTTTTTCAGACGACAAAGTAAATCAATTAGGTACCAAACTTCAAAATAAACCGTTAAGATTCTTTATTATTTACTATTTTTGGGCCAAACTTTTTATTAAATGAAAGGCAATTCAAACAACAAAAAATACCTGATCTGGTTCTGGGCACTATTCATTTTTCCGTTCATTGTTGTCATAATATTGTTCATACTTATTTCAAAGGGGAAACTTGGTCCCATGCCCTCTTTCGAAGATCTGGAAAATCCGGAATACTATTTAGCAGCCCAGGTAATTTCTGAAGATGGCGCACTGCTGGGAAAAATCAGTATCGAGAATCGGACATGGACAGAGTATAAAGATTTATCACCTTATCTTACAGGAGCACTTATTGCTACAGAAGATATCCGTTATGACAGACATTCCGGTATTGATATCAGGGGTCTTGCCCGTGCGGCTGTACGTACAATTTTGCTGGGTCAGAGCACGGGGGGAGGAAGTACAATTACGCAGCAACTTGCCAAGCAGCTTTATCCGAGAGACACAGCAAGAAATTCTTCAATTATGAGAAGGATCAAACTTGGTGTTTCAAAATTCAAAGAATGGCAGACAGCTGTTAAACTTGAAAGGAGTTATACAAAAGAAGAGATAATAACAATGTATCTCAATAAGTTCGATTTCAGTTACAATGCTATCGGAATCAGATCTGCAGCAAAAGTGTACTTCAATACAACACCCGATTCCCTAAATCTTCAGCAGGCAGCGGTTCTGATCGGAATGCTCAAAGCATCAACAAGGTATAACCCGATGAGAAATTATGACCTTATGTTTCAGAGGCGAAATGTCGTGATTTCCCAGATGGCAAAATATGGTTATATCAAAACTTCTTTTGCGGATTCAGTAATGAAATTGCCGATCGAGGTCGTTTTCAGGGTAGAAGATCATAATAGCGGCCTGGCAACTTATCTCAGGCAATACTTAACAAACATAATGAGAAAGCCTGAACCTGACAGGAATAAATATGTTCAGCAATCGTCATATGATGATGCATTATGGGAATGGAATAACAATGCTCTTTATGGCTGGTGCAATAAAAATAAAAAACCTGACGGGACCAGCTATGACGTTTACAAGGACGGGCTGAAAATATATACAACGATTAATTCCCGTATGCAGAAATATGCAGAAGAGGCATTGGCCGAACATCTTTCCAAAGAGGTCCAGCCTGATTTCTACAGAAGGGCAAGAAATTTCAAAAATCCTCCCTATTCGGATGATCTGACTAAAAAAGAGACTGATGATTTAATAATGGCTTCGCTTAAACAAAGTGACAGATATTACATAATGCGTGCGAGAGGCATCTCTGAAGATTCTATCATGCTGGCGTTTAACACCAGGGTTAAAATGAGAGTCTTTTCATGGAAAGGTGACAGGGATACAATAATGACACCTCTCGACTCTATCAGGTACTATAAATATTTCATACGTTCAGCATTTCTGGTGGAGGATCCTCATAACGGAAACGTTAAAGCTTATGTGGGTGGTCCCGATTTCAGATACTTTAAATATGATGCTGTAACCCAGCAGAAGAAACAGGTTGGAAGTACAATTAAACCTTTTCTTTATACTGTTGCAATGCAAAACGGGTATTCGCCATGTTATGAGGTGGAAAACATTCCCCGTTCATTTGATGTCCCCGGCGATACTGTACCATGGTCACCAAGGAGCACGGGACCAAAAGAATACCACGGCAGAATGGTGACATTGGCCTGGGGACTGGCTGAATCTGAAAACTATATTTCAGCATGGTTAATGAAACAGTTCAAACCAACAGCTGTGACGGATCTTATGCACAAGATGGGGGTCAGAAGTTTTATTGATCCTGTACCGTCAATATTTTTAGGTACTTCAGATATTAAACTGGAAGAGATGGTGGGAGCTTATGGTACATTTGCCAATAAAGGTGTATACACCAGGCCAATGTATGTTACACGCATTGAAGATAAAAACGGAAATACGATTTCGAAGTTTACACCTAAAATAGAAGAGGTATTAAGCGAGAACCAGGCCTATCTGATGCTTAATCTGCTGCAGGGTGTAATAAAAAACGGAACTGGAAGGAATATTAGAAAGGAACCTTATAACCTTATGAACCAGATTGGAGGGAAAACAGGAACTACACAAAATCATTCAAACGGATGGTTTATGGGGGTAACACCTAATTTAGTGGGTGGGGTATGGAGCGGTTGGGAAGACCAGGCTATCCATTTTGAAACACTGGGAGAAGGATCGGGGGCAAATATGGCGCTTCCGATAATGGCTCTTTTTCTGAAAAAGGTATATGCTGATCCTCAGTTTGGAATTATGGAGGCTGACGAATTTGAGGCACCGTCGAATTTCAATATGGAACTTGATTGCGACAGGGCTAAGAAAACCAATTCACGGGGTGATAATTCGAGAAGGGTAAGGTACTAGTACGGAACAACAGTTAAGACGAGGTGAAGAAGAGAGAAGCAGATTCCTCGTCCTCTGTTCCTTCCGAATGACAATCTATCTGTTAATAATGAATTATAAAAGACTCATGGATTGATGTTTTAATATTTGCCCTTGATAACACTTAAACTGCGAATCGCCACTTCTTCCCCCTAATATCCATCTGATTATCTTGTCATTCCGAGTCCGCCAACTGGCGGACGAGGAATCTCCTGATTAACTAAACAGCGACCTTACCAGATTCTCAATTTTTGCGACAGGTATAACCTCAATATTCACTCCCTTCGCCGAAATATTTCTATGGTATTTTGAAATATATATTTTATTAAACCCCATTTTTGACGCTTCACGGATTCGCTGTTCAATACGCGAGACGGGTCTTATTTCACCCGAGAGACCGGTTTCCCCGGAAAAGCATGTTTCACGGCCTATAGGGATATCAAGATTTGAAGAGAGGACGGAACTTATAATTGCCAGATCTATTGCAGGATCATTCACTTTAATGCCTCCTGCAATATTCAGGAAGACATCTTTTACACCTAGTTTAAATCCCGCTCTTTTCTCAAGAACGGCAAGCAGCATATTGAGCCTCCTGATATCAAATCCGGTGGAACTCCGCTGAGGTGTTCCATATACAGCGCTGCTTACGAGCGCTTGTGTCTCAATGAGAAATGGTCTCAGTCCGTCAACAGTGGCTGCAATTGATATTCCGCTGAGGGCCTCATCATGCTGATTGATAAACATTTCAGAAGGGTTGTCAACTTCCCTTAATCCTGTTTCAACCATTTCAAAGATGCCCAATTCAGCAGTGGAACCGAACCTGTTTTTGACCGACCGGAGAATGCGGTAAACATAGTTGTTATCACCTTCAAAATAGAGAACTACATCAACGATATGTTCAAGAACTTTTGGACCAGCAAGTGTACCATCCTTCGTAATATGGCCAATCAGAACTATTGGAATTCCGGTTATCTTGGAGTATTTAAGTAGCTGAGCGGCACATTCCCGGACCTGCGATACAGAACCTGCAGAAGATTCAAGCAAAGCATTACTTATTGTCTGTATAGAGTCAATAATTATTAGTCCGGGTTTAATATTCTCAGCATGTGCCAGGATGCTTTCAAGTTCCGTCTCGCATAGTATATAACATTGGGGATTGGAGTTCTTCATCCTTCTTGCCCTGAGGCTTATCTGTTCTTCGCTCTCTTCTCCTGAAACATAAAGGATATTTTTATCTTTAAGGGCAAGAGCAAGCTGAAGCGCCAGGGTCGATTTGCCAACGCCTGGTTCTCCGCCCAGAAGAATCAGTGATCCTCCGACAATACCGCCTCCGAGTATCCGGTCGAGTTCTGATATACCTGTTTTCTGACGGCCATGTTCATCAGCCTTGATACTATCAAGAAGTTCAGGCTTTTTTTTCCCCTGGCTCATAACGAACGAGACCTCACGTGAAGTTGCAGGAGCAATTATCTCTTCATGGTAGGTATTCCACTCTTTACATGAAGGACATCTTCCGATCCACTTAGGTGATTCTACTCCACAGTTCTGACAGACGAATACCGTTTTGTTTTTTGCCATAATCTTTTACTCCACCCTTATTCGCCCCCCTGGGGAGTCGGGGGGTTTCCCTTATCTTTTCTGAAAATAGTAAAGAATGATATTGCTCCGATAATTGCAATATAAATCAGTTGCGACTCATGAGTTAATAATGCATATGCCAATCCGTCTTCAACAGGTATTCCGTTAACAATTAGGAGACCGCGTGAAACAATATAATGAAATGCGCCGAGTCCGCTCTGAACCGGGGCCGACATGGCAAGCCCTCCAATTACCAGTATGAAAATACTATTTCCGAAAGTCAGATGTGAGGTACTTGGAAGTGAGAATACCACTACCCAGGTCATAAGTGTATAGTTGATCCAGATGAATATAGTATGGAAAATGAATTCCCATTTTCTTTTTAGATTGGTAATTGTTGTAAGTCCGTTAATTATTCCGCGAGCCAGATCGAACATTTTTGAAAAAAAACGAATGTTACGCAACCTTTTTTTGTACCTGATCATAAGAAACAGGGTAATTACTCCAAGCGAAAAGAGAATCACCCAGAGAATCCAGGTGTTTCCAAAGATGGAAAATACTTTTTGCCTGATCGGTAAGAGAATACTTTCTTTGAGGAACAAACCTATTTTTTCTCCGCTGGTAAATATCATGATTATCATTATGGTCAAAAGGGAGAGAAAGTCAATAGTGCGCTCAATGACTACTGTTCCTATCAGCTGATCGACAGGAATCTTTTCCTTTTTGCCCAGTGCCACACACCGTGTGATTTCTCCGATCCTTGGTAAAGCAAGATTTGCCATGTACCCGGTCATCAATGCATAAAAAGCATTTCTGGTTGAAGGATTGTAACCGAGAGGGTTTACAAGGAGTACCCATCTTCTTGCACGGCTTATAAAAGCAAACGATGCAAATAGAAGTGATAGAAAGAGCCATGAATAATCAGCTTCTTTCAATTCTGCCCAAAGTTTTGAAAAGTCAATATTATGGAATGCGAACCACAGCAGGAGCATTCCAACGGCAAAGAAAGCTATAAACTTAAGGGTCTGCAGAATACCTTTTCTCAATTTCAGATCAGTTTATTGGTTTTAGTATCGGGGAAAATGACTGTCGGTTTAAAAGATTTCGCTTCCTGAAAATCGAGTAACGCAAACGACATAATGATGATAATATCACCAATAAGAACCTTTCTGGCTGCAGCGCCGTTAAGGCAGATTTCACCTGATCCGCGGACCCCTTTTATTACATATGTCTCAAGACGTTCTCCATTGTTAAGGTCTAAAACTTGGACTTTTTCATTTTCTATCAGGTTTGCTGCATCAATGAGATCCTCGTCTATTGTTATACTTCCGATATAATTGAGGTTAGCCCCTGTAATTGTAACCTTGTGGATTTTTGATTTTATTACTTCTATTAACATGTTTTGATATCTTGTCAATCCTGATTAAAGTGCAAATGTAATTAACCTTTTGGTTCAGACCAATCCTATTTCAATATTATCTATCAGACGTATATTCCCTGCAACTACCGCAATGCATCCGAAATACCGTTTATCTTTTCTCATTTCATCTTTTGTGCCCAGAGGGATCAGGTCTGTATCATCCACAATCTCAAAATATTCAACTTTGAATCCGGGAACGGCTTCAATACTGTCCCTTACGAAAGATTTAATTTCAGTTATATCGTGATTTTTAATCAACTTGGTGACAGGGGAAATAGTTTTATAGATTATTGCTGCCTTGGATCTGATTTCCGGTTCAAGCAGACGGTTCCTGCTGCTCATCGCCAATCCGTCATTCTCACGGATGATAGGATTGCTTATTATTTTCACCTTATTGCCTGTCTGTTTTACCAGAGCTTTAATAACGGCAAGTTGCTGAAAGTCCTTCAAACCAAAAATAGCAATATCAGGTTTGACAATTTCGAATAATCTGCTGACAACCTGTGCAACACCATTAAAATGACCCGGACGGTGAAGAGCTTCCATTACATTATCGAGGTTCCCAAAATGAAATTTACGTTTATCTTCTTCGGGGTATATCTCTTTGACGTCAGGAATAAATACAAAATCAGTTTCTCTAAGGACTTTCTCAAGAAGTGCAAGATCATTATCAGGTGTTCTTGGATAATTTTTCAGATCATTTTTGTCGTTGAATTGAGTAGGGTTTACAAAAATGCTTACAACGACTGCCGGACATTGCTTTGAAGCGCACTGTACCAGCGATAAATGACCTTCATGGAGGGCACCCATGGTTGGGACAAATCCAACAGGAGAAAGATGCATTTCTTTTAACCTGGTTTGCAGTTCAATGACAGTACTTATGACCTTCATTATTTTTGATTTTTTTACAAACTTAATCTGTTTAATTCATAATCTTGGTAAACCTTCGTAAAATCCCTCGAATGACTTTATTAATAAATTTAAAAGTCACCCGGTTAAAGCTAATTATGGGTTCTTTTTGAAAATCCGCATTTTTATTATGTTATTAATTTTTACTATCTTTGCACCTTAAATCGAAATGGTATATCCAGGCAGGGAAATGGAAAGCAGGAAGGTATTATTCATTTCACAAGAGATCACTCCGTACTTAGGTGAAACAAAGTTGTCGAAGATCGGAAGATTTCTCCCCCAGGGCATTCAGGAAAGAGGCAAAGAGATCCGGACTTTCATGCCGCGGTATGGTTGTATCAATGAAAGAAGAAATCAGCTTCACGAAGTGATCCGGCTTTCGGGAATGAATCTGATTATAGACGATACCGACCATCCGCTTATAATAAAAGTTGCTTCGATTCAATCCGCACGGATGCAGGTCTATTTTATTGATAATGATGATTATTTCCAGAGAAAACATATCATCAGCGATGCTTCGGGGAGAGAATTTGAAGATAATGATGAAAGGGCACTGTTTTTTGCAAGAGGTGTAATTGAAACTGTTAAGAAACTAAGATGGGCACCAGATATTGTGCATTGCCACGGATGGATGTCAGCACTGGTGCCGGTTTACCTGCGAAGTATATACAATGATGATCCGCTTTTTCATAGTTACAAAATAATCTATTCCATTTACAATAATGATTTTAAAACTCCGTTTAGATCAACATTCGCTGATAAACTGCGGTTCGATGGAATAGATGGGGAAAACCTTAAATTGGTTAAGAAACCAGATTTTGTCAATGTGTCAAAATTGGCTATCAAATATTCTGACGGAATCATTATCGGTAGCGAGGATATTAATGAAGAATTGAAAAAATACCTGATTACAGTTAACAAACCGGTTCTTGAATTTAAGGATGAGACCGAATATATTGATGCCTATAATGATTTTTATGACAAGATATTATAATAGATCCCGACACACTTACAGAATTGTTTCTGTCTCTCAAAATCTCTTCAGAATATTCCTCGCGACACTTTTTACAATGATAACTGTTTTAGCCAGTTCATGTAAGAAAGAGGTATTAAACCTTGGGAGTGATATTCTTCCCAATGGCGATTTTGTATCAATAAAATCCACTGATACCTTAAGTGTTTTTTCTTATACAATGTACGATGATTCAGCACGAACCGACCTGTCGCCTGTTTCTTATATTGGAACCGATTATGATCCATATTTTGGGACCACCACGGCCGGATTTGTTTCACAAATAAGACTCAGCGCTAAATGGGATGGTCAACCATTTACCGTTGATTCAATGAAATTATTTTTGCATATATTGACTAATAAGGGGGGTATAACTGACATTATAAATACTTTAAGCTTCTACGAAATAGCAAACCAGATTTATCTGGATACTGCCTACTATCCTAACACGCCTGTACCTCTGACAGGTTTTAGTGTGACCGATATTCCTCTACCAACGCTGAGGGCCGATACAATAAACGATATTGAACTGAATTTGCCGGGAAAAGGGATTGCATTCGGGAATTATCTTACACGCGATACAACAAAATTATTTTACAATAATAACGCACCTGATTTCCGGGCTTTTTTCAAGGGATTATATTTTAAGTTGAATTCATATACTGCTAATCCCTTCCTCATTTCTATAAGCCTGGTATCGAACCAGACAAATTATTATAATTATTTTGTTTTATTCACTCACGATACAACAGGTACTTCAAAACAATATTCGTTCCTGCTGGACGCTAAGAACACGAACGCAAATTTTAACATGTTCTCTCATGATTTCAGTACTGCCACCCTTGGAGATAAGATGGCGCACAGAAATACAACTTACAGAGACACGCTCTCTTACGTGCAATGTCTTGACGGAGTTTATACAAAATTGTACTTACCGGGACTCAGGAAAATAAAAGATGATATTTCATTAGGTAAAATTGCAGTCAACAGAGCCAGGCTGGTTGTTCCGGTCCATTTCAAAGCGACCACAATTAATCCCTATATTACTCCTCTTGTGCCCTCACAGCTTTTTCTGAGATACAGAAGCAAAAGCGGAACCAAATATACAGTGCCTGACTATTCACTGGCATCGTCTATAGATCTTACTCACAGCTTCTTTGACGGGAAGCTCGATTCCATAGCCTATGTATATAATTTCAATATACCTGAATATGTCCAGGAATATCTCGAAGATGCTACAAATACTTTAGAACCTGAGCTCGATATTTTTCAGGGGACAGGAACAAAGAATGTTGTTATGAACGCCAATAAAAACAAAACTTCTGTTAAATTTGAATTTACCTATACCAAGTTCTAGATTTTGTGAACCGGAATAACTAATTTCGTACTAGCATTCTAAAACTTATTGAATATGTGCGGAATTATTGGTTATATAGGATCAAAAGAAGCCCGTGAAATAATTATTACCGGCCTGAAAAGACTTGAATATCGCGGATATGATTCTGCCGGCATGGCGCTCGTAAACGGAGAAACAAAAATATTTAAATGCGCAGGCAGAGTAAAAGACCTGGAGGATCTTGTTAATAAATCCAATTTTAACGGTACAACAGGAATGGGGCATACCAGGTGGGCCACCCATGGCGAACCTAATGAACTTAATGCCCATCCGCAGGTCTCCTATAAAGGCAACTTCATTGTAGTGCATAACGGTATAATTGAGAATTATGCACGTCTCAAGAAACACCTGGAGAGCAGGGGTGTAAAATTCACAAGTCAGACAGATACAGAAGTTCTTGCTAATCTAATTGAACATATGTACCTCGAGGGTGATCTCACTGCTGAACAGGCTATTACGCTGGCCCTCAATAGGGTTGAAGGAGCGTATGGCCTTGTAATAATATGCACCAAAGAGCCAGACAGACTATTTGCTGCCAAGAAAGGAAGCCCTCTTGTCATAGGAGTTGGAGAAGGCGAAAACTTTATTGCTTCCGATGCCACACCGATTGTTGAATATACTCAAAGGGTAATCTATCTGAATGATGACGATATCGCTATAATAAAGAAAGATGAACTTATTCTTAAAACCATTAGAACAGAAAAGATCCAGCCTGAAGTCAAAGAACTGGATCTTAAGATTGGGGAGATTGACAAAGAAGGTTTTGCTCATTTTATGCTGAAAGAAATTTTTGAACAGCCGAGGGCGATTCATGATACTTTCAGGGGCAGGGTACTACCTGATTATTCAGGTGTAATGCTTGGAGGTCTGCATAGCGTTCTTGAGCCAATGACCCAGGCGGAAAGAATTATAATAATCGCCTGTGGTACTTCCTGGCATGCCGGACTGGTTGGGGAATATATTTTTGAAGAATACACCCGCATTCCGGTTGAGGTGGAATATGCATCAGAATTCCGTTACAGGAATCCGATAATAAAGAAAGGCGATTTTGTAATTGCAATAAGCCAGAGCGGGGAAACAGCCGATACCCTTGCTGCTGTTAAACTTGCAAAGGAGAAAGGAGCTAAAGTCATCGGAATATGTAATGTTGTAGGCAGCAGTATTCCACGGGAAACTGATGCAGGTGTTTATACGCATGCGGGCCCGGAAATCGGTGTTGCATCAACAAAAGCATTTACCACACAAGTTTTGGTTCTGTCAATGATGGCATTTGTTATCGGTCATAAGAAAGGAATCATCTCCGATTCAGCGTATAAAGAACTTATAACTGAACTGGCAGCAATTCCGGGTAAAATCGAGAATGCTCTTAAAATAAACAACCAGGCTCTTGAACTTGCAAAAGTTTTTCAAAATACACATAATGCTCTTTACCTTGGAAGAGGATATCTCTTCCCTGTTGCACTTGAGGGAGCTCTTAAACTGAAGGAGATATCATATATTCATGCTGAAGGCTATCCTGCTGCAGAAATGAAACATGGTCCGATTGCCCTTATCGATGAAAATATGCCTGTTGTTGTAGTTGCAACAAAAGATGACACTTATGAAAAGATTGTGAGTAACATTCAGGAGATTAAAGCGAGAAAAGGAAAAGTAATCGCAATTGTCACAGAAGGTGATGAAATAATCAGTAAGATGGCTGATTATGTTCTTGAAGTCCCTGAAACACTTCCTATCTTCTCAGGCTTGCTCGCAGTGATCCCACTTCAATTACTTTCATACCATATTGCTGTGTTAAGAGGGTGTAATGTTGACCAGCCCAGGAACCTTGCTAAGTCGGTAACCGTAGAATAAGTTATCCTGATTGTTATAATAATTTGAAGTATTATCTGCCTGAATACATCCGTTCATAGTACTTACTATAATCACCCGATAGTACCCCGTCGAGCCATTTTGTATTTGCAAGATACCATTCGACGGTCCTTTCCAGACCATCAGCAAAATCAGGGATCGGTGACCAGCCTAGTTCTTTCTGTAATTTGGAGGAGTCAATTGCATATCTCAGATCGTGTCCGGGTCTGTCTTTTACATAGGTTATAAGCTTTTCGGATGTACCTATGACACGCTTAAGTTTCTTATCCATTATTCTGCAAAGAAGAAGTATCAGATCAAGATTTTTCCATTCATTATTACCACCAATATTATACGTTTCCCCAACCTTCCCCTTATGAAAAATAAGATCAATTGCTGAAGCGTGATCTTCGACATATAGCCAGTCACGTATATTTTCACCTTTTCCGTAAACAGGGACAGGTTTGTTATTCTTTATATTGTTTATTGCAAGAGGGATAAGTTTTTCGGGAAACTGGTTTGGCCCGTAGTTATTAGAACAATTTGAGATAACGGCTGGAACTCCGAATGTATGATTATAAGCTTTTACCATATGGTCGGAGCTTGCCTTCGAGGCAGAATAAGGGCTTCTGGGATCGTATGCAGTTTTTTCTGTGAAGAGCCCTTCTTTACCGAGTGAACCATAAACCTCATCAGTCGAAATATGATAGAAGAGCTTTCCTTCGAATGCGTTCTTCCAGTTATTAAGCGCTGCATTAAGCAGATTTACAGTGCCGACGATATTAGTAAAAACAAATTCATCAGGTCCTGTAATTGAACGATCTACATGGGATTCGGCAGCAAGATGTATTACTCCGTCGAAGTAGTACTTTTCGAAAAGATCAAGGACAGATTGTTCATCTACAATATCAGTTTTTTCAAATCTATAATTCTTTTCATTTTCGATATCGAAGAGGTTTTCCAGGTTCCCGGCATAAGTAAGCTTATCAGCATTAACAATAAGGTATTCAGGATATTTGCCAACGAATCTTCTGACAACATGCGAGCCAATAAACCCTGCACCACCCGTAATGAGAATCGTTCTTTTCATAATTACAATTTATTATTCCTGACGGCCTTTTCCCAATCCCAGGCTGTTTTCATTGCCTCATCAAGAGAACTTAAGGTCCTCCAACCCAGTTCTCTGTTCGCATAGGACGGATCGGCCCATATTTTTTCAATATCTCCGGCTCTTCTTCCTACGATTTTGTACTTCAATTTGATTCCAGAAACGCGCTCAAATGATTTTATAGCTTCAAGAACAGAAACACCATTTCCAGTACCAAGGTTAAAGACTTCATAATTTATCTTGTTTTTCCCTTCAATAAGCCTTTTTAAAGCAATTACATGTGCTTTTGCGAGATCGACAACATGAAGGTAATCTCTGATGCATGATCCGTCAGGTGTGTCATAATCATCCCCGAAAACCTTGAGTTCTTCCCTTATGCCAATTCCGGTTTGCGTCAAATATGGAACAAGATTTTCCGGAACACCTTCCGGTAGTTCTCCTATCAGAGACGAAGCGTGTGCCCCGATCGGATTAAAATATCTTAATGAAATTGCTTTAACGTTTTTGTCGGATATGGTTGTATCCCTTATTATTGCTTCCCCTATCTGTTTCGTATTTCCATACGGGGAAGTGGCAGGTTGCAGTGGAGCATCTTCAGTTACCGGAAGCTTCTCCGGTTGTCCGTAGACTGTGCAGGAGGATGAGAATACCAGGTCGGGAATACGATAGCATTTCATTACTTCCAGCAGATTAATCAATGATAAAAGATTATTCCGGTAATAATCAAGGGGTTTTTTGACCGACTCACCAACAGCTTTAAAGGCTGCAAAGTGGATGACAGCTGAGATGTCTTTATGCTTCTGAATAAAGCTGTTAAGTTTTTTCCGGTCACACAGGTCGAAAACTTCCAGAAGTGGTTTTACTCCGGTTATCTTATGTATTCTGTCAACCACATCTGCTTTAGAGTTGCACAGGTTGTCAATAATCATTACCTCAAACCCCTCCTCGATCAGTTCAACGGATGTATGTGAACCAATATAACCGGTCCCCCCGGTTACCAGAATTATTTTTTCATTTACAGGCTCCAGTAGTTATGATTTTTAATTTTTCCACGAAGAACACCTTTTACATCGACAACAATCCCATCCCTGTCCAGCAAAGGAGCAAAAAATGATTCATCCAGTTTTAGATATTCTTTATGACTTACGGCCAGTATTATAGCATCGTATTTTCCTGAGGGTTGTGCTTTCAGATCAATTTGATATTCTTCCTTAACCTCATGCTTCCCGGCTCCAGGATCGATTACATCAACTGATATACCGAAATCATCCAGCTCTTTGATAATATCCATTACTTTAGAATTACGGATATCTGTAACATCTTCTTTAAAGGTAATCCCCATAATCAGAACACGTGAATCCTTAATATTCTTACCTGCAGCAATTATTTTTTTGACAGTCTGTTTTCCAATATATCCGCCCATGCTATCATTGACAAACCTTCCTGAATCAATCATCTGAGGGTGATATCCCAGTGCTTTTGCCTTGAATGAAAGATAATAAGGATCGACGCCAATACAATGTCCTCCAACCAGACCAGGATAAAATTTAAGGAAGTTCCATTTTGTACCTGCTGCTTCGAGTACTTCATATGTATTGACACCCAGTCTGTTAAAAATAATAGACAATTCATTCATAAATGCGATATTAATGTCACGCTGTGTATTTTCAATTATTTTAGCCGACTCTGCCACCTTAATTGAGCTTGCCCTGTGTACACCAGCTTTGATGATAAGTTCGTAAGTTTTGGCGATGTTTTCAGCCGATTCAGCATCGCATCCGCTTGTAACTTTTACAATTTTAGTCAGAGTGTGATTACTGTCCCCCGGATTTATTCTTTCAGGTGAGAACCCAACCTTAAAGTCAATGCCGCATTTTAATTCAGAATACCTCTCCAGTACAGGAATACAATCATCTTCGGTACAGCCGGGGTAAACAGTTGATTCATATACTACATAATCTCCTTTCTTTAAGATTCTGCCAACCGTTTCAGATGCTTTAAGAACCGGCATAAGGTCGGGCAGATTATTCTTTGTAGTAGGAGTAGGAACAGCAATGATATGAAATGAAGCAGTTTTTAAATCTGAAGGATCGCTAGTAAGAACAATATCGGTATTTTTAAATGCCTCAGAAGTAAGTTCATGGCTGGGATCTATACCCTTTTTCATTAAAGCGACCCTTTCGGGTTTAATATCAAAGCCGACAACACTGATTTGCTTTGCAAATTCAAGAGCGATGGGCAGGCCAACATAACCAAGGCCTATGACTGAAAGTTTAGTCTCCTTATTAATTAGTTTATTGTACATATATTATATTGTTTTTAAAATTGGATGATATTCTCCTTGAAGTCCAACAGGTTTTGAATTTCTGATTGAATACGCAGTCTCTACCGACTGACGTGCCTCTTTAAGTCCGAATCCTCTTCCGGCAAGTATTTCTCTGTAAGTTATGGTATGGAGGTCAGCAAATCCTTCACTGAATTCTATTTCCTCACCGTTGACAGTTATGGATCTGTACATTCTTTTGCCACTTTCTCTGTATAAAACAGGAATATCATTATAATCGAGACTCAGAAACCATCTGACTCTTGCATTTTCAAGTTCGAGGTACCCGGCAGCTTTATGAGGTTCTGAGATATGAACAATATTTTTCCGTGTTTCGCCGAAAATCCAGATTAGCATGTCGAAAAAGTGGATGCCGATATTGGTCGCCACTCCTCCTGATTTCTGGATATCTCCTTTCCAGGATATTGAATACCAGTTCCCCCGGCTGGTTATATATGTCATATCAATATCATATATCTTGCCCTTGGGTCCGCTCCTGATCTTCTCCCTCAGTTCCATTATTTTTGGATGAAGACGAAGTTGAAGAACAGTGTAGATTTTACGACCGGTCTCATTTTCAATCTCTTGAAGTGCATCGATATTCCAGGGGTTCAGCACAATCGGCTTTTCACAGATCGCTTCCGCCTGATGGCGAAGAGCAAATCTTATATGCGAATCGTGAAGATAATTCGGAGAGCAAATACTTACGTAGTCTATTTTAGTCCCTGTCCGTTTAAGTTTATCAA
>JBEKDR010000001.1:0-136559 GCA_050014255.1 Bacteroidales bacterium | reverse complement strand
AAGTAAAAAGAGTTGCTGGTTGCTGGTTACTGGTTACTGGTTGAAGAAGCGACAAGCAACAAGCAACAAGCAACAAAACAAAAAATAAAAATCAAATAATAACTATGAATACTATGAAAATATTCTCGCCTTTACTGCTCTTAATTTTAAGCTTCTTCCTTATTACCGGATGCCACGGAAAAGGACCTGCCAAAAAAGAGCTACAGGCAGTAGCTGACTCTGTTACAGTTCCTGATACAGGTTATACAGGTATTAAGCAGTATATGAGCGGAAGAACGCTGTTTAAGGAGGTCACGTTCAAAAACGGGGTAAGAGAGGGATTGATGAAATCCTTTTATCAGACCGGGGAAGTTCGTCAGACGTTCTTGTACAAGAATGGTTTAAGAGAGGATTCATCAATCTGGTTTTACCAGCAAGGTCAACCCTTTCGCTCCACTCCATATAAAAAAGATACAATCGACGGCATTCAGAGACAATATTACAGGACGGGCCAGTTAAAAGCCAAGCTGGGATATTCCAAAGGATTGCGCACGACATTTTTTGAAGAATATACTCCTGAAGGAAAGCTTGTCGGGGGTTACCCTATACTGCTGGTAAATGTCCGTGATGATTACAAGATTAAAGGTATATACAATGTATCACTTGAATTGTCGGATAAATCAACCGGCGTCAGGTTTTGGCGTGGCGATCTTTCAAATGGTGTATTTGACACAGCGCATTGTAAAATCATAAAAACTATAAAAGGGATTGGTTCTCTCGACCTGAAAAAAACAGGGTTACCCAAACCCTCCTATGTAGGTGTAATAGCTGAGATCCTTACCAATTTTGGAAACAATCTTCTTGTTTATAAAAAGATCGATCTGCCTTACTCCGATCTAAACTAAGGATTCATATGATTATTCATTCAGCTGTTTTTATTAAAAGCAGCCCTACAATAAAAGAGTGTCCGGATCCTATAAAACCTGAATTCGGGTTTATAGGAAGATCGAATGTGGGTAAATCATCATTAATAAATATGCTGACAGGCTGGTCAAGACTTGCAAAAATATCGGTTCGACCAGGAAAGACCAGAACTATTAACCACTTCCTCGTGAATGACAGCTGGCACCTTGTCGACCTTCCTGGTTACGGTTATGCAAAAGTACCTGTGAAGCTCAGGGAAAAATGGGTAAGAGCAACCGAACAGTATATTCTTAAAAGGGAAAACCTGGTATCTCTTTTTGTGCTTCTCGATGCCAGACATAAACCACAGCGATCAGATATTGAATTTATGGAGTTCCTGGGCGTAAACAGAATACCGTTTGCAAGAGTCTTTACAAAAAGTGACAAACTTACCATTGCTGTACTTAAGAATTCAGTAAATCTCTATAATTCGGAAATGTTGAAAAACTGGGAGTCATTGCCTGTTTCCTTCATCACCTCGGCAGTAAAAGGTAATGGCAGGGATGAAATACTGAACTATATAGAAGAATCTATGAACAATTTTTCAAACGGCGCATGAAATCGGCCGGAATTTATAATTTTGTATTCAAATGTAATCTTTTTACTTAATCATTAATAAACAGGAAAATGTTTGGAACGGCACCTATGAAACTCTTTTCGTGCAGGTCTTCAAAAGATCTGGCTCAAAAGATTGCAGAAAAAATTGGAATTGAACTGGGTAAAAGTTCCGTTACCTGTTTCAGCGATGGAGAATTTCAACCATGTTTTGATGAATCTGTAAGAGGAAGTATGGTCTTTATAGTTCAGTCAACAAATCCTCCTGCCGATAATCTTTTTGAACTTCTTCTTATGATTGATGCTGCAAAAAGGGCCTCTGCATACAAAGTGATAGCAGTTATACCCTACTATGGTTTTGCAAGGCAGGACAGGAAAGACAGGCCGCGTGTTTCTATAGGCTCAAAATTATCGGCTGATCTTTTAAGTACTGCAGGCGTTGACAGGGTAATCACTATGGATCTTCATGCTGATCAGATACAGGGCTTCTTCAATGTACCGGTTGACCATCTGTTCGGCTCGGCGATTTTTGCGCCATACATTGAGAACCTTAAACTTAAAAATCTTACTGTTTCAGCTCCGGATATGGGAGGATCAAAGAGAGCCAATGCTTATTCCAGACACCTTCAGTCAGAAATGGTATTATGTTATAAGCTCCGTAAAAAGCCAAATGTTGTGGAAGAAATGTCAATTATAGGTGAAGTGGAAGGACGAAATGTTGTAATAATTGATGATATGGTCGATACTGCAGGTACACTTGCACTTGCAGCTGATATGATGAAAGACAGAGGTGCCACAAGCATCAGGGCATTTGCTACACACCCGATACTTTCAGGGAATGCTTTAGAAAGGATTAACAACTCAGCTATAGAGGAACTTGTAGTAAGTGATTCAGTTCCTTTTACGAACACTTCCAAAAAGATCAAAGTGCTTTCAATTGCCGATATTTTTGCTAGAACTATCCAGGCTGTAACAGAAAATCAGTCGATTAGCACAAATTTTGTATTCTGATTCCTTTGTTCTATATTTGCACGCCAATTTTTTAATTAATGTCAAACGTGTAATGGGGAGTTATCGGGATGATAACTCTTAGTAGCACAATAACTTTTAACAAATGAAGACAATAGAAATTAAAGGATCTTTCAGAACAGAATTAGGGAAGAAGAGTTCCAAAGAAATCAGAAAAACAGGTAATGTGCCATGTGTTATCTATGGGAAAGAAAAGAATATTCACTTTTATGCACATGAGAACAGTTTTAAAAACCTTGTATATACACCTGAAGCTCATCTTGTAAAACTTAGCATTGAAGACAAAGAGTACAAAGCTGTACTTAAAGATATACAGTTTCATCCTGTGAAAGATAATATTATGCATGCAGATTTTATTGAAATTCACGATAACAAACCTGTAGTGATCAATATCCCAATCAAAGTTACGGGCGATTCCGCAGGTGTTATAGCCGGTGGAAAATTAAGTATTAAAAGAAGAACCCTTAAAGTAAAAGGATTGGCTGATGACCTTCCGGAAGTTCTTCCAATTGACATTACAAATTTAAAGATCCATGAAGGGATAAAGGTTGGTGAGTTATCCTACGATAAGATAGAGTTACTTGACCCAAAAAAATCAATGGTTCTCACAATAGCCACATCGCGCGTTGCACAGAAAACAGAGGAAGAGGTTCTGGCTGAAACAGCTGCAGCTGAAGCAACAACTACAGCAGCAGCAGCAGGAGCAGCAGCAGCCCCTGAAACACCTGCAGCTAAGTAGAACCTGACTTTTTTATAATAAACATTCAGGCTTGATGAAATATCTGATAGTTGGCCTGGGAAATATAGGTGAAGGGTATAAAGACACCCGACATAATATAGGATTTATAGTATTGGATGCCATGGCCATGGCATCCAATATTTTATTTACGGATAGACGTTATGGGGCGGTTTGTGAGATCAGATACAAAGGACGTGATCTTATTCTGCTTAAGCCATCCACATATATGAATCTCAGCGGAAATGCAGTGAGCTACTGGCTCAAAAAGGAAAAAATCCCACTGGAAAACATGCTTGTTATCGTCGACGATATTGCCCTCCCTCTGGGAAGCATAAGAATGAGGTCAAAGGGCAGTGACGGTGGTCATAACGGACTGACACATATCAGCTCTATACTGGGAACCAACGAGTACACAAGAATAAGAATAGGTATCGGTAACAGTTTCCGGAAAGGAGCTCAGGTGGATTTTGTTCTTGGCAAATGGAACCCTGAAGAAAAGAGATTTATGGAAGAAAGAACCTCAATTGTAATTGATATGATCAGATCGTTCGCAGTTGCAGGGGTGGAGCTGACAATGACAGCTTTTAATAAAGCCGGTAAAGTGCCTGCCCCGGGAAAAAACACCCCGCCTCCCCTTTCCCCGGCAAGCTCGGAAGGGGGCTAATATTGAAGTCATGGCTGAAAATAAACCTGTACGGATAGATAAGTTTCTTTGGTCGGTAAGGATTTATAAAACCAGGAGCATAGCTTCTGATGAATGCCGGAAGGGAAGAATATTCATCAAAGATATTCAGGTCAAGCCTTCAAGGTCAGTTTTAAAGAACGAAATAATAACAGTAAAAAAACCACCTGTCAATTATTCTTACAAAGTTATTGAACCGATCGAAAACCGTGTGTCAGCAAAACTTGTCGGACAATTTATCGAAGATCTGACAACAGAAGAGGAAAAGGCGAAAATGGATATCCGGCAAACTGTTGGATTTATCTATAGAGATAAAGGTACCGGTCGTCCCACAAAAAAAGAGCGTAGACTGATCGACAGGATTCAAGATGATATCCTCGACTTAGATTGAGGTTGAATTAAGGTTAAGTTTTCTCAACCTAAGCCTCAACCTTAACCCTCACATGGTGGTATAAAGACGTAATATTTCAGAATTTGTTGTAAAAGTAATTCAGCTTTAATAACAACATTTCACTTTTTTTTATCTTGCACTTAACAACTTCAGGACATCAGCAAAATGATGTGGCGCAGGTGCATATTCTTTTATTAAATGGGGAAAGAAAACATCGAAAAGTATTCGGCCAGATATGCGCTTTTAAAATCTGTCGCAGGTTTTTGGCATAATAATGTCTTCTACAGGAAAGTCATTGTGCTTGGTCGCGAAAATATTAATCCCGATGATCCATTGATCTTTGCCCCAAACCACCAGAATGCATTAATGGATGCACTTGCAGTTCTCTTCACACACAAAGGACAACCAATATTTCTTGCAAGAGCAGATATCTTTAAAAGAAAGACAATTGCAGCAATACTTTATTTTCTTAAGATTCTGCCTGTTTACAGAATAAGAGACGGATTCAGAAGCCTTAAAGGCAATGATGAAATATTTCTTAAGACAATTGATGTCCTGAAAAACAAGAACGGACTCGTAATTCTTCCTGAAGGAGATCATGCCGGATTCAGAAGGCTCAGACAGTTGAAAAAAGGTATATGCAGAGTTGCTTTTCAGTCAGATGAAGCAACCGGTTTCACGCTTAAGATTAAAATAATTCCGGTAGGTCTTGAATTCTCAAACTACAGCAGGTTCAGACAGGTGCTTACTGTAGCATACGGGAAACCTATTGAAGTATCGGAATTCTTTGATTTATACAAAGTTAGCCCCGAGAGAGCGCTGAATGAGCTGAGATCAAGACTTTCCAATGAGATGAAAGGTATAATGGTGCACATCGAATCTGAAGAAGACTATGAAGCAATTGATGAACTAAGAAGTATGATTAATGGCAGATTCAGTGATGATATCAGATTTCCGAAACTGTTCAGGGACAGAATCCTCGTTAATAAGGTAAATCTGCTTAAATCATCGAATCCATCACTATATGAGAGAATATGCACCCTTAGTATCAAGGTAAAAGAGAAAGCAAAAAAACTGAATACTGACTACAGATTGCTGGAAAAAAAGAAACACCCTATCGGATGGCTGATTGCCGGGATGGTTGGTATAATACTGACATTCCCATTGTTTATTTATGGAAATATTTTCAATATGACTTTCCTCGAAATTCCTAATCTGCAGATACGCAAGATAAAAGATCCACAATTTCACTCTTCAATCCGCTATGGGATTTCCCTGGCCCTGGCGTTTGTTTTCCTGCCTGCTTATCTGGTTCTTTCGCTTTTCATTTTTTCCTCATGGTGGATGGGATTGCTTATTTTTCTAACCCTGCCCCTTTCTGGTCTCTTTGCCTGGAATTACTACCTTCAGTTCCGCAGAATCATTGGAGGATTCAGAATAAGAAGTCTTATTAAACAAAACAATGAAGAATTCGATCTTCTCAGAAGAAATCATACCGAACTGATTAACCTCATAGCCGGATTATAAAATGAAGAAAGAGAAGCTGTTTGCAGGGAAAGTAGCCTGGATCACCGGGGCATCTTCAGGTATTGGAGAAGCGCTTGTACACGAATTTGTCAGAAGAGGCGCCACAGTAATAGCTTCATCAAATGATCTGCCCGGGCTGGAACAGACAAAAACGGAATGTGGAGATAAATCAGTGATGGTTCATTGTGTCCCTTTTGATCTTGCTGAAACTTCCGGAATAGATAAAATAGCTGAACAACAAGTCAATGTTCATGGAAGAATTGATTTTTTGCTTAATATCGGAGGTATAAGCCAGAGGGCAAGAATTGATGAAACACCACTATGGCTCGACAGAAAAATATTCGAGATCAACTATTTTGGAACGATCGCTCTTACAAAAGCAGTTCTGCCTTTCATGGTGAAACAGCAATCAGGACATATTCTTGCAACTAGCAGCATTTCAGGCAGATTCGGATTTCCACTGCGCTCTGCCTATTCAGCTTCCAAACAGGCCTTGCATGGTTTCTTCGAAACGCTTTATCTTGAAAATAAAAAATTCAACATAAAAGCATCTGTCATTATCCCCGGCAGAGTCAGGACATCAATCTCACTTCACGCGCTGAATTCTGAAGGTAAGGAGCATGGAAAACTTGACGACGGCCAGGCCAAGGGAGTAACTTCGCAAAGGGCTGCCGAAATAATAATCAGAGGAATTTTAAGGAACAAGAGGGAAATACTGGTAGGGAAAAATGAATTAATTATGTTGCATATAAGAAGATATTGCCCATGGCTTTTCTTCAGAATTGCAGATAAAATAAAATCTATGTGATGAAAATGAAAAATTATATTATCAGCGGAATTCAGCAAATGGGCATTGGCGTGACTAATGTCGAAGAAGCATGGAAATGGTATAACGACCAGTTTGGTATGGATTGCCGTATTTTTGATGATGAAGAACCGGCTAAACTGATGCTACCATATACAGGAGGAGAACCGAGAAACAAACATGCCATCCTGGCAATGAATCTTCAGAGTGGAGGAGGGTTCGAGATATGGCAGTACACAGAAAGAGTTCCGGTCAAAATTAAAGAAGAGATCAGAATCGGCGACCTTGGTATCATTGCATGCAAGATAAAAGCAAAGAATGTACCGGAATCTTTAATGTCATATCAAAAAAAAGGGATTCCGGTTCCTTCCATAGCAAATGAAGATCCCTCAGGGAAAATGACTTTTTTCATGAAGGATCCTTATGGCAATATCTTCCAGCTGGTGGAAGCAACCGACTGGTTCCGGAATGAGAAAAAAGATACCGGTGGTGCATATGGAGCAATTATAGGAGTATCTGATATTGATAAGGCAAGGATTGTTTACTCTGAAATCCTTGGCTACGATGAGGTTATTTATGATACGACAGGTATTTTCACCGATCTTGCAGATCTTCCCGGAGGAAATAAAGAGTGCAGGAGAGTACTTCTTAAGAGATCAAAACCAGTTTCCGGCGCGTTCAGTAAATTATTTGGCGAGAGTGTAATCGAACTTATCAATACTCCAAATAACAAAGGTAAAAAGATATATGAGAACCGTTTCTGGGGCGATCCGGGTTTTATACACCTCTGTTATGATATGCATGGAATGGATGAACTCAAAAACTTCTGTGATAACAAAGGATTTCCGTTTACTGTAGACAGCAAAAAGAGTCATGAGGGAAACAGCTTCGATATGGGTGAAGCAGCCGGTTACTTCTCATATATAGAGGACCCTGATGGTACACTTATCGAATTTGTTGAGACACATAAAGTACCAATCCTGAAGAAACTTGGCTGGTACCTTGATCTCCGTAAAAGAGATCCTAAAAAATCTCTTCCCGACTGGATAGTGAAGACACTGAGGTTTTCGAGAGTCAGGACTTTTTAGCAAGATCCTCAACTTTCTTTAATACCCTCATTACATTGCCACCCCATATCTTTGTGATATCCGACTTTGAGTATCCGCGACGGAGCAATTCGATCGTAATATTTTTCATTTCAGAAGCTGTTCTGCAACCATCTACGCCTCCCCCCCCATCAAAATCTGTTCCAATGCCTACATAATCAATCCCTATTACCTGAACGACGTGATCAATATGATCAACGACATCTTTAACAGTAGCAGGCTTTTCATACGTCCTCTGAATATCATTATATTCCTTACGCACTATTTTTTTGATTGAATCAGGAAGAGCATTATAATCACCATATTTATCCTTAAGTTCTTTAAGTTTTGAATCAAGTTCAGGATTGGGTTCGGGTGTTTTGAGGTAATTTCCCAGGATACAGATCTGAATAACACCTCCGTTTTCTTTAAGTGCAAGTAACATATCATCAGTGAGATTTCTGGGGCTTCCACACAATGCCCTGCACGAAGAATGAGACGCTATAACGGGTGCTTTTGTAACTTTAAGAACATCATAGAAAGATTTATCGGAAATATGTGAAATATCGACCATCATACCGAGCCTGTTCATTTCTTTGACTACCTCAATCCCAAATGTGGAGAGACCATTGTTTTCAGCACCCGCCGGATCAGTAGATGAATCACAGATATCATTATTCTTAGTATGAGCCAATGTTATATACCTGGCGCCCAGATCATAATATAGTTTAATCCTCGTTATATCCTTGCCAATGGGATAACCATTTTCCATACCTATGAATGCAGCGATTTTCCCTGCTTTCTTTAACCGGTATGCATCATCCGGAGTCGTTGCAATTTCAGCCATCGAAGAATTTTTCTCAACATTTTTACGTATGGCATTGAAAACTCCAATAGCCTTCTGATGGACTTTGTTGAATGTCGAGTCGTTTCTTGGACCTTGTCCGGTGAATACTGCAAAGAATTCGGCGTGAAGTCCTCCTTCTGCCATTCTTGGAAAATCTACGCATCCTTCATCATGCCTTACTCCCAGATCAAATGCCGGATCTGAAAATTCCATTGGTGTATCACAATGAGTGTCTACTGTAAGAATAGAGGCATGAATTTTATTCGCGCGCTTAATCAGTTGTTCTTCGCTGTTTCCGCAACCGGTTAAAAAGAAGGTGACAACTAAAAAATTCATGAAGATTTTCATATTACTTAATGTTGATTCCGGCCGCAATATAATTAAAATGAGACCGGCCCAATTAATTTCCTGCCAGTTTAACCTATTTTAACAATACAAAAAGCCCCGATCCGATAACTGGAACACGGGGCAGCCATGTAAAGAATGGAAAATTAAGCGAATTAAAGTTTTATGGGCGTAAACACGCTCAGCAAAACAATCACGCCTATAACAATTATTACAATTGCTGCCACATAGTGTGCATTGTATATAAAGCCCTTTATTAACCTTAGTGAAAACCTTTGTGTAACTTCGTAGTAAAAAGTAAATGAACAAATATACCCTTGTCAGTCTGTCGGTTATCGGAGGAATCCTGTCGGGATTAGCCTGGACAGGCTGGTGTTCGGGACTTATCCTTCTTTTCTCGTTTGTGCCATTCTTCCTGATTGAAAATTATTTATATGAGAATCCCAAAAGGTTTAGTCCAAATGCCTTTTTTATTTTCATACTTCCGGGCTTTGTAATCTTCAGTATAATTTCTCTCGCATGGATGAGAGTTGCAAGTATTACAGGTGCAATTTGTGTAATAATGGGGTTGTCATTTTTAATGGCGTTCACGACATGGATGGCTCATATTATTCGTCTGAGGGCAGGGAATCTTGCAGGCTTTATATCCATCATCGCATTCTGGCTTGGTTATGAATATATAAGTCTGAATGTAAATATTATTTCACCCTGGTTAAATCTTGGTAACGGGCTTTCAAAAGATATTCTGTTCATTCAATGGTATGAGGTCACAGGAACTGGAGGTGGCTCTCTATGGATCTTATGTTCCAACCTTTTTCTTACTTCATTCCTTGTAAATTCCCTGACAAAAAAAAGAAGGAATGAACTTTACCTTATCATCTGGCTATCGATAATTATTATACCGTCAGTTATTTCCATTTACAGGTATCATACGATAAAACATAGTAATCGTAATTTGTCAGAAGTAGTTGTTATCCAACCAAATATAGATCCATATACTGAAAAGTTCACCATTCCGTTCCAGGATCAACTAAAAAAAGTGATTGCTCTGGCCAGTGCTGAAATTACAAATAAGACCGACTGGGTAATAACTCCTGAGACAACCATTGACGATCCTGCAAATCTTGACGATTTGGCAAATGACAAATATGTGAGGCAAATTAAAGAGATGGCAAAAAAACACCCTGGTATTAATATCGTTACAGGATTAGTTACTTACAAACTATATCCGGCTATGAAAGAGGCACCAACTGTCAGTGCCAGAAAAATTGACGCATCGGGTTTGTATTACGACCATTTCAATTCTGCCGTGCAGATCGATACCGGAGAATCTTTCGGGATATATCATAAATCAAAACTGGTCCCGGGCATTGAAATGCAATTTTCGAACGGACCCGGAAGATTTATTACGAGAATACTTCCGTATCTTGGAGGTACAAAATGGGGCTACGGGATTCAGAAGTACCGGGAGTGCTTTGAACATACTGCCACTTCGATGAAAATAGCACCTGTTATATGCTATGAATCTGTATTCGGAAAATTTGTGACAGACTATGTCAAAAAAGGTGCTGAAGCCTTGTTTATAATAACAAATGATGGCTGGTGGAAAAATACCAATGGCTATAAACAGCATCTTTACTTCGCCTCTTTAAGAGCAATTGAAACCAGGCGGCCAGTCGTAAGAGCCGCTAATACTGGTGTCTCCTGTCTGATTGATATCAGAGGTAAACGAACTTATGAGACCGATTGGTGGAGCAAAGCAGTAATAAAAGGAGAAATCTGCCCTGAAACAAGAATAACAACGTATGTAAAATATGGTGACTACCTGCTATTAATTTCTTCATACATAAGCGGAGTTATCATTTTTATCATCTTCATCGCTATACCAATAAGAAAAAAAATTAAATCATTCGGGTAATTAGTGCAACCCTTATTATATCCCGTTGTCTTTATAATCAGGTAAGCTTATCAGGTGGATAATTTGAACATATACATACATGCCCCTCTCATTGAAGAGTGCAGGAAGGGCAACAGCAAGGCTCAGTTCAGACTTTATGACCAATATTCTAAAGCTATGTACAACCTGGCATACAGGATATTGAATAACAGGGAAGATGCGGAGGATATCCTTCAGGAAGCGTTCGTTGAATGCTTCAGAAACATTGATTCATTCAGGTTTGAATCAACATTCGGTGCCTGGCTTAAAAAAATAACTCTAAATAAATGCATAAATCACATTAAGAAAAAAAAGATTGACCTTACACTCTGTGAGACGCTGCCAGTAACCATTTGTGAAGAAGAAGAGGAAGTAATATATGAAACGGAAACAATATTTAAAAGCATTGAAATGCTTCCCGATGGCTACAGAATTATTTTAACACTTTATCTGCTTGAAGGCTACGACCATACTGAAATCTCACAGATACTGGGAATATCTGAATCCACTTCGAAATCACAATATTCGAGGGCTAAAGAAAAATTAAGAAATATACTTTCAAAAAATTAATAATATGGACAAACTTGAAGAACATATCAGGCAGAACAGAGAAGATCTGGACAGGTATAATCCGCCGGCAGGTATATGGAGAAGGATCAGAAAGGAGTTAAGAAAAGAAAAATCCATGATCAGACTATGGCTTTCTGTCGCAGCAATGATGATTGTTGTACTTGGAACGGCAGTAGTTTTGTTCAGACCGGTATACAGATGGTCAGATTCGAACAGCAGAAAAAACAATTATGAAGGACTTTTGCAGGTCGATCCTCAGTTAAAAGAGACAGAAACTTACTATAACAATCTTGTGAACTCACTCTACAAAGAAGCAACACCATTACTGACGAAGAATCCCGAGATTAAAAAAGAGCTTAATATCGACTTATCGCACCTTGACAGTATTTGTGTGGACATTAAAAAAGATTTGAAGGATAACATTTCAAACCAGGACGTTGTCGAGGCATTGATACAAAACTACAGGATAAAAATCCGTATTCTGGAAGATATGCTGGCAATACTTAAGGCAAATGAAAACAACCCTGAAAAAAAGAAAAGCTATGAATTATAAAATTATCATAACCCTGAGCCTGATATTACTAATATTCAATTCATTATCGGCACAAAACGATTCTGAAACCCGGAGTTTTATTAAGACCGTACCGGTAGGAAAAGAGACTACGCTGGAGGTATCAAATAAATACGGGACTATCCAGATTACACCATGGAATAAAGATTCTGCCTATATAAGGGCAGAGGTAAAAGCCTATGCAAAAGACAGGTCGAAGCTTGGAAAAATGTTTGATGGAATTACTGTTAATATCACTGACTCAAAATACCTTGTCAGAGCTCAGACAGAATTCACTTCGAATATAAATATGTTATTCGAAAGCTTTAAAGGAATGACAAGCAAAATAATATCATATGATTCGCACATTGAGATCAATTATTACATTAATATCCCTGAATATCTGAATCTTAAGATTGAAAATAAATATGGGGATGTTTATATGGAAAATAATACCGGCGAATTTAATATTTCAATTTCCAACGGGTCGTTCAAAGCAAATTCCCTCGGTAGAAAAGCTTCAATAACAATGCTTTTCTGCGATGCTAAAATAAATTCAATAGTATCTGGTAATATTGATGCATCCTTTTCAGAGGTTTCAATAGGGGAATCAGAAGATCTGTCAATAAATTCTATCTCTTCAAAATATGATATCAAAAAAGCCGGTACGATCCGGGGGGATTCGAAAAGAGATAAATTTTTCATTGAGAATATTGAATCGCTGCAGGGGAATGCTTATTTCACCGATTACAAAGTGAACAACTTACGGAAAGAGCTAAACCTCACAACGAGGTATGGAAGCGTCAGTGCAGACTTTATAGAAAAGGGGTTTGAATCGATAAATATTAATTCAGGCTACTCCGATCTCTCATTAAGTTTTGAACCTGGTTCTTCTTATAATCTGGATATCAGACACATAAATGCCTTCCTGGTTTTACCGGATAAGAATATTAAGACTGAACAAAAAGCATTGAATGAGGACAGGAAAGAGTACCTTACTTATGGAACTTTTGGTAAAAATCCGGGAAACGTAAAAGTCAAAATAGATGCAACGCGCGGAAATATTTATCTTAAATAAATTCTACTGCTGTGTTACTCTGCGTGACTCTGTGATAGTTCTTATACCGTTTGTTACACAGAGGGACACAGAGGAAAACACAAAGAACCACAGAGAAAACAAATTGTCTCTATCTGGGATTTTTGGAATTAAATAATTCCAGCCCTTCATCCAGCCATTTTTTATATTCACCGATATTCAGATTGGTCGGCATCGGCTTATTCAAAGGATTGCCTTCAGAATCAGCAATAACGTAGAGAGGCAGAGCATTAGTCTTAAACTTTGATATTTCCAGATCTTCATATAATTTCCCAATAGTCTTTTTCTGTTTACCATCTACTGATGAGATTATCCATTCATTTTCAGGCAATTGTGTTCTGTCATCAACATAAAGCTCAATTATCACAAAGTTATCCCTTAGTCTGGACAGTATTTCTGGATCGGACCATACTTTAGCTTCCATTCGTTTGCAGTTAGCGCAGGCATGCCCTTTGAAGTCAATCAATGCCGGTTTCTTCTGTTCTTTTGCACATTCAAGACCCTGTTTATAATCGAAGTAGCCTTTCAGACCAAGGGGCATGTGAAAGATATCATCATGTTTGGGTTCTGAACAAAGTATGCTTGTTTCTGCAGATGGAGCAACAGGAACCCGCAATGATCTGTTTTCCATAATCATTTTAGGAAGATTGAATTCTGAAGATTCCTGAGATGGAAGGAAAGAAGACAAGCCATTCAGGGGTGCGCCGAAAAGTCCTGGTATCAGATACACAACGAATGTAAATACGGCAATTATCAGGAATAATCTGAAAACTCCTATGAACGGAAGATCACTATCGTGTGAAAATTTGATCTTTCCCATAAGATATAAACCAAGAAGGGAAAACAGAACGATCCATATTGCAATAAAAAGGCTTCTGGATAAGATTCCCAACGAGTATACACTATCAATAGTCATCAGAAATTTCATACTGAAAGCGAGCATAATAAACCCTAGTACGATTTTTATCGAGTTTAACCAACCACCGGATTTGGGTATTCGGCTCATTATCGAAGGGAATAAGGCAAATATCGTAAAGGGGAGTGCAAATGCAACGCCAAATCCGATCATTCCAAATGTCGGTTTTAAAACATCACCGCTGGCTGCTTCGACAAGAAGAGCTCCAATAATAGGCCCCGTGCAAGAAAATGAGACAATTACTGTTGT
This sequence comes from Bacteroidales bacterium, assembly GCA_050014255.1. Taxonomy (GTDB): domain Bacteria; phylum Bacteroidota; class Bacteroidia; order Bacteroidales; family VadinHA17; genus LD21. The sequence continues at coordinate 122,295 of JBEKDR010000001.1, read as the reverse complement.
CAAACCCATAAAAAATGCTGCCAGGATACCACCTTTGTCAACTTTTGAATCCGCATGCGTCACCCAACTGTTTGGAAGCAGAATCTCAAATGCACCAAAGAATGAAATTGCAAATACTATAAATAATAAAAAAAAGATTGTATTGGGAATCCAGTGCGCGCTCAATGCATTTGCAAAGCCTGCTCCTGCACTTGTAAGCGAAACAATTACTCCTAGTGATGCATAAATCAGAACTATGGAAATGCCAAAAATAAGTGCTTTATAAACAGCCCTGCCCTTTTTTCCCGAACCTTGTGAAAAAAAGGCTACCGTCATCGGGATCATTGGGAATACACAGGGGGTAAGTGCACCAGCAAAACCTGCAAGCAAAGAGATCAGAAAAAACTTCAGCAATCCCCTGCCGGATTTAACAGGCGCAGAATCAACTCCGGGTTTAATAGTGTTTTTAATGACCTTATTTTCGGTCTTGTCTGCTATTTTTATCGCAAATTCAGCATCTTTGGGAGGAGAACATGTTACATTATTACAGGCCATAAAATTTACTGAGCCTGTAACTGTAAAAGAGGATTCCACTGCAGTTATTTTTTGCCGGAATTCTGCAGTATTACTGAATGTTTTGATCTTAAAGCCAAAAGCATCATCAAGAACTTCCACCGGTTTTGTAACTTCATAAGTACTGCCTGTAACTTTGTAGCCTGGCAAAGTGTCGAATCTGAAAGATGTCGGGATTGGTCCTCCTTCAGGTATGGCCATCGAATAGATATGTGAATTTTTAGCTATGGTAGCAGTAAAAATCAGTTCATACTGTTTGTCACCTTTCTTTTCATAGCTGAAATCCCACCTGACAGGATCGTAGATCTGAGCAGAAGTAAATAAGGAAAAAAGTATGAAGTATATTAAAAGTGTCAGTTTTCTCATTGCAAATCTTATTAAAATTAAATGCAGAAATCCATTAACCGCAAAGGTGCGCCCCCTGGTCGAGTCACGGCCATCCCCTTAAAGGGGGATTAATTCTGTGCCATCAAGAAAAATTGTATTTGAAGGCAGAGTATTAGCCCCCCTTTAGGGGGGTTGGAGGGCAAAAAAGACTAAAACAAAAGTAAGAAATCTCTTGTTATGAAATACATCTTGTAATCTTAGGAGTAAGAAGATTAGGCCAGATCTATTTCGTTATTAAAATGGTCGTAGAAATGATATTCCAGCATATAATAAGAGATAACTGCCTGAATTTTAAGTCTTATTTTATATTTAAAATTCCATCTCCTGTAGATTGGGAAGAGACCTTTTGTAAGATAAGATGCAACAAATGGATGAACATTAAGAATAAGTTTCCTGGTTTTAATCTTATCTACAATAAATGAAAGACCTCTCTCCAGTTCATCAGTAAACAGTATTGTCGGTTTAGTTTCACCCGTTCCCTGACATGAAGGGCACTTTTCATTTGTAATTATATTCATTTCGGGTCTGACCCTTTGCCTTGTTATTTGCATCAGACCAAATTTGGTAAGAGGCAGGATGTTATGTTTTGTCCTGTCATTTGCCATAACTTCCTTCACTTTATCATAAAGTTGTTGTTTATTCTCCTGGGATTGCATATCGATAAAATCGACAACGATAATTCCACCCATATCCCTGAGTCTCAGTTGCCTGGCGATTTCTGTTGCAGCTTCCATATTAACCTCAAGTGCATTTGATTCCTGGTCATTCCCCGACCTCGATCTGTTACCGCTGTTCACATCAATAACGTGAAGAGCTTCAGTATGCTCAATTATGAGATATGCGCCATGCTTGAATGAAACGGTTTTCCCGAATAGTCCTTTTATCTGTTTGTTAATTCCAAAATGGTCGAATATGGGAAGAGTGCTTTTGTAATATTTGACTATTTTTTCTTTCTCAGGGGCAATTCCCCTTATATATGCCTTAATGTCTTCGGCTAAAGATGGTTCATTGATATGAATACTGTTAAATGTAACATTTAGCATATCCCTGAGGATTGTTGAAGTTCTGTTCATCTCTCCTATGAACAATTTTGGCGATTTTACCTCCTTCTTTACAGAAATAAAAGCCGATTCCCATTTCTGTACAAGTTCCCTTAGCTCAGCATCCAGCACAGCAACTTTTTTACCTTCAGCTACTGTCCGTACAATAACCCCGTAGTTCCGCGGTTTAATGCTCTGAACCAGAGCTTTAAGGCGGTTTTTTTCTTCGATGCTCTCAATTTTAGAAGAGATGGACACCTTATCAGAGTATGGCATTAAGACAAGGTTTCTTCCTGCCAGGGAGATTTCGGAGGCAAGTCTTGGACCCTTTGTTGAAATAGGTTCTTTAGTGATTTGAACAATCACAGTCTGACCGGTTACCAGGACATCAGTTATTTTGCCATCTTTGTCAATATCTGGTTCCGGTTTGAACTTATGTAACGGTGGTACTCTGCCTTGTTTCTGAAGAGCTGTGAGATAGTATTTGTGCTGTGTCCTGAACTGTGCACCTAGATCAAGATAATGAAGAAAAGCATCACGTTCGTAACCTACATTTATAAATGCAGCATTTAGCCCGGGCATGATCTTTTTTACCTTACCAAGGTAAATATCCCCGACTGAAAATTTTACATTACGTTTTTCCTTGTTTAACTCAATTAACTGCTTGTCTTCCAACAACGCTAAAGAAACCTCGGAATCACCAACATCAATGATTAAATCCTTGTTTATCACTTCACTATATTAATCTGAGCTAATATATTATCCGCCACATCCGATATAATAATACAATAAACCTAAAGACCATCAGATCTTTAGGTTTAATATATTTCTTGACTGACCACTTAGGGATCTGTTACTTCTTTTTATGTCTGTTCTTCCGCAAACGTTTTTTACGTTTGTGAGTGGCCATTTTATGTCTTTTTCTTTTTTTACCGCTTGGCATAGAGGATTATTTCTTAACGTGCGATTTTACTTTTGTAATGAAAGTTTTTGCCGGCTTGAAAGCTGGAATATTGTGAGCAGGAATAATTATGGTTGTATTCTTGGAAATATTCCTTGCAGTTTTCTTGGCTCTTTTCTTTACGATGAAGCTTCCAAAACCCCTGAGATAAACGTTACTACCTTTTACCATAGAATCTTTTACAGTTTCCATTAAGGCTTCAACAGTTTTCTGTACTGTTACCTTTTCAATACCAGTGTTCTTGGCAATTTCATTAACAATGTCTGCTTTAGTCATTTTTCGTGAAGTTTAAAATTCAACAAATTATTTTGAGTATTCGTTTTTTCAACTGTGCAAATATAAAAATATTATTTGTTTAAATAGAAACACTTACATAATAATTTTTTTTTTAATGTTTTATTAATGCCTTAAATACAATGAAATAGATAAATGACGACACTAATCTTTCATTATTTCCTGACAAAGAAACAAATCATTGAGAAATTAGTAAAATATTGACCAATTGGATTTTAATCAATATTCATGGACAATGATTGCTGAAAGTGGTTTTTTTATTAACTTTACAATCCGGATATTATTATTAATAATAAATATATAACTATATGTCAATCAATAAAGTTATACTTGTCGGGAATGTCGGAAAAGACCCGGTAGTAAGGTATTTTGATAAGGGTGTCGCAAAAGCAACCTTTCCACTTGCCACAAGTGAGACCTATACAAACCAACAGGGCGAAACAATAACTTCAACAGAATGGCATAATATTGTTTTATGGCGCGCACTGGCTGAAGTAGCGGAAAAAACCATTAAAAAGGGTTCCCAGGTTTATATTGTAGGAAAAATTAAAACCAGATCCTATGTTGATAAAGACGGAGTTAATAAATATATAACCGAAATACTTGCTGATACTCTACTGTTACTTGAGAAAAAACAAGCGCCTGTCACTTCATTTGCAAAAACAGAAAAGCCAGGAGATGAAGCACACGGCACAGCGATCTCAGACTCGGTGGTAAATGATCCTCCTGCTTCATATCAGCCAGTTAATGAAAGCAATAACAAGAATTGGTCTGACAAAGCCAATACTGTCAATGAGGATCCTGGTATTGACAGCGGGCCCGGCAATGCTCAGAATGAAGATGATCTGCCTTTTTAGATAGTTTTATTAATAGAAACCAGTTGGAACCGGGTTATCCACTTTCATCCTTAGTACTAATTTCAGCCATCAGGATCAATACTCCTGATTTTAAAATAGTTATTGGCCTCCTTGTAATCATAATCCTTCTCATCGGATCAGCCCTGGTGTCGGCATCTGAAGTAGCCTTTTTTTCTTTTACGCCAGAGGACCTAGAAAACATGAAAACTAATAAGGACAAAAAGGCAAAAGCTGTCCTGAAACTGTACAACAACCCTGAAAAACTGCTGAGCACAGTGCTGGTTGCAAATAACACGATCAATATCGCAATAGTACTGCTGGCTGCTTTTCTAAGCCTGAGAATATTTGATTTCAGTTCAGAACCAGTTTTAGGATTCATAATAAATGTGGTTGTAATAACCTTTCTACTCCTTTTTTTTGGAGAAGTGATGCCAAAGGTTTACGCTTCAAGAAATCATATTTCAATTGCTCTTTTTATGGCCTTCCCGTTAACCATACTGGAAAAGCTCTTTAAACCTGTTACTTCACTGCTTATCTTCTCTTCCTCATTTGTAAAAAAAAGAACAGGAACACGGCGATCGAACATAAGTATGGATGACCTTTCCGATGCTCTGGAACTGACATCTGAAGACTTTACTGAAGATGAAAAAATACTTAAGGGAATCGTCAATTTCGGAAATATCAATGTCAGCGCCATAATGTGCCCAAGGATTGATGTAACTGCAATTGACATAAAATCGGGATTTGACAAAATAGTTCCCGTAATAATCAGTTCCGGATTTTCGAGAATTCCTGTCTATTCCGGTTCATTCGATTCTGTCAAAGGAATTTTATACGCAAAAGATGTACTTCCTTATACAAATAACCCGGGAAGTTTTAAATGGCAGGCTTTATTGAGGCCTCCATATTTTGTGCCGGAAACAAAAAAGATAAATGATCTTCTGAAGGAGTTTCAAACCAAGAAGATACATATGGCTGTAGTTATTGACGAATACGGAGGCACTTCGGGAATAGTGACGCTTGAAGATATCCTGGAAGAAATTGTCGGAGAGATAACTGATGAAAGCGACGAAGATCAGTTGTTGTTCCGTAAAATTGATGAAAAGACTTATATATTTGAGGCCAAGATCTTACTTAATGATTTCTGCAAAGTGTTCGACATCGGAGAAGAACTTTTTGAAGAGGTCAGAGGAGAGTCTGAAACACTTGCAGGACTTATCCTTGAACTGACCGGAGAAATTCCACAGAAGGACCAGATAATCAAATACGGGGATTTTGTCTTCAGGATCGAATCTGCTGACAGAAGAAGGATAAAGGAGATCCGGGTCGAAATAAAAAACAATAATGTTGACAATAAAAAGGACTAGAATCCTGATAATATTGATCTTCTTAAGTGCTTCTTATGGTTGCAGGCATGTTCCTGTTCCAAAACCCAGGGGTCATTTCAGGATAGATCTGCCGGAACGTCATTATGTTCAATTTAATGAACTCCCCGGAAAGAACCTTAACGTTCCATTATCATTTGAATATCCGGCTTACGGCCATCTCACTTTTCAGGGGGAGCACGGGTCCGACCCGGGATGGTTTGATATCGAATTCCCATCTTATAAAGCCAGAATTTATCTTACTTATAAAGATGTTAAGAATGATTTGGATAGCCTTCTTGATCAAAGCTATGATATTAATGTCAAATATCATGTATCCAAGGCGGACGCAATTAAAGAACAGGTCTTCAGCAATAGTGAAAATAAAGTTTATGGCATTTTATATGATCTGAAAGGAAATACTGCCTCAGCCGTTGAGTTTTATGTTACCGACAGCCTCAGACATTACCTGAGAGGATCTCTATATTTTGCTGCTGAGCCAAATGCAGATTCATTGGCTCCAGTAATTGATTTCTTCAGAGAGGATATCATTCATCTGATTGAAACTCTGAAGTGGAATAAATAACACCTGACTGCTACCAATGGGTTGTATTACAAAACATTATCTTAACGAGTTCTCCATCCTGGGGGTGTGGAAAATAGAAGAAGATCTGAATGCTCTTCTGGACCTTGTTTCGCTTGATAATAATGAAAAAAAGAAATATAAAGGATTCAGCAGCAACTCAAGGAAGCTTGAATTTTTAAGCGTAAGGGCATTGCTCTCTGAGCTGATCGGAAGGGATGCCAGGATAGTTTATAATAAAAATAACAAGCCATTCCTGAGTGATGGTTCCAGGTTTATAAGTATCTCCCACTCCCATAAACTTACTGCAATCCTTTTAAGCACAAATGAGAAGGTTGGAATAGATCTGGAATATATGAGTTCAAATATAGCTGCACTTGCATTTAAATTCATTAACAGGAAGGAAAAAGTCGCAAAAGAACAGGAAGATCGCAGATACCACCTTTATATTCACTGGTGCGCAAAAGAAGCTCTTTATAAAATCTGCGACAAAGAAGGCATTAGCATCAGAAACAATATTACAATTGACCCTTTCATTTTAAAAGAATCAGGTGAGATCACGGGACATGTTCGTACCAGTAAAATAAACGAATCATTTGAACTTTTCTATTCAAAGTATGATAACTACGCTATTGTATGGACAAAGAAAAACTATGAAACAAGATAATTTCCCAGGCAGAAAGAGTGTGGCTTTGCTTCTTGACCCTGACAAGGCAAAAGGAGTTTCGCTTCAAAACATCCTTAAAACTGCACAAAAGAGCAAAACTGATTATATTTTTGCGGGTGGAAGTCTCACATTTACCAGTATTGACAATCTGATAAGCCAAATCAGGAAGCTTTGCTCAATTCCTGTGATACTTTTTCCAGGTAACCTTCTGCAGCTTACTCTTGAAGCAGATGTGATTCTGCTTCTATCACTTATTTCAGGCCGAAATCCCGAATTACTAATTGGTAATCATGTAACTGCAGCGCCTTACCTGAAAAATGCAAGGGAGAAACTTGTATCAGTCGGATACATACTGATCAGTTGCGGGAAAAAGACATCTGTTGAATATATCAGTCAGACTGAATCAATTCCATGCGATAAACCCGAAATTGCCGTTGCTACGGCTATGGCCGGAGAGATGCTGGGGTTACAGATGATATATCTCGAGGCGGGAAGTGGTGCAATTAATCCTGTTCCGGTCAGCCTTGTTAAAGCTGTACGACAAAATATTTCAATTCCATTAGCTGTTGGCGGCGGGATAAAAAACAAAGATGAGGTTGAAGAGATTTTTAATGCCGGCGCTAATCTTATTATCCTGGGTAATGGCTGTGAAAAAAATCCTGAGCTTCTTATTGAAGCCTGTAGGATAAGGGATAAAATTATCTGAATAACTCAAACATAGGTTCCCCGGAACATGCATTGGGATAAGGAACTTTGCAGAGTGTCGATAATGTAGCCGCAATATCAGTCATATTAACCTGCCGGATCACTGTTGCCCTGTTCACTGTCCACCCATACCAGATCAAAGGAACATGAGAATCATATTCATATGGTGAATTGTGATTTGTCACAAAATCGGCTTCTTTCTCAACCCAGCCCGGATTTAAAATCACAATCACATCTCCGGATCTCTGGGGACTGAAGTTATTAATGATCTTTTTAAGATTACCATTTCCAAAGTCATTAGCCTCAAAGGCAGAATAAGGATAAGCAGCCTGAACACCTGTGAACTGAACAAGGAACCGGGCAACTTTTTTTTGTACATCATCGAGCGAAAGCCGTGCATCTTCAATCAGTGTCCTGTTGAGGAAAACCTGTCTTTCGGAAAAACCTTTCACCCAGTCGCCCTCTCCGTAAACTGCATTCAGATAACTCCTAAGCAACTGCAAGGCCTGATTCTGCTGAAAATATCCTGAAGGGATGCGGTTCTTTTCCAGAACCGCCGGAATTTCCGAAATTCCATGAGCTGCGGTAAAGTATATCAGAACATTCTTCTTCCCGATACTGTCATTAAGGAATGTGAGAAGATTCTTAATATCATCATCAAGTCGCATTATGGCATCGCCCATCTCCACTGATGACGGTCCGAACCTGTGTCCGATATAATCAGTTGCTGAATAGCAGATTGAAAGATAATCTGTTACATCATCTTTACCTAAACGCTCATTTTGTATAAGTCTTATTGCAAAGTCAGTGGTGAGAGAATTGCCAAACGGCGTCTCCCTCAATAAAGAGTAATCATTTTTATAATTAAAAACGTTCTTTGATCTCAACTTTTTCAGATCGTACGGGAAATAATTGATGTTATTGAATCCGGCTTCGAAACTGTTTGAATCAGGAAGGCAATCAACATAATCCTTTGCGGGTCTAAAGAGATTCCATGTAGAATTCAGATATGTATCCGAAAACTTCATCGCATTAAAGTCATTCACCCAAACGGGAAGAGTATCAATATAATATGAACTCGACATCCATGTTCCGTTTGTATTGTCAAACCAGAAAGCTGCATTTGCAGCATGGCCGGCGGATAATATTGCTGAACTCTCTCTTAAGCCAACCCCGAAAACTTTTGCTTTCTTATTTGTCGCAACTGCAAGCTCGTCAGAAAATGTTGATACCAAAAGGTTTGCCGGTGAATGTAATCCGGACTCAAAACTTCCTCCTACAGCATTTACATTGATATCTTTAGTACAATTAATCAGTTCATTCTTAAGGGGAACATACCAGTCATCAGATGTTATTCCATGAAAAGATGGTTCGGCTCCTGTTGCTATAGTTGCATGGCCCGGAGCAGATTGGGTGAGCAAGTATTCATATGATGCATTTTTAAAGTATGTCCCCTCATTAATAAGCCTTTTTATTCCATTTTCACATAACTTGTCATGGAACTTTTCAAGCTGATTATAGTTCAGTTCCTCTACAACTATCCCTATTACAAGTCGTGGTTTATCCGGCGGAAGATAAGCTCCCTGACCAGACAACTTTACAAGAACCAAAATCAAAAAAACTGTTATTGCAAATCTTTTCATAATTTACTACTGATTCTTAATGCTTTAAAGAAATATTTACCAGAACATGAATTAAAAAGGTTCCCCTGATATCAAATTAAGGTGCAAAAATACTTGTTTTAATCACAGAAGCAAGTGAAGAAGATTATTTAATAACAACGAACCTTCCCAGGCATGAGGCTCTGGTGGACATGTTGGTGAAAACGACGATGTATGTACCTGCTGATAATAATTTTATATCAATTAACAAGGGAATTCCCTGAACCGTTTCACCAGTATATTCTGATATTAAAATCCCAGCCTGGTTAATAATCCTGATGTTTATGTTCCCGGTCATTAAGTCTGGAAGCAATGCCGAGATAACATTTCTTGCCGGGTTGGGGTAGAGACGTATTGGGGTAGTTGAATTTATGCTTTCAATGCTACTGGGAACAGGCGACATGTCGACAATTAGATCTGTTTTTTGTCCGGAATTCACAATGATATTATTTACGGTTACAGGCCAGTAACCAAGAGCAGAAAAGGTCAGAGTCCATGATCCGGGAGACAGGAATCTTTCAAAACTCCCTGTAAGAGTATCGGAATAAACCTGGGAACTATCCTGGTCGTGGCCATTTATGAAGACTTTTGCTGGTACAGGAACATGAGTGTTGACATTACGGACTGATCCATGAATACCATATAGAGCATTTTCAAGATACCCGATTAATGAGTGCCAGTTATACTGCCATAGCAAAGGAAGCCGGTCTGCCGGAGTAATAGACTCATTATCAAGCTCAATGGTTACTTCACGCCCCTGTAGTTCCCAGGTTATAAAATCCTGTCGACCACCATAAACCGGATACCATTGGTACCCATCTGTAATACCGTTATCCAGAAAAGTCATATAGCCTGAAACAGAATTAAAATGCACAGTATCAGCATATTTTCTGCCTATACTTTCAAACCAGTCGTTATCGGCATGTAATCTCTCCCACCTGTCCCACGGATAATTAACCACTTCCTCCCCAGTATGAAAATTTGCAGAAATGACAAACCTGTGTTTCCTCATAAATTTAATCATGTCAAGAGTTTCCTTCTGCCTCACAGTATTAGGGGTAATCGGATCGGGAAAATTCCTGTTCAGATCATATCCATTCGCATTGTACCGGCTGGGCAGGTAAATGGTATCGCCATGATTGTATGTACCGTCGGGGTTAGCAAGCGGATTTATCCAGATATCAAGATTATCAATAAGGTTTTTCACCCTGCTGCTAAGAGAATAATTTTTAAGAAGATAGTCGGCAAGATGAAGCATCAGAACATACCCTGCCGGTTCATCACCATGTATTGTCGATGAGTAAAAAACTGAAGGTTTTCCACCATCAATATCCGGATTATCTGAAATTTTAAGAGCAAGGACTAATTTCCCGTTTATGCTGGTTCCGATTGTATCGAGACGGCATAAAGAGGGGTAAAGAGATTTAAAACTTTGCATTATGGAATCGTACTGCGTATATGTAGGATAATTACCCCAGGCCATTGCCTGATTTACATTACGGGATGAGATTATCCCTTTGGCCGCAATCTTTTCTAATATCTGATAATCATACTTTTGCATGATAAACCATTCAACTGTCCTTGGCGACAGACTAATATGCACAACTTTATCTTTCACGGATAAAATTGAAACATTGGCGGTAAGAATTTCAATAGATTTTTTATCGGTATAGGGAAGTGTAACCTCAGCCTGTCCATTCTGACTGATAATCTGACGAAGTTTGTCATCTGTGGTCGTCATCTGTGAAAAACACCTTAACACAGATAAAACAGAGATAAATATCAATATCAGTAATCGCCTGGACATAATGACTTTATACATTAAATCTTATATGCAGTATATCGCCATCGTCGACTATATAATTCTTGCCTTCTATGTAAAATTTACCTGCTTCCTTGCATGCATGCTCTGAGCCGAGGGTAACAAAGTCTTTATATTTCATAACCTCAGCCCGGATAAATCCTCTTTCAAGATCGCTATGAATTACACCTGCTGCCTTAGGAGCAGTCATGCCTTTCTTTATCGTCCATGCCCTGATCTCCATAGGGCCCACTGTAAAGAAAGTCTGCAGGTTCAGCATCTTGTAGGCGGCTCTGACCAGTTTGTCCACGCCGGGTTCAGCCAGTCCTGCATCTTTTAAAAATGCCAGACGGTCTTCATTATTTTCGAGTTCCGCTATTTCTGCTTCAATTGCACCTGCTATTACCAGGATTTCTGCATTCCGGCCTTTAAGAAATTCCCTGACCTTTTCCACATACTTATTACCTGTAACAGCAGACTTCTCATCAACATTACATACATACATTACAGGCTTCATGGTAAGAAGAAAGAGATCATCAACATATTTTTTGTCTTCTTCCTTCACTTCAAGAGTTCTTGCATTTTTAAACTCTTCAAAATGTTCACGGTACAGATGAAGGATTTCCATTCCGTGTTTTGCGCCTTTGTCACCGGCTTTTGCCGCCCGTGCAAGCCGTTCAATCTTTTTCTCAACCGACTCCAGGTCTTTTACCTGCAACTCAAGGTCAATAGTTTCAAGGTCACGTACCGGATCAACTGAGCCATCGATATGTGGGAGGGCTTCATTATCGAAGCATCGCAGAACATGAATTAATGCGTCAGTATTTCTGATATCGGCAAGAAATTTATTGCCTACGCCTTCCCCTTTATTGGAACCTTTTGCTAATCCGGGAATATCGACAATCTCCACTGTTGTATGAACGATCCTGTCGGTAACCTGATGTTTTTCAAGCTCATAAAGCCTGGGGTCGGGTACCTGTACAACTCCCATGTTTGACTTTGTTGCGCTGAATGCAAAGGCATTGGTTTCGCCTTTGGTATTGGAGATGCAGTTAAAAATTGTCGTTTTCCCAACATTTGTTATGCCTATAATTCCACATTGAAGAGCCATCAGTGATCCGGATTAATTGAGTTGCAGCAAATTTATCATAATTCCGGGGATAATTCAAGCAGACCTCTTAAGGATTCTGTTCCTCATATTATGCCCCTCTGTCATCCGCCAACTGGCGGATGAAATCTCCCCTAAAAGGGGAGCTAATGCTGTAACATTTAGGCTAATTACACTTATTTGTAGCAAATTAGCCCCCCTTTAGGGGGGATGGGGGGTTAAGAAAAAGAGGCTAATGAAACTTATTTTTTTTGACACAATTTTTTTCTTATCATTCTGCATGACTACCTTTAAACCTTTGAAGGTTTTTTCTATCTAAGTAGAAAATCAGTATTGAAATTGAATACCATCCGGCCCGACGATAATATTTCTGAATTACTAAAGACAGATCTGAATAAAGGTTTCCGGCTTTTAGTTGAGAAATACAGCCAGAAACTTTACTGGCATATCCGCAGGCTTGTAATCCTCCACGAGGATGCTGATGACGCTCTTCAGAATACTTTTATAAATGTATGGAGAAGCATCGCGAATTTCAGGAGTGAAAGTTCACTTTATACCTGGCTATATACAATTGCAACCAATGAAGCACTTGCATTAATAAATAAAAGAAAAAGAAATGCTGCCGTCTCAATCGACGATTTAGGCAGCTATTTTGCAAGTTCTCATGAAGGCAGCACATGGTTTGATGGCGATGAAGTACAATTGAAGCTGCAAAATGCAGTTTTTCAACTTCCTGAAAAACAGCGTATTGTCTTTAACCTTAAGTATTATGATGAAATGCCGTATGAAGAGATGAGTAAAGTACTGAAGACTTCAGAAGGCGCGCTGAAAGCATCTTATCATCACGCAGTAAAGAAAATTGAAAAAATATTAGTAAATGATTAAACTTTCCTGATTATTAACTATCTAAGGGAATGATGAAAAAGTTAAACGACATACCGGTAAAAAATCCTTTTAAGGTGCCTGACAACTACTTTGAAGAGGTAAACAGAAAAATAATTTCCGTCACATCGGATTCTGATAAGGAAGTCAGGAAGATCAGTTTCTATAACAGATTCAGGACCAGCCTTCTTATTGCTGCTTCTGTTGCAGGCTTAATACTTATCAGTTATACTGCAATAAAGCTCTTAACCCATGACAAAAGTAATTCACAGGTTTCAGAAGTATTGCATGAAATGAACCCCGATATGTATATGAATGATATAGACCTTTCGTCGCTTGAAGAAAACGCATCATCGCTTGTTCTTTCTGATGAAGGACCAGATGTGAGCAAAAAAGATATAATTGATTATCTTCTTCAAGAAAATGTTGAATTAAATGATATTTATGAACATCTATAAGTTTGAAGCCATGAAAAGAATAATAATTTTTTTATTTATAATGTCAGTGTATCCGGTTATAAGATCATCCGCACAGAATCCAAATCTGGAAAAATTGAATAATTATAAAATCGGGTTCTTTACAAAAAAACTGAATCTGACTTCAGAAGAGGCAGAAAAATTCTGGCCGGTATATAACGATTATCAGAGTCAGCGAAATCAAATTCAGCTGGAAAAACTGAAACTCAACAGGAACTTTAATCAGAACGGAAGTACGCTGAGTGATGATCAGCTTGAAGAAATGGGAGATAAATATGTTGAATGTCTTGTACAGGAGTCAAATCTGGCAGTTGCGTTTCACAAGAAAATTAAGGAGGTGCTGCCACCAGTAAAAGTAATATTGTACTACCAGGCAGAAAATCAGTATAAAGCTCAGCTTCTTAATGAGCTGCAGAATGTCAGGCAACAGCAGAAGGCAAGGCCGGGACGAAATTTTTAGGTTAACAGAAATTGGCTGGCTGACAATGAGCTTATGAGCTTATGACCTCTTAATCTCATCATTAACAAATGAACTTAGTTTATCCAGAGGTATGCTTTTCTGTTCTCCGGAAGACATGATTTTAATCATAATTGTATTTTTATTTATCTCATCTTCCCCGGCTATAATTATAAAGGGTATTTTTTTTGAATCAGCATAGGAGAGCTGTTTTTTAAGTTTTGCCGGATCGGGGAACAATTCTGATTTTATATCCATTCCACGCAGCTGATCAAGGATTTTTAAAGCATAGTTTGTTTCATTATCACCGAAATTTACAATAAGGACTTCAGTAGATGAACCCTTTAAATCATCAAAAAGATCTAACTGGTTCAGAACATCGTATATTCTGTCGGCTCCGAAAGAAATACCCACACCCGATACTCCTTCCATTCCAAAAACTCCCGTGAGATTATCATAACGTCCACCACCACAAATACTTCCGATAGTAACATCCTTTGATTTTACCTCTATTATGGCTCCTGTATAATAATTTAGTCCACGTGCTAAAGTAAGATCCAACTCAACCTGGGAAGTTGGTTTCGAATTCTTAAGATAGTCAAAAAGTATTCTTAATTCATCTATTCCCTGCTTCCCAATTATAGAATGCATTAGTCTTTTCTCCAAAGTATTTAGTTTTGTTCCATTAGGCCCTTTGAGTTTTAAAATAGGCTGCAGTTTCTTAATAGCAACTGAAGAAAGACCTTTCTCTTTTAGTTCTAAATTAACCGAATCAATACCAATTTTTTCTATTTTATCAATAGCTGTTGTTATATCAGTTATCCTATTGATTTCCCCAATAAATTCTGCAATTCCGACAAGTATCTTACGGTTATTAATTTTTATGACTGTTGAAATTCTGAATTTCTTAAATATGTCGTCGATGATTCTTATAAGCTCATATTCATTTAACAGGGAATCGCTTCCGATTACGTCGACATCACATTGAAAAAACTCACGATACCTGCCCTTTTGTGGTCTGTCGGCTCTCCAGACCGGCTGTATCTGGTATCTTTTAAATGGGAAGACAATTTCGTCACGATGCTGAACTACGTAACGTGCGAATGGAACTGTCAGATCATATCTTAACCCCTTTTCGCATATCAATGAAGAGAGTTTACCTGGTTCCCTTTTAAAAAAATCCTTATCACTGACAGACGAGAGGAAATCGCCTGAATTAAGAATTCTGAAAAGAAGCTTGTCTCCTTCCTCTCCATACTTTCCCAGAAGAGTAGTAAGATTCTCAATTGCCGGAGTCTCAATAGGCTGATATCCATATAACCTGAACACCTGTTTTATGGTTTCAAAAATATATTCACGTTTCAGCATCTCCTCTGTTGAAAAATCGCGTGTTCCTTTCGGTATGGATGGTTTGGAGGACATAATATAAAGATAAAAGACAAAAGTATAAAGATAAAAGGAGAATCTAAAACATACGAGGTTCATGATAAAGGGTGCAAGTTACCCTGTAGTTCACTTCTTGCCCTGTGCCCTGTGCCCTGCACCTTTAATACTTTTCCGGTACAAATGTCTGTTCAGTTACCGGAGGTCTTACGTAAGCTACGTCGTGTTTCAAAGGAGGCAGTTTTAATGGTTTTGGGGTAAGATCCTTGTAAGGAATCAGTGAAAGAAGATGATGTATACAGTTAAGTCTGGCTCTCTTTTTGTCGTCGGCACGGACAACATACCATGGTGACTGTTTAGTATCGGTATAAGAGAACATTTTATCTTTAGCAATAGAATACTCGACCCATTTATCGCGCGATTCGATATCCATCGGACTGATCTTCCATCGTTTTGTAGGGTCTTCTATTCTGTCCTGAAACCGTTTTTCCTGTTCATGGTCGCTGACAGAAAACCAATATTTAACAAGAATTATACCTGATCTTATAAGCATCTTCTCGAATTCAGGGCAGGATCTGAGAAACTCTTCGTATTCATCATTGGTACAATATCCCATAACCTGTTCGACACCTGCCCTGTTATACCAGCTCCTGTCAAAAAGGACAATCTCTCCTCCGGCAGGCAGCTCGGAAGCATATCTCTGGAAATACCATTGAGATTTTTCCTTTTCAGTAGGTATACCAAGAGCAACAATTCTGCAAATTCTGGGATTCAGACAGCCGGCAATGGTTTTAATTACTCCGCCTTTCCCTGCTGCATCCCTGCCTTCAAATACTACAACCACTTTTAATTTATTTGCCTTTACCCATTCCTGAAGTTTTACAAGTTCAATCTCAAGAGTCATGAGCAATTCCTCGTATTCCCCTGAACCGAGTTTTTTCTTCTTTTCCTGTTTTATATCGTGATATAACTTGTCCTTTTCTGCAACTCTTAATTTAGCTGATTTTTTTTCTTTGTTATGTGCCATGATATGAGATTATTAATGAATCTGAAATTTATCAAAAATTATTTGAAAAATGAAATTAAAATTTTGCTGCCAGAGCGCAGACCGGTCTTCCGGCAGGCAGGGGCACGAAGGTTAACTTCGTTGAGTGCTTCGCCGTTCACCAGAAAGTAAAATCAATACTTAATGTAAACCTTAGCGTCTTAGCGGCTTTGTGGCAAAAAGAAATTGAAATGTTACTGTATAAATGGTATAACCAAAGGATATCTGAAAAGTTCTCCCTTTGGCGCTTTAACACTGGCAATGATTACACATATTACCTTCAGAGTTCCCAGCAATATAATAATCGGAATACCGATTATGATAATACATAAAGGAATAGCGAGAACTATATAAAGCAGCATAGATAACTGGAAGTTTAGAGATGCCTTCCCGTTTACATTTACCCACGAAGATTCATCTCTTCTTGTCAGCCAGCAAATTAAAGGCCCGATAACTCCGCCGAACGGGAAAAAGAAACCAGCAAAAGCTGAAAGGTGACATAACATCGCCCAATTTCTTTCTGTTTCTGTCAATACTCTGCTCTCTTCCATGATATTTATGTATTTATTGAAAAGACGGCTTTACTTTTGCAGTGCTGCATATTATCTTTCAAGCCGTTTCAGATCGTCAGGTAATAAACCATTGGGATTGGCTTTATCAACCATATGCAGGTTATAGTAATACAATTCTGAATCATCAGTGCCTATCAGCATTAAAAAGCAATACCCTGAATATCTGTCTCCCATTGGTCCCACTTTATGGAGAATCACAGTATCAGGAGCCTTATTTTCTATTGCCTTAATTATTTCTTCATCTGTAACTATCTCAATATTATTTGTATATATCGCTTTTATCTTTTCAATTGTTGATATTTCAGGAGTAAGATCTTCTTCTTCCACAAGTATAGTTTTATTCTTAATATCTGGTATATTTTTATTATAATATTTTAGATATTTCCTCAGGGTCAGTGACGGGTCTTCTGAAATCTTTTGTGCATGCCTCTGCATAAAAGATACAATAGCACCAAGTTTGTAACTATATACAAGATCATTAACACCGGCAAAAGAAAGAGGGATAGCACAAATTTCAGGCATCTCAGCTAGTTTGTTTACATCTTTCCCCTGGAGAAGATTGATAAAGTTATAGAGGCCATGGGATTTGTCCTTATCAAAATTTGTCTGGGTAATAACAAGGAATGAGTAAGCTGGATTCAATCTCCTGACATTAAAATCTTTTACTGTAATAAATTCATAAGGGGTGATTTTCCAGCATGCTTTAACTGCTTCTTTTATATATATATTATAGGACGAAAAGGGATCATCTTCAAGTACAATGCAAGTTTTTGATGCGTTAAACTGTTTTATTTCATCTCTGCTGGGGAATGGGGCCTGGCCAGACAATAGTATCGCGGGAAGAAACAGGGCAAAAGATAAAGGTAATGTTCTCATGTCGCTGGTATTATTGAGCTGGTACCGGTATATATAAGGGATTATTTTCGTTGAATTTCCGGATGTAAACAAACATAAGGTCTTTTTTCTTTTTCCTCGAAAGTTGAACATACTCCTCATAAAGTTTATCATCCTTCATGAGAAGCAGTTCAGTATTATCAACATCAAATTCCAGCACTTTTCCACTATCAAAATCGATCAGATACTGCTTTAATTCATTACGGGTCATATTAGACCTGTAAGGCGAATAATAGGGATTATAATAATTACTGTAGCTGTAAGGATAATAATAAGGGTCGTAGTATCCATAAGGAGAGTTATAGGAACGGTCAACAGTTGTTATATCCGCAACAAAATGGCAGATATTGCCAACGAAGGTGATCCTGTTGAAGTTATCCTGAACCTGAACATAGAGAACTCCATTACGTGAATAGCCCCAAATGCTGTTTTTCGCAACCTCCTGTCTTATTCCCATATTGTCATAGAAATAGATTTTATCACCCTCAAGGATTTTATTAAAGAATTCCCTGTCGTTGTAATCGATTGAGGTGAGTATTTTTGATTTAGGTATGGGACTATTCATTTTAACCTGGTCAAAATTGAGGTAAATACCATCAGTGAACCTGAAATCGGGAGTGTATTTTACCATACCTTCTTTTTCTTGTCCTGACAACCGGGTAACTGGTAAAACTTGTGAAAATGAACTAATTAAAATAAATATCCTTAATATTTTCAGCATAGCATTCGAAGTTTTTCCTTATCGGTTCAAATTTCGTACCGTAAGCGCAAATTTAACGTTTTCCTTCAAAGGTTGTTAATTTCAGTAAATGTATATTTATTACATATTTTGCGTAAATTTACATAACCTCAAAATTTTGGTTTATGGTCAGTGAAACTGAAAACGGGTCAAGGAGCAATGGTTTAAATAAGTCGACTGAGGAAATTTTCGAAAAGAAGAGGAAGACTATTGAGTCTTACTCAATAATTGCGCTTCTTATACTGATATTAGCTGTACTTTTAATAACATTTAATCTCAAGCTTCCGGCAGGATGCCTTATTATAGCAGGTGCAAGTCTGGGTATAATTATTGTCAGAAAGGCTTCTAACCTTAATAAGAGCTTTAAAGAATCATTAAAAGAGTTTTCTTCACTGAGCGAAAGGAAAGATGATGTCATAATAGATTTCTCACACAGGATAAGAGAACCTTTGAATAACCTGGTTATTATCTCTGATATGTTGATGGAATCAGGCCTGCAAAAAAAACAAAAGGAGCTTCTCGAGACTTTCATTGCATCTACAAATAACATGGTGACTACTGTTAATGAGTTAACAATGCAGTCTGCCGGAAACCTTAGCTATGAGCAAAGAAAAGCCATAAGATTTAATTTATTTTCTACTATTCAGAACACTATAGAGCTCTATAGTCTTAAAGATAAAGCAAACATCGATTTTATCTTAAACAAAAAAGAATTCAGTGATTTTGAATGTTTCGGTGACCCAATAATTTTGAAACAGATATTTCTCGATCTGTTCAATACTATCGAGATTCAATCATCGGAAAGAGTTACCAGGGTTACTGTAAACCTGAAAAAAACAAAAGAAACAGGGACTGAAAGCATTATAGCATTGAGGATCCAGACAGATAATCCTATCGTCCTGATAAATGATCTTGGAGTTGAAAAAAGTCTTGCTGCCAGATTCATCTCATCAGGAAATGGTTCTTTCACCCAGGAGATTGGAACGAATTCTACTGTCCTGAACATTTTTCTTCCTTATAACAATCCGATACCTGAAATAAAGCAGAAAATTGCTTCTCAAAAGATTGAAGAGTTAATTCAGAAAGACAAAATTCATAAAGATCTCAAAGATCTCAAAATACTTCTTGTTGAAGATAATCTTATTAACCAGAAGATAACACTACTTACTCTCAAACCCCTGGTCCATAGTATTGATACTGCTTCAAACGGGAAAGAGGCACTCGACAGGTTTGGAACCACAAGCTTTGATCTGATTCTTATGGACATCCAGATGCCTGTGATGAGCGGACTTGTAGCTGCTGAAAAGATAAGAGCTCTGGAAGCAACAACCAATTCTCATGTTCCGATAATAGCTATTACAGCTAATGCAATGATCGGTGATAAAGAGAAATGCCTGTCTGCAGGTATTGATGATTATATAAGCAAACCTTTCCAGCCGGCTGCACTGATTGATAAAATTAAGAAAATCATTTAGATTCTCCGATCAATGGTCGGAATCCTATTACCATCATATCATCCACCTGTTCGTTAACACCCATCCAGGTCTTTATATTTTCCTCAAGAATGGCTTTCTGATCATTCACAGGGAAATTGTGGATAGTCATCAAAAGGTACCTGAAGCGCCTGTACATGAATTTTTTATTTTCCGAACCGCCGAACTGGTCTACATATCCATCAGAAAAGATATAGAAAATATCATCATCTAAAAGATCTAATTCATGATCGGTATAAGGTAGTCCTTCCGGATTCATGCCAATTATAATTTTATCCGCCGTTATCTCAACCAGACTGCCGTCACGAATAAGATAAAGAGGCAAAAAAGCTCCGGCATATTCCACCTTTTTTCTTTTCCTGTCGATGACACATAGACCAATGTCCATGCCATCCCGTATTATTGTTCCAATATTTTTTTCCCTGCTGAAGGTTTTTTCCAATCCTTTATTCATTACTGCAAGAATCTTTGATGGAATCTCAATATTGTCTTCATTAATGGTTTTTTCAACAATTTCCAACCCAATCATCGACATTAGTGCTCCTGGCACCCCATGTCCTGTACAATCGGCGGCTACAACAAAAATCTTTTCGTCTTTTTCACCAATCCAATAGAAATCCCCGCTGACAATATCTTTAGGTTTGAATAAAATGAAAGAGTCCTCAAAGTGTTTTCGGAAATAAGTTTCGGATGGTAAAAGCGCTTCCTGAATTCGTTGTGCATATATCAGACTGTCAGTAATGTTTTTATCTTTTAACTCCAATTCGAACTTCTGCAATTCAATTACCTTAAGTGCCTGTTCCTTTTCCCTGAGGAGTCTCCTGGTTTTAACAAGAGTTTTTGTCTGAGACATAATGAGAAAAAAAACAATTGAAACAAGCAGTATTCCATAGAAAATAAATTGGAATGGAGAGGACGCAGGATCAGTTAAACCACCAATCAATATACGATAAATAGCGATAATTCTGTTGATAATAAATATATGAAAATATGTCAAATACATGATTCCCATCAGATAATGCAAAAATAGGTTAATTATCTGAACGTAAGCTGCCCGTATTTAAAAATACCTCAAGTCTGATCAATAAGAATTTCATCAGTACCTCTTCGGCATAATCTTATGTATCTGGTTGATGGAGATTCAATAAATGCTCCAATTCCAAGAGATTCCCATTTCTGATCTATTGTTGAAATAGTCTCATTTGCTGAGCTGATCACATTGGGCCATTTCCTGGGAAATCCTCCCTTTCTGTAAGCCTTTATTGTACCATCAAGCAAGACAGACAGGGAGGAAATAAATTCATGATCCCTCTTCGGGTCAGTGTTGCCCAGAATTTGCCAGGCTACCATAAACAAATCAGTGACATCAACGGTATGATCAACTACCAGTATGAGCCTGAAGATCCCCTCGGAGTCATTTTTCATGAACAGATTTTTTACTCTTTCAATTATATTGGCATCTTCCGAAAGGTTTACTGAAATTATCACGACAGGTATTTTAGCTGAGAAAAGACTGAGGTTATAATTATTTATGATATTGCTCTGGAGAAAATCGCTGTTGATCCTGGAAATATCCAGGCTCTCTGAATTTATTGTTTTGCTTTCCCCGGATTTTTCTTCGATTAGTTTTATTGTCGCATCTATTCCTGCTTTTCCACCGAATGAAAAGTTATCAGAGGAATGATCCAGAACATCCAGCGGACCATTGCTGAATAACAAATCCCTGCTGAAATCAACATTGGCAAAAACATGGAAGAGCAGTTCCTTATAATTCCTGATATCTATCTCTCCGCTCACTACAATCATATATTTTGTAAACATCATCTGTCCGGCTCCCGACAATGAACTTATCACTTTCATTCCCTGACCCGGATAGCTCTTTTTAATTTTTACAATCACCAGGTTATGGGCTATTCCGGCATCGGGCATATGAAAATCTTCAATTTCAGGCTGTAATGCCATTCTTACAGGTGGAAGGAATAATTTTTCTGTGGTTTTAGCTATCAGTGCATCTTCCTGCGGTGGTATTCCAACAATTGTCGCAGGATAAATTGCTTTATCTGAATGTGTTATACAGGTAACATGAAATTTAGGATACCAGTCAGCCAGAGAATAGAATCCGGTATGATCTCCAAAAGGACCTTCCCATACCATCTCTTCAGAAGGATCAACAAAACCTTCGAGAATTATGTCGGCATCTTCGGGTACGAAAAGATCGTTTGTAATACATTTTACCATATTAATCTTTTTTCTCCGGAGGAACCCTGCCAGAATATATTCATTGATATTTTCAGGAAGAGGGGCCGTAGCAGCATAGGTATATACCGGATCGCCGCCAAGAGCAACAGAGACCGGCATTTTTTCCCCTGTTCTCCTCCAGGCTTCAAAATGGCTGGCTCCGGTTTTATGACGTTGCCAGTGCATTGCTGTTGTGTTTTTATCAAGAATCTGCATCCTGTACATTCCCACATTGGTACTGCCTGTTTCAGGATGGCGTGTATGAACCATTGGAAGAGTAATAAACCGGCCTCCATCGTATGGCCAGCATTTCAACACAGGAAGAATCCCCAGGTCGGGCATCATGTGAATTTGCTCCTGGCATATGCCCTTCCTTTTAATGCGTGACGGAAGTAGTCCGGCCAGTTTAAAGAGAGCAGGAAGTGTAGAAAGCTTCTGAAAAAGCGTCTCTTTGCTATAAGTTACTTTGTTAAATAAATTCTCCAGTTCTGGTCCGGCTTCATCAAGGTTATTCCTGCCGATTGCCATGGACATTCTCAGATCTGATCCGAATGCATTTATAAGAACCGGAAAGTCAGTTCCCGTATTCTCGAACAATAGGGCTTTCCCTCCCGATTTGGCCACTCTGTCGGTTATTTCAGTGATTTCGAGTACCGGATTAATAAATTGTTTAATCCGCAGAAGTTCATTTTTTCTTTCGAGTTCAGTTATAAAACCGGTCAATCCTGAGTAACTCATAAACGATTATCTTATTAAATTCAAAGATATTGAATATGCTAATATGAGTTATAAAAATAACCCTCAAATTCAGAGAGTTGAAAAAGTCATCTTTAACCACAAAGTATACAATTTGGATGGCCCCCTGACCGCTTCGCGGCCATCCCCCTGAAGGGGGATTAACTCGGACACATTTAGCGAATTTACTCTCCTTTAAGTGGGCAGGAGGGTTTTGCAGGGAGGGGTATAAAAACAATAATGGGAACTCATCGCTAGGATTAGTTCCCATTCATCGTTTACAACCGAGGCTGTTAACGATGCCAGATTACTGTTATTCTGACCGGCTGCATCATTGAGTACGAGACCCTTTTCTGCAACCCCTTGCTTTCGGGTTTTGCCTGTTACAGCAGAACCTTCCGGCTGTCCTTTTTTCCCGTCTCGCGACGGGACTTCCGGGACGAAGTGTCTTCAGGCGCTGACGCAAATTCCCGAAGGATATTGTATCAGTTTCAGAAAACCCGTGACCGAAGTCCTTCGTAATCTGAAGCCCTGTGACTCAATCGCTGAAAGAACGTTTCCGGTTTTCGTTGATTTACTGAACATTCCTGACGCGAAGTCGGGTTAGTTCAGCCTTCGGCTCTCCTGATGCGCAGACCCGAAGGTCTGACTGAAACGGATCCTGCTTCAATTAAGTAACTTTCTCCGTCTCCACATCTTTTGAGCAGTCTTTTATCGCTCACCTGATAGAATCAAATTTACGTCAGGAATCTCAAAAAACAATAAAAAGATAGCCGTTGTTGTAAACCTGATATAAACATAAGTTATCAACAATTGTTAATAACGACGGAAAGTGAGGAAAGACCTCATCTCCCGCCCCCTTCTCCCTTTGCCTTCGCGTAGCCGCTTCGGCGAAGCAAGGCAGGGGAGAAGGGGAGAAAATACGTGGTGATTTTAGGGTGAGGTGGTTGATCAAAGAAAAGCCGTCAGTCAGGCAGCCTCTCTTATTTCTATTTATTTCTATTTATTTCTTGAATCCGTAAACAGCCAGGTTTCCAAGAGTCTCTTCTATTCTCAGAAGCTGATTGTATTTTGCAATCCGGTCTGTTCTGCTGGCTGATCCGGTTTTAATCTGGCCCGAATTTGTAGCAACTGCGATATCTGCAATAGTGGTATCTTCAGTTTCACCCGAGCGATGTGATGTGATAGTTGTATAGCCTGCCCTGTGAGCCATCTCAATGCAATTAAGAGTCTCAGTCAGAGAGCCTATCTGGTTCACTTTTATAAGGATGGAGTTTGCACAACCCATATCAATTCCTTTTTTCAAATAGTCTACGTTGGTCACAAATATATCGTCACCTACTATCTGTATTTTTCTTCCCAGCCTGTCTGTCAGTAACTTCCAGCCATCCCAGTCACCTTCCGCCATGCCATCTTCTACTGAATCGATAGGATATTTGGTTGTCAGTTGTTCTATAAAATCAACCTGTTCTTTGGAAGTTCTTCTGGCGCCTTTTGGTCCTTCAAATTTTGAATAGTTGTACATACCTTCAATGTAGAATTCAGAAGCTGCACAGTCGAGAGCAATTGTAATATCTGAACCCGGCCTGTAACCTGCAGCAATAATTGCCTTAAGAATTGTTTCAAGAGCGTCTTCAGTTCCCTCGAATTTGGGAGCAAAACCTCCTTCATCTCCAACTGCAGTGCTTAATCCACGCTCTTTAAGAACCTTTTTCAATGAATGGAACACTTCAGCGCCCATACGTAATCCTTCACTGAATGATGGAGCCCCGATTGGTCTGATCATGAATTCCTGAAAAGCTATCGGGGCATCAGAATGAGATCCTCCGTTAATTATGTTCATCATCGGAACAGGCAATGTGACCGCATTAGTACCACCGATATAACGAAACAATGGCAGTCCATGGTACGAAGCTGCTGCTTTGGCAACAGCCAGAGAAACGCCAAGAACTGCATTTGCGCCAAGGCTGCTTTTTGTTTTTGTACCATCGAGTTCAATCATTTTCTTATCTATTCCTGCCTGGTCTGTGACATCCAATCCGATTAATTCTTCGGCAATGACGTTATTGACATTATGTACAGCTTTCAGTACACCTTTCCCCAGATAACGATTTTTATCACCGTCTCTGAGTTCCAGAGCCTCATTTTCACCTGTTGATGCCCCAGATGGTACTGCTGCTCTTCCAAAATAACCACTGGTTGTCATTACCTCAACTTCAATTGTTGGATTGCCGCGTGAATCAAGAATCTCGCGGGCATGAACGCTAACTATCTGACCCATAATTTTTTTTAATTATTAGATAATTACATAATATATAAAAAAAGGGATTAAGTCATTAATCTCTTATCCCTTTTCGATTTATTTTTTTTCAACATTTTATTCTCCTTGCGGGACTGATTCTCCGGCAGCTTCTTCAGTTTTTTCAACTGGTTTCTCACTCCTGGCTGCTTTTGCCTTAGCGGTTTTAGGAGTTTTTGTCTCAGCTGCTGTTTCTTCTTTTTTCCTGGTTGTTCTCCTTCTTCTTGTCGTTTTGGTTTTTGCAGCTTCCCCTCCGAGCATAGCCTCATTGTAATCAACAAGCTCCATTATGCACATATCAGCATTGTCTCCTATCCTGTTGCCAATCTTAAGTATTCGTGTATAGCCACCCGGACGCT
Source organism: Bacteroidales bacterium (assembly GCA_050014255.1). Taxonomy (GTDB): domain Bacteria; phylum Bacteroidota; class Bacteroidia; order Bacteroidales; family VadinHA17; genus LD21. Next base: position 96,743 of record JBEKDR010000001.1, on the reverse strand, counting down.
CAGTGACTTTCGGGGATATTTCTCTGAACAACTCAGCAACTGCAGTCTTATCTTTCAGATAACTGAATACCACTCTCCTTGAGTGTGTTGAATCTTCCTTTGATTTTGTAATAAGAGGTTCCACAAAAGTACGAAGTGCTTTAGCCTTGGCAGTTGTTGTGGTAATCCTCTTATGGAGGATAAGTGATGTTGCCATGTTCGAAAGCATCGCCTTCCTGTGTGAACTTGTTCTTCCCAAGTGGTTAATAACTTTTGAATGTCGCATTTCTCTACTTCCTTAACCAGTTTTCAAATTAATCTTTATCCAATTTATATTTGCTTACATCCATTCCAAATGACAGGCTCATGGATTCGAGCAATTCATCAAGCTCGGTCAGTGATTTCTTTCCAAAGTTTCTGAATTTAAGAAGGTCGTTCTTATTAAATTTTACAAGGTCACCAAGCGTCTCAACTTCTGCAGCTTTCAGGCAATTAAGCGCCCTGACAGAGAGATCGAGGTCGATCAGTTTTGTCTTGAGCAATTGCCTCATATGCAGTACTTCCTCATCAAACTCCTCGTTTGCCATCTTATCATCCGAATCGAGCGTGATTTTCTCATCGGAGAAAAGCATAAAATGATATATGAGAATTTTTGCTGCTTCTTTAAGAGCATCTTTCGGATGAATAGATCCATCTGTCTCGATCTCGAAAAGAAGTTTCTCATAGTCAGTTTTTTGCTCTACACGGTAGTTTTCAATGGTATATTTTACATTCCTTGTAGGAGTAAAAATAGAATCAATAGCGATAAGTCCGAATTCACTGTCGACCGGTTCGTTTTCTTCAGCAGGAACATAACCTCTACCCTTATTAATAGTGAGTTCAATTTGTATCTTGACGTCAGGTTCCATTCTGAAGATAACCAATTCGGGGTTCAGTACCTCAAATCCGCTCAGAGCTTTGTCAATGTCGCCGGCCTTAAATACATCCTGCCCACTCACTTTAATTGTGACTTTCTCGTGATCAACATCTTCAACTATCCGTTTGAAACGAACCTGTTTCAGATTCAGGATGATCTCGGTAACGTCTTCCATTACACCGGTTATGGTTGAGAACTCATGATCAATGCCCTCGATCTTAACTGTTGTAATGGCAAAACCTTCTAACGAAGATAGAAGAATTCTTCTCAGTGCATTGCCGACAGTAATACCATAGCCAGGTTCAAGCGGACGGAATTCGAATTTTCCGCGTTTGTCGTCCGCTTCCAGCATTATTACTTTATCAGGCTTCTGGAATGATAAAATGGCCATAGAATTTTTCTTAATATTATTACTTGGAATACAATTCAACTATTAGTTGCTCCTTGATGTTTTCAGGAATATCAGTACGTTCAGGTACATTCATAAATTTACCTGCCATTTGAGTATCATCCCACTCGAGCCAAGTAAGTTTTGTATACTTTTTGGTTGTGAGTGAATCAACTATCGATTCAAGAGACTTTGATTTCTCGCGAACGCCGATAATATCACCGGGTTTAAGCTGAAACGAAGGTATGTTCACCACGGCTCCATTAACAGTTATGTGTCTGTGAGAAACGAGCTGCCGCGCTCCTGCCCTTGTAGGTGCAATACCCAGACGATAAACCACGTTATCGAGACGCGATTCTAACAGTTGCAGCAGTACTGCACCCGTAACTCCTTTACTTCTTGAGGCTTTTTCAAAAGTATTCCGGAACTGGCGTTCAAGCATTCCATATGTATATTTTGCTTTCTGCTTTTCCCTTAACTGAACACCATATTCTGAAGTCTTTTTCCTCTTCTTATTCATTCCGTGCTGTCCGGGAGGAAAATTTTTCCTCTCCATATGTTTGTCGGGTCCGAATATCGGTTCACCGAATTTTCTTGCTATTCTTGTTCTTGGGCCGGTATATCTTGCCATCGTGCTATAAATTTATAACTTACAAATAATCAATTATATATTTTATTAAACTCTTCTTCTTCCGGGAGCACGGCAACCGTTATGAGGCATCGGAGTTACGTCAACGATTTCGGTAACTTCTATACCAACGTTGCTTATTGATCTGATTGCTGATTCGCGACCCGAACCCGGACCTTTAACGAATACTTTCACTTTTCTTAATCCAAGATCATAAGCCACTTTACCACACTCTTCAGAAGCCATCTGGGCGGCATAGGGTGTATTTTTCTTGGAACCCTTGAATCCCATCTTACCTGCAGACGCCCATGAGATAACCTGACCGGAATTATTGGTCAGAGTAACAATAATATTATTAAATGATGAATGAACATGTGCCTGGCCTGAAGGTTCAACCTTAACGACTCTCTTTTTTAATGCTCCAGTCTTCTTTGCCATAGTCTATTTATTTAGTAGCTTTTTTCTTGTTTGCAACAGTTTTCTTTCTCCCTTTACGGGTTCTGGCATTATTCTTAGTGCTCTGCCCTCTTACAGGAAGACCAATTCTGTGACGAACACCGCGATAGCAGCCAATATCCATAAGCCTTTTAATGTTCATTTGTGTCTCTGAACGAAGTTCACCTTCAAGCTTATAATTATCGTTCAGAATTCTGCGGATGGAATTGATCTGATCATCAGTCCAGTCCTGGACTTTTGCATTCCTGTCAACACCAGCCTCGTCGAGTACTCTCTGAGCAATGCTCCGGCCTACTCCGTAGATGTAAGTCAAGCCAACTTCGCCTCTTTTATTTCTTGGTAAATCCACACCAACAATACGTGCCATATAAAACTTTTCTTAAATGAGTTGCAAAATTAGTTAAAATTATCCCTGTCTCTGTTTGAACTTGGGATTTTTCTTATTAATAACGTAAATGCGACCTTTTCTTCTGACTATCTTACAGTCAGAACTGCGCTTTTTTACAGATGCTCTTACTTTCATTATCTTAATATTTCTTATTTATACCTGAATGTTATTCTTCCTTTTGTTAAATCATATGGTGACATTTCAACTTTTACCTTATCGCCTGGCAAGATCTTAATATAGTGCATTCTCATCTTTCCCGAAATATGTGCCGTTATCACATGTCCGTTTTCGAGCTCCACCCTGAACATAGCATTTGAAAGGGCTTCGATGATAGTACCGTCTTGCTCAATTGATGGTTGTTTAGCCATACGATTACATTTTATTTAAAACTTTTTCGATAAATTCAAAAGTAGTCAATATCTCAGCTTCCCCTTTGTCAACAGCAACGGCATATTCAAAATGGGCCGAAGGCTTACCGTCAGCCGTTTTTATGGTCCATCCGTCACTCATCTGCAAAGTTTCCTTTTTACCGGCATTGATCATAGGTTCAATGCAGATTACAAGTCCTTTCTCCAGTTTTGGTCCTGTCCCCTGTTTTCCCCAGTTAGCAACTTCAGGCTGTTCATGCAGTTTTCTTCCAAGACCATGACCTACCAGCTCCCTGACCACAGAGTATCCTCCGCTTTCTGCTTTGGTCTGGACTGCATAAGAGATGTCTCCTACCCTGTTTCCTGCAACTGCCTGCATAACCCCTTCCTCAAGAGAAGCTCTGGTATATTCGAGCAATCGACTTACCTCTTTGGTTATCTCACCTACCGGGAAAGTAAATGCGCTGTCGCCATACCATCCGTTTAATATCACCCCGCAATCAACAGATATTATATCACCCTCTTTTAGAATATAACCGGACGGAATACCATGAACCACTTCGTCGTTGACAGATGTACAGAGAGTATTCGGAAAACCACCATATCCCTTGAAAGCCGGAGTTGCTCCATTATCGCGGATAAACGATTCGGCTATACTATCGAGATAAAGAGTGGTAATCCCGGGTTTTATTATCGAAGCAAGCTCCGCAAGTGTTCTCGACACCAGCATATTGCTCTCTTTTAACAACCCGACCTCTTCATCAGTCTTCAAATACAACATCAAAGAACGCTAAACTAATTATATAGATGTAACAGAGCCAGATCTTCCTTTAACCCGACCTGATTTCATCAGACCATCGTAATGACGCATAAGCAAATGACTTTCAATCTGTTGAAGAGTATCAAGAATGACACCGACGAGAATGAGAAGTGATGTGCCTCCATAGAATTGAGCAAACTGTGGTGATACGGATGCTTTCACTGCAAGAGATGGCATGATTGCCACTATGGCAAGGAAAATTGAACCCGGGAATGTAATACGTGACATTATTGTATCAAGAAACTCGACAGTTTTTCTTCCTGGTTTTATACCGGGAATGAATCCGCCGTTTTTCTTCATATCTTCTGCCATCTGCACTGGATTTATTGTAATCGCAGTATAAAAATATGTAAAGACAATAATAAAAATTGCTGTTACAAGGTTATACCAGAATCCGTACATATTTGAGAATGCCACAACAAAGCCAGATCCTGAATTTGTGTACCCGGCGATGATCATCGGGAGCATCATGATCGCCTGTGCAAAAATAATTGGCATAACTCCGGCAGCATTTACCTTTAGAGGTATATACTGGCGTACCCCGCCATATTGTTTATTACCGACAATTCTTCTTGCATACTGGACAGGAACACGGCGTGTGCCCTGAACCAGAAGAATAACTCCAAGAACAACAACAAATAAAAACAGAATCTCAACAATAAGACCGATAGCACCACCGGCACCATTCATCCTTATCCCTACTTCAAAAATAAAATTTGCAGGCATCCTGGCAACGATCCCAATCATAATTATGAGAGAAATTCCGTTTCCGATACCTTTATCTGTTATCTTTTCTCCGAGCCACATTACAAACATTGTACCTGCTGTAAGAATTATTACTGAGGATATCTGGAAGAATGTACCACCAAGAATAAATGCAGATGCAGGCAGAGTATGTGCAAGGTTTACAAGATAAGTAGGAGCCTGAAGCACAAGTACTGCTATTGTAAGATACCTTGTATACTGATTCATTTTACGTCTTCCGCTTTCACCCTCTTTCTGAAGTTTCTGGAAATAAGGGAAAACTATACCAAGCAACTGGACAACAATTGAAGCGGAGATATAAGGCATAATTCCGAGAGCGAATACTGAAGCCTGTGAAAATGCTCCACCCGAAAACATATCAAGCAGTCCCATAAGACCTGAAGAAGTCTGATGTTTCAATGTTGCCAGCTGGGCAGGGTCAATTCCCGGAAGAGTAACATATTTACCCAGTCTGTACAATAAAATGATCCCAAAAGTATAGAGTAGTCTTGCGCGAAGATCTTCTATCTTAAAGATATTTTTTATAGTCTGAATAAGTCTCATGAAATTATATTATTACGGCGGTTCCCTTTTTAGCTTCGATTGCTTCTACAGCTGATTTGCTGAATGCATGGGCATGAACCTCCAGCTTTCTTTCAAGAGTTCCTTTCCCAAGGATCTTTACCAAAGCATTTTTAGAAACCAGTCCGGCCATTACAAGTGCCTCAAAATCTATTTTTTCAATATTATGTGTTTCCGCAAGAGTCTGAAGAGTACTGATGTTTATGCCCTTATATTCTTTGCGGTTAACATTTTTAAACCCGTATTTTGGAACACGTCTCTGAAGTGGCATCTGGCCTCCTTCAAATCCTATTTTCCTGCTGTAGCCTGATCTGGATTTTGCACCTTTATGTCCTCTGGTTGATGTACCACCCTTGCCGGAGCCTTGTCCGCGCCCCAGACGTTTACTATTATGTGTTGATCCTTTTGCAGGTCTTAAGTTACTCAAATCCATAACTTTATATTGTAAATATGGTTAATATCTTAAATATTTTCAATTTTAACCAGGTGTCTCACCTTTACTACCATACCCAGTATCTGAGGAGTAGCTTCATGTTCAACACTATGATTCAGTTTGTGAATTCCCAGAGCTTCGAGAGTTCTTTTCTGTCTTTCAGGTTTCCCGTTTTTACTTTTTACCTGGGTGATACGTATTTTTGCCATCGTAATGTTCTTTACTAACCGTTAAAAACTTTTTCCATTGCGACACCTCTGTGCTCAGCAACAGTGAAGGCATCTCTCATTTCCAGAAGAGCTGCAAATGTTGCTTTCACCAGGTTGTGGGGATTCGAAGAGCCTTTTGATTTTGCAAGCACGTTCTTCACTCCAACACTCTCCAATACAGCACGCATAGCACCACCAGCTTTCACGCCGGTACCTTCGGAAGCCGGTTTGATGAAAACTTTGGCGCCTCCGAATTTAGCAATCTGTTCATGAGGAATGGTACCATTTATAACCGGTACCTTTATCAGATTCTTTTTTGCATCTTCGATACCTTTGGCAATAGCTGTTGTTACTTCACTGGCTTTTCCAAGACCGTGTCCTACAATACCATCTTCATTTCCAACAACTACAATCGCTGAAAAACTGAATGTACGGCCCCCTTTTGTAACTTTAGTCACTCTCTGGATGCTCACAAGTCTGTCCTTAAGTTCGAGATCGCTGGTTTTAACTTTTCTTATACCGTTTCCCATAATTCATTAGAATTTTAATCCGCCTTCGCGGGCTGCATCAGCCAATGATTTTACTCTGCCATGATATTTATATCCACTTCTGTCGAAAACTACTTTCTCAATACCTTTTTCTTTGCATTTGGAAGCGAGAAGTTTTCCTACGAGTTTCGCCTGGTCAATTTTTTTAATACCTGTCTGGGCTGCAATCTCTTTTTCTTTAGAGCAGGCCGACAGTAGAGTAACTCTATTCAGGTCGTCAACAACCTGGACATAGATCTGTTTATTGCTACGATATACTGCAAGTCTTGGTGTTTCGGCAGTACCGTTTATTTTTTTCCGGATCCTCATTTTGATCCTTGTTCTTCTTTCCAACTTAGTTAAGGCCATGATTTTTTACTTTTACAATTTTATCCCTAAACACTAGCTGATTTCCCAGCCTTCCTTCTGAGCTGTTCTCCGACAAACTTAATTCCTTTCCCTTTGTAAGGTTCAGGCGGACGGAGAGATCTGATTTTTGCAGCAACGTGCCCGATAAGTTGTTTGTCGATGCACGTAAGGGTAATAATTGGATTTGCTCTTCTTTCAGTTTTTGTCTCGACTTTAACCTCATTCGGGAGCTGAAGAATTACCTCATGGGAAAAACCAAGGCTCATCTCAAGGTTCTGCCCTTTTGCTTCGGCACGGTAACCTACACCGACAAGTTCAAGTTCTTTCTTGTATCCTTCTGAAACTCCAACGACCATATTGTGTATCAGTGCACGGTAAAGACCATGCAACGACTTATGATTCTTTGATTCTGACGGTCTTGATAATATGACTTCGTTCCCCGCCACTTCGACCTTAAGATCTTTGTCGACTGCCTGAGTCAACTCTCCCAGGGGGCCTTTCACCATAACCATATTGGTGTCACTGACACTGACAGTAACTCCTTTCGGCAGGTTTACAGGTAATTTTCCTATTCGTGACATTAAGCTATCCTCCTATTAGTAAACGTAACATAATACTTCACCACCGATTTTTTCTTTTTTTGCCTCTTTGTCGGTCATTAAACCTTTAGAGGTAGATATGATTGCAATACCCAGACCATTAAGAATCCTTGGCATTTCATCAACTCCGATATACTGACGGAGACCCGGACGGCTAACTCTTTGAATTTCTTTAATTGCCGGTTTTTTGCTCTTGGAATTATACTTAAGAGCAATCTTCAATACACCCTGCGGTCCTTTACCATCAATAACCTTATAACTGAGGATATAACCTTTTTCGAACAGAATCCTGGCAACCTCTTTCTTAAGATTGGATGCTGGTGCCTCCACAATCTTATGACCGGCCATAATGGCGTTCCTTATTCTGGTCAGTAAATCTGCAATTGGATCAGTCATCTTTTATTATTTAATATAGTTTATAATTATTCTCAATTTACCAGCTGGCTTTTTTTACACCCGGGATAAGCCCGAAAGATGCCATCTCCCTGAAAGTTATCCTGCTTACTCCGAATTGTCTCATATAACCTCTTGAACGACCCGTTAATTTGCAACGGTTGTGCATCCTGTTAGGGTTAGAATTTCTGGGTAGACGGCTTAATCCGACATAATCGCCTGCGGCTTTTAACTTAGCTCTTTTTGCAGCATATTTCTGGGTCAGTCTTGCGCGTTTTACTTCGCGGGCTATCATTGATTCTTTAGCCATATTCCTAGTTTTTAATATTTTTAAAGGGTAAACCGAAATGCTTTAGAAGCGCCAGTGCTTCTTCATCTGTATCAGCCGAGGTTACGAATGTTACCTGAAGTCCCATGATCTTTGCGATCTTATCGAGGTCTATTTCAGGGAAAATGATCTGCTCTGTAATTCCCAGAGTGTAATTGCCACGCCCGTCGAGCTTGGAACTGATTCCCTTAAAGTCGCGGATACGTGGAAGAGCAACAGATATCAGCCTCTCAAGAAATTCAAACATCCTGTCTCTGCGTAATGTTACCATTATACCGATTGGCATGTTTTTTCTCAGTTTAAAGTTTGAGATATCTTTTGTTGAGTTAGTTTGAACAGCCTTCTGACCTGCAATATCCGATAACTCCTTTACTCCGAATTCAAGCAGTTTCTTATCGGCTATAGCCTGTCCTACCCCCTGGTTGATAACTATCTTTTTCAACTTAGGGACCTGCATAATTGTTTTGTATCCGAATTCCTTCATTAATGCAGGGACGATCTCGTCTTTATACTTGGTTTGTAGTGCAGGTATGTACATTACTTGATCTCCTCTCCTGATTTTTTTGAATAACGAACCAATTTATTTTTTTCATTTAGTCTTTTACCAATGCGCGTAGGTTTGCCGGTTGTGGGATCAATAAGCATCAGATTTGATATATGTACGGGTGCTTCTTTTTTTAATATACCACCTTGTGGAGCTTTTGCGTTCGGTTTTGTATGTTTTGATACCATATTTACACCTTCAACAATAGCTCTGCTCTTATCCCTGTCGACTTCCAGAACACGGCCTTTCTGCCCTTTTGATTCACCGGTTATCACCATAACCGTGTCTCCCTTTTTTATATGTATTTTCTTCTGCATCGTTGTGTATTTAAAAATATTACAACACTTCAGGTGCCAATGAAACAATCTTCATATACTTGTCACGCAATTCCCTGGCAACCGGACCGAAGATACGTGTTCCGCGTACCTCATTAACATTATTAAGAAGAACGACTGCGTTATCATCGAAACGTATATAGGAACCATCGGGACGACGGATCTCTTTTTTTGTTCTGACAACAACTGCTTTGCTCACTGTACCTTTTTTTGCTTCGCCTGAAGGAAGTGCTGATTTCACACTCACGACAATTTTATCACCAACGGTAGCATATCTTTTTTTGCTACCGCCGAGCACCCTGATGCACAAAACTTCTTTTGCACCTGAGTTATCGGCTACGGTCAATCTGCTTTCCTGTTGTATCATGATTACTTAGCTCTTTCGATTATTTCAATTAATCTCCAGGTTTTGTTTTTGCTCAGAGGCCTGGTCTCCGATATACGCACAGTATCGCCAACATTGCATGAATTTGCTTCATCATGTGCCATCAGCTTTTTTGTTCTGTTAATAAACTTGCCATAAATTGGATGTTTGACTTTCCTTTTTATGACGACAACGATGGATTTGTCCATTTTAGTACTGACAACCACACCTATACGTTCTTTTCTAAGATTCCGTTCCATTGCTGATCTAGCTATTAGATTTCTTATTCAACTCTCTTACACGCAATTCGGTCAGCAGACGTGCAATCGTCAGTTTCACTTCTCTAACCTTTTGCGGATTATCAAGTGGAGTGATTGCATGGTTAAGCTTCATTCGAACGAGCATGGTCCTCTCGGTATCGATTCTCTCGAGAAGATCTGAAGTGCTTAATTCTTTTATCTCTGAAGTTTTCATCTCTGTCTAAAGTTTTATTCCTGTACGTAATCGCGTCTTACAATAAATTTTGTTGTTATCGGAAGTTTCTGTGCGCCCAGACGAAGTGCTTCTTTTGCAACTTCATAAGGTACACCTTCTGCCTCAAGAAGTATCCTGCCCGGTGTTATCGGAACAACAAAACCCTCAGGTGCTCCTTTTCCTTTGCCCATACGTACCTCAGCAGGTTTCTTGGTTATCGGTTTATCGGGAAAAATTCTGATCCATAACTGACCTTCACGTTTCATATGACGCGTTACGGCCTGTCGGGCTGCTTCGATCTGCCTTCCGGTGATCCAGCTCTGCTCAAGTGCTTTGATACCAAATGACCCAAATGCCAACTGGTTGCCTCTTTGTGCATTTCCTTTCATTCTTCCCTTCTGGGCTCTCCTGAATTTGGTCCTTTTCGGTTGTAACATTGCTCAAATATTGTTATAAAATTATGTACTATTGCTTCTCTTATTTTTTTGCTTTCCTTTTCAGGCTCTTGCTCTTTGCATTTCTTGCACCGATATTAGGACTAAGATCTCTCTTGCCGAATACTTCTCCGTTGCAGATCCAAACTTTTACGCCAAGCAGTCCGACCTTTGTATGAGCTTCTGCCAGAGCATAATCTATATCAGCCCGTAATGTATGCAACGGAATGCGACCCTCCTTATATGACTCGCTTCGTGCCATTTCAGCACCACCTAAACGACCCGAGATCATGATTTTTATTCCTTCGGCTCCCATACGCATTGTTGAGGCGATAGACATCTTTATTGCACGACGGTAAGAAATTTTTCCTTCCAGCTGGCGGGCAATATTGTTTGCAACAATGTTGGCATCCAGTTCGGGACGTTTAACTTCAAAGATGTTTATCTGGACTTCCTTCTTGGTTATTTTTTTGAGTTCTTCCTTAAGCTTGTCAACTTCCTGTCCGCCTTTGCCAATAATGATTCCCGGGCGAGCTGTATTAACAGTGACGGTAATAAGCTTCAGTGTTCTTTCAATTATAATCTTTGAAAGGCTGGCTTTTGCAAGCCTGGCATTCAGATACTCCCTGATCTTGGTATCTTCTACAAGTTTACCGGAAAAATCTTTTCCGCCGAACCAGTTTGAATCCCATCCTTTGATTATACCTAATCTGTTACCTATCGGATTTACTTTTTGTCCCATCTGTTCTAATTTGATGTTTTTTCAACTTCGTTAATCTTACTGTCAAGCACGAGAGTAACATGGTTTGATCTTTTTCTTACCCTGTAAGCTCTTCCCTGAGGTGCTGTCTGAAGTCTTTTCAATGAACGGCCTCCGTCGACATGAATCAGTTTTATGAAGAGGTTGCTTTCTTCGACTCTTACACCTTCATTTTTCGCCTGCCAGTTGGCAATTGCTGAGAGGAGAAGTTTCTCCATTCTGCGCGATGCCTCCTGTGAACTGAACTTGAGGACATCAAGTGCTTTGTTTACTTCCAATCCGCTAATCAGATCGGTTACCAATCTCATCTTACGTGGTGAGGTGGGACAGTTTCTGAGGATCGCCTGGTACCTGTTTTTGGCGGCCTCTTTTTTCTGGTCAGCTGTATTTCTTTTTCTTGCACCCATTTCTAAATGTTTTTCAATGTTTACATTACTTATTTATTACCAGAGTGACCCCTGAAAGTGCGGGTTGGAGAAAATTCTCCCAACTTATGCCCTACCATATTCTCCGTAATGTAAACGGGGATAAACTTGTTCCCGTTATGAACTGCTATAGTATGCCCTACAAAATCAGGTGAGATCACTGATCTCCTTGACCATGTCTTAATCACCGATTTCTTTTGTCCTTCATTCATTTCAAGAATTCTTTTTCCGAGTTTGAAATCGATGAAAGGGCCTTTTTTAATTGATCTGCTCATAATATATCAGTTATTTTTTCCTTCTTTCAATAATAAATTTTGCAGAGTATTTCTTCTTATCTCTGGTCTTGAAACCTTTTGCAGGAATTCCTTTGCGCGACCGCGGATGTCCGCCGGAGGCTCTTCCTTCACCACCACCCATAGGGTGATCGACCGGGTTCATTACCACTCCTCTTACTCTCGGACGGCGTCCCTGCCAGCGAGAACGGCCTGCCTTTCCTGATCTCTCGAGATTGTGGTCAGGATTGGAAACTGTACCGATAGTTGCGCGGCATGTTGTAAGTATCAATCTGGTTTCCCCTGAAGGAAGCTTGATTGTTGCATATTTTCCATCGCGTGCTGACAACTGGGCATAGGTTCCTGCGCTTCGAGCAATTGCTCCGCCTTTTCCGGGTTTAAGCTCAATATTGTGAATAATAGTACCTAAGGGTATATCACTGAGAAACAGGGTATTCCCTATCTCAGGGGCAACCTCTTTGCCTGACAATAATGTCTGACCAACCTGAAGCCCTACCGGTGCCACTATGTATCGTTTCTCACCATCCTTATAGACAACAAGAGCAATCCTCGAAGAACGATTCGGATCGTATTCGATCGTTTTTACTGTTGCCGGCATGCCATCTTTTTCCCTGAGGAAATCGATAACTCTGTACATCTTTTTATGACCGCCTCCGATGTATCTCATAGTCTGTTTGCCGTTAACATTCCTTCCTCCTGAATTTTTATGCGGTCGAAGTAAGGATTTCTCCGGTGTAGCACTTGTGAGCGTATCAAAAGTGCTCGCGATTTTGTGTCGCTGACCTGGTGTTACAGGTTTGATTTTTCTTACTGCCATATAGGTTATTAAATATTGCTATAGAAATCTATCTTGTTTCCTTCTGCAAGCGTGACAACAGCCTTTTTGGTCGCTGATGTTTTTCCCATAAGAAGTCCCGATTTGGTATTACGGGATTTAATTTTCCCGCCATAACGCATCGTATTTACCGAATCGACTGTAACACTGTACAATTCCTCAACGGCTTTTTTTATCTGTAACTTATTTGCGCTTCTGGCAACGAGAAAACCATAGCGGTTAAATTTATCGCCCTGGCTTGTCATCTTTTCCGTTACAATCGGTTTAAGCAAAATATTCATCACTCAAAGTTTTCTAGTTTTCAAATGTTGCCTGCAAAACGTCAACTGCACTCTCCACAAGTATCAATGTTGAGGCCTTCATAATCTTGTAAGTACTTAATTCGCTGGCCATTACAACTTCAACCCCTTGTACATTTCGGGATGACAAATATATATTATTATTTTGTTCCGGTAAAACAAATACTGATTTTTTATTTGCAATATTCAGGTTATTTCCCATTTTAATTATCTCCTTGGTTTTAGGAGCTTCAAAAGAGAAGTCTTCCAGTACGATAATATTATTTGTTGATGCTTTATATGAAAGTGCTGATTTTCTGGCTAATTGTTTGACTTTTTTATTAAGCTTGAAGCCATAAAACCTTGGTTTGGGACCAAATACCCGGCCTCCTCCGCGATAAAGCGGGTTCCTGATGTTTCCTGCGCGGGCAGTACCGGTACCTTTCTGCTTTTTAATCTTCCTGGTACTGCCTGCTACTTCACCACGCTCCTTGGATTTGTGAGTGCCCTGCCTTTGATTTGCCATGTATTGTTTTGTATCCAGATAAATAGCATGGTCGTTAGGTTCAATACCGAAAATCAAATCGTTAAGATCGATTTTTCTTCCGGTTTCCTTACCACTGGTATTTAGAATAGCTAATTCCATTATTTTGTAATTATTACGTAACCACCTTTCGGACCAGGGACTGATCCTTTTACAATTATTATATCATTCTCGGCCATGAGCTTCACAACCTTCATGTCCATTGCCATCACCTTATTTACTCCCATATGTCCCGCCATTCTCATGCCAGGCAATACTCGCGACGGAAATGAAGAAGCCCCGAGTGAACCAGGGTGCCTGAGTCTATCGCTTTGTCCGTGAGTAGTTCCACCTACTCCCCTGAAACCGTAACGTTTTACGACACCCTGGAATCCTCTTCCTTTTGACCAGCCTCTCACGTCAACTATGCTGTCGGTTCTGAAGAGCTCTGCCGTAAGCACATCTCCTTCTTTGCACTGACCTTCCTCAAAACCGGTGAATTCAATGAGTTTTCTTTTAGGCGTTGTATTAGCCTTTTTAAAATGTCCCATTTCGGCTTTTGTAGCGTGTTTTTCCTTTTTATCTTCGAATCCAAGCTGTACAGCAAAATAGCCATCCTTATCCACTGTTTTAACCTGTGTAACAACACATGGACCGGCTTGCAGAACCGTACATGGAACATTCTTTCCATTTTCATCAAAAATGGAAGTCATTCCTACCTTTTTACCAATTAATCCCTGCATCTCTTTTATACTTTACTGGTTTCACACTTTAATTTCTACTTCAACTCCGCTTGGAAGCTCAAGTTTCATCAGTGCATCGATGGTTTTCGGTGTTGAGCTGTAAATGTCGAGCAATCTTTTATATGATGAGAGCTCAAACTGTTCTCTTGCTTTCTTATTAACAAACGGTGACCGAAGTACTGTATAAATCTTTTTGTGGGTTGGTAGCGGAATGGGTCCACTCACCACTGCACCAGTAGATTTTACTGTTTTTACGATCTTCTCAGCAGATTTATCTACGAGGTTATGATCATAAGATTTCAGTTTAATACGAATTTTCTGACTCATCTTTTAAAGAATTTTTCCTTTTGTAATTTCTACAATTCTGTCTGATATTTCTGCAGGCACCTGTTCATAATGCGAGAACTCCATTGTTGAAGTTGCTCTGCCCGAGGTAAGAGTCCGAAGTACTGTAACATAACCAAATTTTTCTGCCAGAGGTACTTTTGCTTTTACGACTCTTGCACCTGCTTTCGATTCCATGCCTTCCACTTTGCCTCTTCTTCTGTTGAAATCGCTGATCACTTCACCAACATATTCTTCAGGAGTAACAACCTCTGTAGACATGATGGGTTCAAGAATTACAGGATTACATTTGCCTGCAAATTTCCTGAATGCCTGCTTGGCAGCAATTTCAAATGAAAGAGCATCAGAGTCAACCGGATGGAATGAACCGTCTTTGAGCACAACTTTAAGACTATCAAGAGGAAATCCTGCAAGGGGTCCGTTGACCATTGCTTCGCGGAATCCTTTTTCAATAGATGGAATATACTCCTTAGGTATATGTCCGCCTTTAACCTCATTTACAAATTGAAGCCCTCTCATATTTTTATCAGCCGGCATCAATTCAAAAGTCATATCTGCAAATTTTCCACGGCCTCCGGTCTGCTTTTTAAATACTTCGCGGAATTCGGCAGTGCTTGTAATTGCCTCCTTGTACGCAACCTGGGGTGCCCCCTGATTACATTCAACTTTAAACTCTCTCTTAAGACGGTCAATGAGAATTTCCAGATGAAGTTCACCCATACCATTGATAATTGTCTGTCCGCTATCGGGATCAGTTCTGACCTGGAATGTCGGATCTTCTTCAGCAAGTTTATTGAGTGCCATCGATAATTTATCAACATCGGCCTGGGTTTTCGGCTCAATTGCAACGCCGATAACCGGCTCGGGAAAGTCCATCGATTCAAGTAAGATCGGTTTGTTAATTGCACATAATGTGTCACCGGTCTTGATATCTTTAAAACCAACGCCTGCGCAAATATCACCTGCCGCAATACTTTCTTTCGGATTCTGTTTGTTTGCATGCATTTGGAAAAGACGGTTAATGCGTTCTCTTTTCCCGGTACGTACATTCAATACTGTGTCGCCTGCTTTGAGTATGCCTGAATAAATACGCAGGAAAGCCAGACGTCCGACAAAAGGATCCGTAGCAATTTTAAATGCGAGAGCTGCTAATGGAGCATCATCATCTGGTTCACGTATAATTTCTTCATCATTTCTTGGATCAATTCCGATCACAGAACCTTTGTCAACAGGTGAAGGAAGAAATGCAACCACAGAATCAAGAAGACTCTGAATACCTTTATTTTTGAAAGCAGCACCGCATATTACCGGTACAGCAAGTCCGTCAATCGTTGATTTTCTTAATGCAGTTAAAATTTCTTCACCTGTAATTGATTCATGATCTTCAAGATATCTTGCAAGAAGAGTATCATCAACATCTGCGACTGCTTCAATCAGCTTACCCCTCCACTCCTCTGCTTCATCTAACATATCCGCAGGAACCGAAACCGTTTCAAAGGTTGTGGCATTAGCTTCATCTGTATGATAGATGAGTGCCTTCATGTCAACAAGGTCGATTACTCCTATGAAGTTCTCTTCCGCACCAATTGGTATCTGTACAGGAACCGGATTCGCACCAAGTTTCTCCTGGATCTGTTGAACCACACTGAAGAAATCTGCCCCTGCACGATCCATTTTATTTATAAAGGCAATTCGCGGTACCACATATTTATTTGCCTGCCTCCAGACAGTTTCAGACTGAGGTTCAACACCTCCGACAGCACAGAAGACAGCAACGGCGCCATCAAGTACCCTGAGTGATCTTTCTACTTCAACAGTAAAATCAACATGGCCAGGAGTATCGATAATATTAATTTTAAAATCGTCACCCTTGTATTTCCAGTAAGTAGTAGTAGCAGCAGATGTTATTGTAATTCCCCTTTCCTGTTCCTGAACCATCCAGTCCATCTGGGCATTTCCATCATGTACCTCACCCATACGATGCGTACGACCTGTATAAAACAGAATGCGTTCTGTTGTAGTGGTCTTACCGGCATCGATGTGGGCCATGATTCCGATGTTTCTGGTATATTTCAGGTTTTTGTCCATCAATGTATTATACAGCTGCCTCTTATTTTCAATTAAAACCGGAAATGTGCAAAAGCTTTGTTTGCTTCAGCCATTCTGTGTGTATCTTCTTTTTTCTTATATGCACCACCTTCGAGCTTATAAGCTGCCATAAGTTCTGCAGCCAGCCTTTCAGCCATTGAATGGCCGGTTCTTTTTCGTGCAAATGAGATCATATTCTTCATACTTATGCTTACTTTCCTGTCGCTCCGGATCTCCATCGGCACCTGGAAGGTTGCACCTCCAACCCTGCGGGCTTTAACTTCAACCTGAGGGGTCACATTATCAAGAGCCTGCTTGAAAATTTCAAGCGGAGTCTTACCTTCACTTTTAAATTTGTCTCCGACTATTTCAAGTGAGTCGTAGAAAATCTTAAAAGCAAGATTTTTTTTACCACTGAACATAAGATTATTCACAAACCTTGTTACATACGGATCTTTATACTTTGGATCCGGTAACAGAATCCTCTTCTTTGGTCTTGACTTTCTCATTATCTTATTCCTTTAACTGTTACTTCTTAGGCCTTTTAGCACCATATTTTGATCTTCTCTGAGTACGGCCGTCAACTCCTGATGTATCGAGAGCGCCACGAACCAGGTGATAACGAACACCTGGGAGATCTTTAACCCTGCCACCTCTGATCAAAACGATCGAGTGTTCCTGCAGATTATGGCCTTCTCCCGGAATATAAGCGTTAACTTCTTTCTGGTTGGTCAACCTTACCCTGGCTACCTTCCTCATTGCTGAATTAGGTTTCTTTGGCGTTGTGGTGTAAACACGTACGCAAACACCCCTTCTCTGAGGACATGAATCCAGAGCAGGTGCTTTACTTTTATCTACCAGTTTCTTCCTGCCTTTTCTTACTAATTGTTGAATTGTCGGCATATTTCCAATTATTTTAGCATTAATTTTTACTTAAAAAAATGGTTTGCAAAGGTATTGTTTTCTTTTTTTAATTCAAAATCAAGTTGTATTATTTTTTGAAACAATATATAATACATGGATCAAAAGCCTGAAAATTATAATTATTCAGGTTATCAAGCATGTCCGGAATCAATATATCTTACTAAAAATGTAAGTTATCAACAGGTTCCTTCCCGATCTTTCCCCATGAAAAACGTTTTGTAAACTTACTGCGAGAGAAAAAACGGTACTCCTGTATTTCAAAAAACTGCTGCAAAGGAAATAAAAAATTTGTAATTCTCACTGCTTTCTTAAAGTGTTTTTAAAAAATTATTATTTTTGTCCCCTCCTAATCATCGTATATTAAATAGGTATAACATATAATATCCAGCGAAACATGAAAACATTCCAGGCGGACCAGATTAAAAACATTGCCCTGTTGGGTAACTCGGGTTCAGGCAAAACAACCCTTGCAGAAGCAATGCTTTTTATTGGCGGCATTATCGAAAGAAGAGGGACAATTGAAGGAAATAATACAGTTTCAGACTATCGTCCGATTGAGCACGAAAATGGAAACTCAATCTTTTCGACAGTTCTGTACACAGAATTTCAGAATCATAAAATAAATATTCTTGATACACCTGGACTGGATGATTTCAGTGGCGGAGTTATTTCTTCACTTTTTGCCTCCGATGCTGCGGTAATGACTATTAATGTGCAGAATGGCGTTGAAGTAGGAACCGAAATACATTTCCGGCATGCGGAAAAAGAAAACAAGCCCCTAATTATTGTAATTAACGGACTGGATCACGAAAAAGCCAACTTTGAGAAGTCGCTTGAAATGCTTAAAGAAAGATTAAGCAACAATGTTATCTTAATTCAGTATCCTGTCAACGAAGGAATCGGATTCAATTCTATTATTGATATTCTTAAAATGAAAATGCTCCGGTATTCTAAAGACGGAGGAAAGGCAGAAATAGTTGATATACCGGCTGATCAGGCGGCCAGAGCTGCAGAATTGCATAGCGCACTCGTAGAAAAAGCTGCCGAGAGTGACGAAGCTCTGATGGAACTGTTTTTTTCAAATGATTCTCTTACAGAAGACGAAATAAAAAAAGGTATTGCAAAAGGTATAAGGACAAGAGGAATGTTCCCGGTTTTATGTCTCTCTTCAAAACATAATATCGGTGTTGACCGTCTCATGGAATTCATCGCTACCGAGGCACCATCTATCTCTGACATGCCTGCTCCGGTTAACAGCAAGGGAAATGAAGTTAAACCGAATCCTTCAGGACCGGCTTCCGTGTATATCTTTAAATCATCAATTGAAGAGCATATAGGTGAAATAAACTATTTCAGGGTATATTCAGGAAAAATATCTGAAAACTTAGATGTCATAAATACAAATAATGGTACCAAAGAGCGTCTTGCCCAACTTTATATAAGTGCCGGAAAAAACCGGACCAGGGTACCTGAACTTCATGTAGGAGATATCGGGGCATTTGTTAAGCTTAAAAATACCAAGACAGGGCACACTCTCAATGTCCCTGGTAACGATTGGAAATATGAAGGTGTAAAATTTCCTGAACCAAAGTACAGAACAGCCATTAAGGCTCAGAGTGAAAGTGATGATGAGAAGCTTGGTGAAGCTTTAAACAAAATACATCTTGAGGATCCGACTATTGTTATTGAATACTCGAAAGAATTAAAACAGATAATTGTTCACGGACAGGGAGAATATCATCTTAATATTATGAAATGGCATCTTGATAATATTTATAAGATACCAACAAACTTTAACCCTCCCAAGATACCTTACCGCGAGACTATTACCAAGACCGCGCAGGCCGACTATCGTCATAAGAAACAATCAGGCGGGGCAGGTCAGTTTGGTGAGGTTCACATGATAATTGAACCTTTCGAAGAGGGTTCAAAAGAAGCGACAATGCAAAAAATCAATGGCAAGGATATTAAGATATCGGTTCGTGATAAAGAGGAAATTGCCCTTCCCTGGGGAGGAAAACTGGTGTATGTAAACAGTATTGTCGGTGGTTCTATTGATGCCAGATTTATGCCGGCAATCCTGAAAGGGATTATGGAGAAGATGGAGGTTGGCCCTCTTACCGGATCATATGCCCGCGATATAAGAGTTTATGTATATGACGGAAAGATGCACCCTGTTGATTCAAATGAAATTTCTTTCCGCCTTGCAGGAAGAAATGCATTCAGTCAGGCTTTTAAAAATGCCGGCCCAAAGATCATGGAACCAGTTTATGATGTTGAAATAATGGTCCCTTCCGATCGAATGGGTGATGTGATAAGCGACCTTCAGGGCAGACGCGGAATGGTTCTTGGAATGGCAAGTGAAAAACGTTTTGAAGTTATCAAAGCGAAGGTTCCACTTGCAGAGATGAATAAGTATTCCACTGCGCTAAGTTCTATAACAGGTGGTCGTGCAATGTATTCAATGAAATTCGCGGAATATTCACAAGTTCCTGGTGATGTACAGGAAGCCGTTATCAAAGCTTATTCTGAGGAAGAAGAAGAAGAATAGAATATATAAATCCCGAAATAATTTTTGTAGGGAACGGTCGCGACCGTTCCCTACAAAAATTAAACCATTTTCAATACATCCCACACAAAAGCTCTGATACCTACTTCATCATTAACGGCATCAATTCTTTTTACCTTATCAAGGACATTATCCACCAGATCATCATTGACAATTGTGAGTACACTTTTATTAATTTCAGGCCATGCGTGTGTTCCCAGGTGAGGAACACCGGTACCGGAGCCTCTGCCCTGCACATTTTCCCAGAGTGAATACCCTTTTATATTTAGTTTATCAAGCAGATATTCAATTTTTTCGGTATGCGCCTGGTTGTATATTATCATTATTGCTTTCATAATTAATTATTTATTGGATTCAATTTTTATTGTACTACCATTATCACCATTCATGAAATCAAATTCGGAATAAACGGCCAGATTTTTATTTCTCTCTCCGCGTTTTGAGAATATCGCATAAACTACAGGAACAAGGATCAGCGTAACCATAGTAGAGAAAACAAGTCCTCCGATTACGGCAACACCCATCGGGCTCCAGAGTTCTGATCCTGAACCTTTGCTCATTGCGAGAGGTAACATACCCAGAATAGTTGTTGCAGATGTCATAATTACAGGTCTGAGACGCGAGCGTCCTGAAATCGCTATAGCTTCATATAATTCATGGCCTCTTTCTCTCATCAGGTTTATGAAATCGACAAGAACGATTGCATTTTTGACCACAATACCTATAAGCATTACTGCTCCTATACCTGATATTACACTCAGGGTAGTATCAGTTATAAACAAGGCAATTGCAACACCTGAAAATGCAAACGGTATAGAGAACATTATGATAAAAGGCATCTTAAGCGACTCAAATTGCGATGCCATGATCAGATAGACCAATATGAGGCTTATCATCATCAGCATGGCAATATCCTTAAATGCATCCATCTGTTCTTTGATAGCTCCTGAAATCTGAACCATAACCCCACCGGGAAGGGATGTCTCATCAATAGCTTTCTGGACATCGACCTGTAAATCAGTCAGCGATCTCTTATAAGGTGTAAATGATACTCTTACAATGCGTTCCTTGCGTTTACGCTCAATGCTAGGAGGTGACCAGTACTCTTTTATCTGAGCGATTTCCCCGAGCCTGATTACCTGTCCCATTGGATTTGTAATACCAATGTTCTCGACATCGCTAAGAGTGCTCCTGGCATTTTTCTTAAACCGTACCACTACATCGTATTCATCACCAAACTGTCGCAGCTTGGTTGCAGTAAGACCATCGACCCTGTTCTTAACAGTAGTCGATACCATCGCAGTGTTAAGACCATTGGCAATCATCTTATTCTGGTCAAAGATTATCTGAAGTTCCGGTTTTGATTTGGCCCTGCTTATTGTAACATCCTTCGTACCCTGAATATTTTTAATCTTTTTTGCTAGCTCTTCTGCAACAAGATTTGTTTCAGAGATATTGTATCCATAAACTTCAACATCAACTGCGTTACCTCCAAAGCTGCCCATATTATCAGAGGTACTTAAAGAAAAGTTGATGATTTCAGACATTTTTGAAAGATCGGTTCTCATCTCCTCAACAATCTCAAACACCGATTTCTTTCTTGCTTCAATCGGAGTCAGAGAAAGGCTGTAGGTTATCCTGTGTGTGCCTCCGGCACTGAAAATGGATGCAAATCCACCCTGATCATCAGCTCCTGTAGATGTTGCTATTATCTTAACTTCAGGATATTTGGTTTTTATAAGTTCATCTATCTTATCAGCAGTCTTAATTGTTTCGTCGACCCTCGTTCCGGTTTGAAGATCGATTGTTGCTGAAATTCTTGACTCATCTGCCTGGGGGAAAAACTCAGTTTTAATAATTCCAAAGAGGCTCATGGAGCCTACAAAAATTACCACTGCTATAATACTGACCACTGTTTTATGATGCAGAGCCCAGCGAAGTGTTCTCTCATAAAAATTATCAAACCAGTTAAGTCCTCTCCTGATACTTCCATCATATGTCCAGAAGGGTGCATCCTTCCTGATAGGATACCATTTCAGCATAAGGGAGCTTAGAGTCGGAGTCAGTGTAATTGCAGCGAATACGGATGTAACAATAGTGATTGTCACTATCATACCAAGCTGCTTGAAAAGCACTCCCGTAAGACCTTTAATAAATGTTAACGGGAAGAATACGGCAACAACAGTAAGAGTGGTTACAATGACCGCCAGCCATACCTCATTGGTTGCATAAATTGATGCTTCTCTCGGACGGCTCCCCCTCTCAATATGCTTTGTTATGTTCTCAAGAACCACTATGGCATCATCAACTACCATCCCTATCGCTATTGACAGGGATGTGAGTGAGATAATATTTATCGAAGCCCCTGTAACAAAAAGATAAATAAAAGCCACGATTAATGAGATCGGGATTGTCAGAATGATAATAAATGTCGCCCTCCATCTTCCCAGGAAAAACAGCACTACCAATATAACGAAGATTCCCGCATACATCAATGTTT
The DNA here is from genome assembly GCA_050014255.1 of Bacteroidales bacterium. GTDB lineage: Bacteria > Bacteroidota > Bacteroidia > Bacteroidales > VadinHA17 > LD21. Next base: position 74,182 of record JBEKDR010000001.1, on the reverse strand, counting down.
CAGTAAGGTTGCTGATTGATCCCGTAATGAATGATGCACTATCAAAAAGTTTTTCAATTTTTACGTCCGGGGGTAAATCTTTCTTGAGATTTGCAAGCGTTTTCTCAACCTCTTTGGTGACTTTAACCGTATTACCGCCAGATTGTTTCTGGACGTACATACTCATCCCTCTGGCGCCATTAATCTTAGTATCAAGTTTCGATTCTCGTATAGTATCTCGAATTTCAGCAATATCCTTAAGATAGACACTGTTTCCATTAAAACTGCTAATAACAAGATTCTTAACAGTTTCACTTTCAGGAAATTCACCCTGAATTCGCAAAGGGTAGTCTGTTTTGCCCATTTCAAGATAACCTGCCGGCATATTCATGTTTTCGGCTCTCAATACATTGCCTATCTGTTCTATAGTAAGGTTATAAGCCTCCATTTTTCTAGGATCAACATCTATATAGACTTTTCGTCCTGGTACGCCGGCAAGTGAAACAGAACCAACCCCCTCGATTCTGTTAAGGGGATTAACAATCTTCTCATCAAGTATTTTCTCAAGACCTGCATAACTCTCCTTTGCAGTTATTGCATAAAAGACAATAGGCATGAAACTTGTGCTGAATTTTATTATTGTCGGCTTATCGCAATCTTCAGGTAACACTCTCTCAGTGAAACTGAGGGCACTCCTTATATCATTCGATGCCTCATCAAGGTTTGTTCCATATTCAAAGTTCATGAAGATAACGGAAGTTGCATCACTTGAGGTGGATGTTATCTCTTTCAACTTACTTACTGAGTTAAGGGCATTTTCCAGAGGCCGGGTTACATTCGATTCAATATCGGATGCACTCGCTCCGGAATAATTCGTATAAATAACCACGAAAGGCAATTCCATCTCAGGATAAAGATCCACAGGCAATTGCGTCAGTGAATAGATCCCCATAACCATCAGTCCGACAAATATCAGAATGGTTGTTACTGGTCTTTTTACGGAAGCACTATATATACTCATTTTTTTATAGATGAAATTCTGATAATTATTTAGTTATTTCAATTTTGTCGCCGTTGATCAATTTTGCCTGTCCTTCAATTATAAGCATATCACCTTCTTTAATATTTGAAGATATAACCTCAAGCTGGTCATCAAATCGTTTTCCTATTGTGACTTCAATCCTTTCGGCAGTGTGTGTCCTCGCAACAAATACAAATCTTATATTGGTACCTTCCTGTACCAAAACAGTGTTTGCCGGCACGACAAATGTTTCAACCTCACCCAGATCCATTGAAACTCTTACAAACATCCCCGGCTTCAGAAGATCATTTCTGTTAGGAAGAGCGACTTCAGTTATAAATGATCTTGTCGCTGAATTTATTGTCGGATAAATACGAAAGACAGAACCGATGAATGCTTCATTTTTGTAAACATCCGCAGTAATATTCGCTTTCATTCCATTCTTAATCAATGGAAAGTACTGTTCTGATATATTTACATCAACTTTCAGCGGATTAACCTGCTGAACAGTAACAACTGCTGACCTGCCTGACTGAGTTGTAGGAGAACCTGAATAGATTTCGCCATTTTCAAAATATTTTCCGGTAACAATACCGGTGAAAGGAGCTTTTAATAAAGTATTTTGTTCCATGAACTCCACATTCTTTTTTGTTACATCATATTGAGTCTTCATCTGGTCATACTGCTGCTGTTTGGCACTTCCGGATCTGAGAAGTGTGTCGATTCTGTTCAGATCCTTTTCCAGGTTGCTTAACTGCAATTTTAACTGAAACAGCTGTGTCCGGTCCATAAGAAAGAGTTTATCACCTTTATTTATCCTGTCGCCTACTTCAACATATATTTTTTCTATTCTTCCGGGAGTGGAAGGGGCCATGTTTACCTCTTCGAAAGGAAGAATGGTAGCGGTATAGTCTATTGTCCTTGAAATTTTTGTTTTTGATAAAGCCATTACTTTGACCGGGATTGCAGCTTTCTCAGGCGGGGTTGCAGGACTTGTAGGTGAAGTTGCCTTATTTTTGTCTTTTGATGAACAGGATGTAAGTAACAGTCCGGTTATCATTACTGTCATAATTGAATTAAAGTATTTCATTATTAAATGTTTTTTCAGTTTCTATTTATTTCAGTTTATTTCTATATATATCAATTGCTTTTACATGTTATTCAATAATTTATCTAATGCAAGCTTTGTCTGAAGCAAGTTCATTAAAGAAGTTACGTAGTTATTCTCAGCCTGCAAAAAAAGAGAATTTGCCTGTGTCAGGTCAAGGCTTGAAGCCATTCCCTGTTTGTATTTATTTTCCATGCTGGCATATACTCTCTTTGATACATCTACGTTGGCTTTCTGGCTTTTGTAATTCAGGTTTGCATTTACAAGATTATATCTTAGCTGCTTTTCCTGCAGAAGCAACTGTTCTGTAACCATTTCCTTTGTTGTTTTAGCTTTCTCCCAATTTATCTGTGCTTTTTTTATCTGACTGTATTTCTGTCCGCTGGCAAAAATAGGAATGGAAAGCTGCAGTCCGGTCATTGAGTTCTGGAACCATTGCTGCGTTCTGACTTTATCGCCCATACCTGTAATTCCATAACTGTAAAACCCTGCTAATGTAGGTAATATTGATGCCTTTTGAGATTTAAGGGCAAGCGAAAACATTTTCTCCTGATTCTCAATGAGAAGATAATTTAAGTTTTGTTTGTGATCGAATTGCTGCGACAGAAGGGCTTCAATGTTAATTTCAGATGTAAGTCCTTCGAGCGTTTCAGTCAGAACTATCCTCGTATCAGCAGTCACTCCAAGCTGGAACCTCAGAAGATTATAATTCATTTCAATAGTACGTTGCATTGAGCTCCGGGTATTTTCAACCATTGTAACATTTGATACCATCTGATCAACATCAGTTGATTCGGCCATACCGGCTGTAAACATTACCCTGGTTGATTTAAGAGTTTCATTAAGATTTGCAATATTGCCATCGAGTATCTCAAGGGATTTTTCAGAGACAAGTATCAGGAAATATGCCGAGCTGACAGATTCTTTTGTATCAAGTTCTGATTTGGAAAAGCTTTGTTCACTTAACTTTTGTGCCAGTTTTGTAGTCTCAATACCAATATAATATGGTGCATTGAACAGCAATAAACTTGCCTGAACAGTTGCACCTGAATTATACTGAGATCCAAAAGTAATCGGCACCTTCGTGCCAGCCGGTTGCCCGAAAAATTCACCTGGCATCAGAGTGGTCATTAATTTAAGATTATCTGTAAATGAACCGGTGGCACTGATTTGAGGTAATCCGTTTGAGATAGTCTCCCACAAGGCGATCTTTGATGCCTGGACATCCATTTTTGATGTGATCACCATCTTATTATGCTGAATCGCATATTCCTGTGCCTCTTTTAATGTAAGTTTCAGGTCACCGCTGCTATTCTGTGCATGTAAAATCCCTCCTATTAATAAGAATAATAGTGAAACTATCAAAATTTCTTTCTTTTTCATCTTAAAAAATTATTATCGATACATGTTTAAACTAACTAGCAGGTTTCAAAAGTCTTTTTCAAGCTTGTTGATAAGATCCAGACCTTTGGGGGTTGAAATTCCCCTAAGGTAAATGAAGAAAATATTTCTGATCACATCGCGTCTTGAAAACAATTCATAAGGATAAAGGTCATTATCCATAATCGATCTCCCAAGGTTATAAAGGCAACGGTTGACCAGATCAGGATTAATTTCTTTTCTGAAGAGCCCTTCTTTAATCCCTTTTTCAATTACCTGAAAATGGTATCTGTAATCAGGCATCTCAATATTATCTATATTCTTTATCAGAACATCGTGATGGTACTTTTTCAGATCTGACTGAAATGCCGGGCTCATAGATTGAAAATTATCTCTGTTGATTTCAAGCATCCTGAATATTGCAACAATTGAATTTTCTGACTCATCAAGAACTCTTTTTACCAGGTCTTTCTGATGACTGGCCATCCTTGTCAATACCTCCATCAAGAGTTCATCTTTGTCTGAGAAGACCTCATATATTGTTCTCTTTGACATACCAAGCTGATTTGCAAGAGAATCCATTGTTACAGATCTTATTCCGTAAGTCTTGAATAATTCCACTGCTCCTTCTATTATTCGGTCCCTGACTTCCATAAAGATTTTTAATAAACGATACAAAAATATAAAAACTATTTCGGTTTACAAAGTTTTATATGTTAAGTTTCGGATAAATTATGCTAAACGGTTAAATTTACCGGTGAATGGAGGAATACTCAAAAGGCCAAGAGCGTTCTTTGCCCCCCCAACCCCCCTAAAGGGGGGCTAATACTCTGAATTCAAGTGTAATTCGCTTGGATAGCTCCGAATTAGTCCCCCTTTAGGGGGAGGTCCCGCCTCAGCGGGACAGGGGGCAGTTTAAGCTATATAAATTATTTAATAAAATTTTTATGAAATCACAACAAATTATTTATCAGGTCGATGCATTCACCACCAAACCATTTAAAGGTAATCCTGCAGGCGTTTGCATTATTGATCAGGAGCCTGATGCGACGTGGATGCAGAATATTGCAATGGAAATGAATCTATCCGAAACCGCATTTGTGTTTCCCGGTAATAACTGCCTAATGATCAGATTTTTCACCCCCGAAGCAGAGATGAAGCTTTGTGGTCATGCCACATTATCTGCCTCACATGTACTATATGAAACCGGAATGGTTAAGAGCAATGAAGAGATAAGGTTTTCATCAAAAGCAGGAGAACTGATTATAATGAAAAGTGGCCACTGGATAACAATGAATTTCCCGGTATATCCCCTTGAAAAGATGGAGATAACTCCTGAATTTGAAAAAGTGACAGGTTCAATTCCGGAGGAGTTACATAAGACAGGGTTTGGATGGACTCTTGCCCTTATGAAGAGTGAAAAGGATGTCAGAAGCATGAAACCTCATTTTTCTATGATGAAAGGTTCTGTATTTGGAGATCTGATAGTGACATCTGAATCTGAAGATCCGGCATTCGATTTCTGTGTCCGTTGTTTTGCTCCTGCTGTTGGAATAGATGAAGATCCGGTAACAGGCTCTGCCCATTGTGCACTTGCTCCATTCTGGTCAGAAAAGACAGGGAGGAAAGATTTTAATTCTCACCAGGTATCAAAAAGAGAAGGTATCCTGAAGGTTTCGATGAAAGGAGACAGAGTTGAAATTTCCGGACAGGCTAAAACTATTTTTAAAGCTGAGTTGTATGTATAAAAGAATCAACCCTCCTGCCCCCTAAAGGGGGGTTAATCCTCGATTTTTTAGGATATTTTTCTTAATGTGAGAGAATTAGTCCCCCTTTAGGGAGGACCGAGCGTTAAGAAACAGCCCGGGGGGCTGTTTTAGCGAAGGAGCCAGCTTGCCGCGTGGGATTCGAAGCGGTCAGGGGGATTGCCTATTTAATAGCTTTGTATTGCCGTAAATAATGTGTATATTTCACATATGTTAAATTACTGATTATGAAACAAGATACTGATTTACACGTCATTGAGTTAGGACTGATCCTGCCACCGGCACCAAAGCCGGTTGGAGTTTATAAACCGGTTCTGGTCATTGATAAATTTCTCTACATATCAGGACAGGGACCCATTTTGCCCGATGGAACGATGATGAAAGGTAAACTTGGTGCAGATCTTGATACGGATCAAGGTAAACTGGCTGCCAGACAGGCAGGACTTACTATGCTTTCCACAATTAAAGCTCACTTTGGAGAGCTTAAAAAGATCAAACGGATAGTGAAGGTATTGGGTATGGTCAACAGCACACCCGACTTCGAGAGTCACCCGGCTGTAATAAACGGATTTAGTGAACTAATGGCTGAGGTATTTGGTGAAGATAACGGAGTTGGAGTAAGAAGCGCTGTAGGTATGATGCTTCCCATGAATATTGTCGTCGAAGTTGAAGCTATGTTTGAACTCTATTAGAATATGAAAAACAGGCCTGATTCAAATGAAGGTTGGTACAAGATAGATAACGTTCAGGAAGTCTCTTCTCCTTCCCTACTGATCTATCCCGTCCGTGTTGAAGCCAATATCAGGAAAATGATTGAAATTGCAGGAAGTGCGGATCGACTGAGGCCGCATGTCAAGACGCATAAAATGGCCGAGATCATCAAACTGCAGATGAAATATGGCATTTATAAGTTCAAATGCGCCACGATTTCTGAGACAGAGATGGTTGCAAGCTGCGGAGCCCCCGATATATTACTTGCCGTACAACCAGTAGGCCCGAATATCGGAAGGTTTCTTAAATTAAAACAAGAATTCAATAGCACAAAGATTTCCTGTATCGCTGATAATGAAGAGGTTATTATACAGCTTTCAGATATGGCCAGAAAAACCGGACGCGAAACTCACGTCTGGCTTGATATTAACAACGGGATGAACAGAACAGGTGTGATTCCCGGAGAAAAAGCCGCGAGACTCTTCAAAAGGATAATTGATTCACCTATGCTCGTTGCAGAAGGACTTCATGTATATGACGGTCATATTCATGAACCGGATCTTTCACTAAGAGAAAAAATATGCAATGATTCATTTGCACCGGTAATCAGCCTGATTGAAGACTTGAAAAATGAAGGTATCTCACCTGTTAAAATTATTGCGGGAGGAACTCCTACCTTCCCCATTCACGCTTTACGAAAAGGTGTAGAATGCAGTCCGGGAACACTTATATTGTGGGACGAAAACAGTTGCTCCTTTTCTGATATGGACTTTTTATTTGCGGCAGTGTTGCTTACAAGAGTTATAAGCAAACCCGGGAAGGAACTGTTATGTCTCGATCTTGGCCATAAAGCAATTGCTTCAGAAATGCCTCAGCCACGAATTAAACTTCTGGAAATTGAGAAATATGCAATTGTCAGCCATAACGAAGAACATATGGTTATCCGAACAACTCAAGCAGATAAATATAAAATCGGAGATCCTCTTTACGGTATTCCATGGCATATTTGTCCGACAGTTGACCGGTATGATATTGTTTATGTGGTTAATGATCATAATGTTACAGGACAATGGGATGTTGAAGCAAGAAATAGAAAAATCACTATCTGATATAAACCTGACCAATGTTAAATAAGCCTTTGATTTTTGACGGACATCTCGATCTGGCAATGAATGCCCTCGAATGGAATCGCGATCTCAGATGGACAGTAGAACAGATTCGCAAGAGCGAAGAAGGGATGACTGATAAGCCCGACAGGGCAAAAGGTACAGTGAGCCTGCCTTCAATGCGCGAAGGACAAGTAGGGGTTTGTGTTGCTACTCAGATAGCGAGGTATGTGAAACGGGGAAACAATATGCCGGGGTGGAAATCACCGGAACAGGCATGGGCCCAGACGCAGGGTCAGCTGGCCTGGTATAAAACCATGGAGGAGATTGGAGAAATGGTACAGATTCGTTCTGTAAATGAACTTGAAAAACATCTTCAATTATGGGAGAAGCCATCTGAAAATGCAGCAATAGGTTACATTTTAAGTCTCGAAGGGGCAGACTCAATAGTTTCAATGCATCATCTCGAAAAAGCTTATGAATATGGATTACGCGCTATAGGCCCGGCTCATTTTGGGCCGGGAACATATGCATATGGAACTGATTCCAATGGGGGGATAAGTATAAAAGGACGGGAGCTTCTCAAAGAGATGGAAAGGTTCGGTATCATTCTTGATGCCACTCATTTATGTGAAGAAAGCTTCAGGCAGGCATTAGATATATATCATGGACCTGTATGGGCAAGTCATAATAACTGCCGGAAATTTGTACCTCACAACAGGCAGTTCTCCGATGAACAGATCACTGAACTGGCAAACAGAGATGCAGTAATTGGTGTTGCTCTCGACGCATGGATGATTGTTCCTGGCTGGGTAAGCGGGAAATCGGATCCTAAAAGCATGGGAGTATCATTAAAACTTGTGATCAACAATATTGACCACATTTGTCAGCTTACCGGCAACTCTTTGCACGCGGGCATCGGATCGGATCTCGATGGCGCTTTTGGAACAGAACAATGTCCATACGACCTTGATACCATTACTGATCTTCAGAAAGTTCCGGCTATGCTCTCGGATATCGGTTATTCTGCGACTGATATTAAAAATATAATGAGCGACAATTGGATCCGGTTCCTGAAGAAAAACCTGCAGGAGTAGAAAGGCGTAATGGCGCAATGCCGTTATGCCCTTGTGCCGTTAAGCCTTTACCTGTATAAATAAACGAATCCCCTGTATGCCTTACCGGTATAAACAACATCATCCCATCCATATGCCTTGACGATATAGAAATAAACACCAGGAGTGGCCTTGATCGATGAATAATTTACATTCCCGTCCCACCCTTTCCAGTTTTTCAGAACTTCTCCCTCACCGTAAAAGGAGTACACTTTCATACCACTGCGGCTGAAAATCTCGACGCTCAGGCTCCTGAGAGATTTTGATTCTACCAAAAAATTGTCGTTGATTCCGTCGCCGTTAGGAGTAAATACATTAGGAATACCAAGTTCCGATGGATCAACAACAATGTCTTGGTCCAATCTTAAAGAATCAACACAATGAAGATCGCTTTCAACAGTCAGTTTTACAGAGTATTGTCCTGGTTTATAATATATATGAGGCTCAGGATCAGAGAGTTTAGAAGTTATAGTGTCTCCAAATTGCCAAAAGTACTTTACCGCCCTTATCGATTTATCCGTAAAGGTTACTGTAAGAGGAGCCTCCCCGGAATAAGGATCAGCAGTGAAGTCAGCCTTAACCCTGATAGTCTGATAAAAGAATGATGAGTCGCTGACACATCCAAAACTGTCACTTACCTGAAGGTTATAAGTGACATCAACAAGTGGAGGATCAAAAGTCTGAGGGTTTAAATAGAAATCGGGAGATGGAATAGTCGAAGCCGGATCTGAGGACCATAAGAAACTGACAGAATTTGGCAACTTAACAGGCAGACCGTTAGCAATATTTCTGTAATAGAAAGTGTCGATTGCTGCCTGTCCTTTTAAGGCAACATAATCACATGTACGATTCTGTAGTGCTGCAGATGAAAAAGGTTTGTCGATAAAAATCCACCCGACAAGACTCGTATCAAACCCTCCGCTGATGATTACTTTGTATCCCCCCTCATCAAGATCAGTTGAAGACGAAGCTGAGACTCCTGAGTCGGTCTTAAGAAAGGTGCTGAAACTTTTTGTTATGTCGCTCCATTGGTACCACGAAAAATTAAAAGGTCCTGTACCTCCGGGGCTGCTAGCAGCTAAAGTTCCTTTCTGTAATCCTGAAACATTACAAAATATAAAAATTGGATCTTTTACTCCGGGTGCAGAAGGATAGGCTGTATATCTAATGGCATTAACACCCGGCGCTGTAAGCTGGGCTTCAGTAATTGCCGGTAGTAATAAAGCTATTATTAAAGTAAAATAACGCACAGACAATCAGATCTTACTATCAAAAACGTTTTCGAATATCACTTTGGTATATTCTTATGCAAGTATAATAAAATTAGAGCAATATTCGGGATCAATCGAGGTGAAATACCTCTTCCATGTTTGCCCACCATTCCCCTGGTTTACGGTTAGCAACCGGATCCTGCATTGGCTCCATTATTGCCCACCATTCCCGGGTCTTTGGATCTGCTGCCATTTTAGCCATATCGGCATCAAAATCATTTCCGGTATATTCAAAATATGCATATAAAATACTGTCTTTATGAAAGATAGAATAGTTCTGCATATTACATTTTTTAATCATGCCCAGTACTTCCGGCCAAACTGCTGCATGATACTTCTTATATCGTTCTAAGTTCTCGGGTCTGACACCAATTACCTGTCCAAATCTTTTCATGATATTCGGATTATTTAATAAAATTTACAATTATAATAAATTATATGTAATTTGCCCGGCCTGTACGCTGTAATTCAAAGATACCCATGACAACCAATTATCTGAACGATCTGAATGAGTCTCAGAAACAAGCAGTTATTAATACTGAAGGACCGTCTCTTGTAATTGCGGGAGCAGGCGCCGGGAAAACAAGAGTACTGACTTACCGGATTGTTCATCTTCTTAATAAGGGGATTCTGGCAGGAAAAATCCTTGCATTGACGTTCACAAACAAAGCTGCCAGGGAAATGAAGGAGCGCATCAACAGGATTGTTAATCCCGAAATAGCCCGATATCTCTGGATGGGTACCTTCCATTCTATTTTTGCAAAGATTTTAAGAATGGAGGGGGCAAGACTCGGCTATAAATCGAATTATACTATTTACGATTCTTCCGATTCTAAAAGTCTTATCAGATCTATTATCCGAGAACTCAACCTGGATGACAATATTTACAAACCCGGAGTCATAGCTTCAAGGATCTCCACTGCAAAAAACAACCTGGTAACATACAGTATGTATGGTGCAGATCAATTATTGCAGGATTATGACAAGTCGAGCCGGATGCCATTGCTTACCGATATTTACAGAACTTATGCTGCCCGTTGTTTCAAAGCCAATGCAATGGACTTTGACGACCTTTTGCTGAATACAAATATTCTCTTCAGAGATTTTCCTGATGTTCTTGCCAAATATCAGCAAAGATTTAATTATGTGCTTGTTGACGAGTATCAGGATACCAACTATTCCCAATATCTCATAGTCAAAAAACTAGCTGCGTCACACCAGAATATCTGTGTGGTCGGTGACGATGCTCAGAGCATTTATTCATTCCGCGGAGCCAGGATTGAGAATATACTTGAGTTTAAAAACGATTACGTTGATTACCAGCTTTTTAAACTTGAACAAAACTACAGGTCGACCCAGACAATTGTAAATGCTGCAAATACAATTATTGCAAATAATGAGGGTCAGATCCATAAAAATGTCTATTCCATGAATGAGGCCGGCGAGAAGATACAGGTAATGCAGGCGATGACCGATTCTGAGGAGGGATTTAATGTTTCATCTGACATTTTCGATAAAAAGTTCTCTCAACAGCTCAACTGGTCAGACTTTGCAATTTTATACAGAACAAATGCACAATCCAGGATCTTCGAGGAAACTCTCCGGCGAAAAAATATTCCTTACAAAATCTATGGTGGCCTGTCATTTTACGAGCGTAAGGAGATAAAAGATATTCTGTCATACTTTAGGATGGTTATTAATCCGGAAGATGAAGAAGCACTTAAGAGATCAATTAACTACCCGAAACGAGGCATCGGAGATACTACCGTACAGAAGATATTTGAACTGGCTGCTACCTTTAATGTAACACCCTGGAGTATTCTTCCTGAAGCCGGAAAATACCCTGAACATTTTAACTCAGGGACGGTCAGAAAATTATCAATGTATGTCGACGCAATCAATAATTTTAGTCTGAATTCAGATACAACTGATGCTTTCATAAAAGCCAGGGAAATTGCTCTTGGATCAGGAATCATGAAAGAACTTAAGGAGGGAAAATCCCCCGAAGAGGTAAGCCGCTATGAAAACCTTGAGGAGTTACTTAATGCGATAAAAGTTTTTACGGAGGCTGCTGAAACTAATGGAGAGCCTTCAGTATTAGAGGCTTACATGGCCAATGTTGCCTTACTGACTGATCAGGATACTGAAAATGAAGAAGACCGTAATAAGATTACCCTTATGACAATGCATTCAGCCAAAGGGCTGGAATTCAAGCATGTTTATATTGTCGGCATGGAGGATACCTTGTTTCCTTCACCTATGTCATCAGGAAGTGCACGAGAACTTGAAGAAGAGCGACGGCTGTTTTATGTGGCAGTTACCCGTGCAGAAAAACAGGCAACTCTCAGCTATGCACTTAACCGCTATAAATGGGGAAATCTGGAGAGATGCAGCCCAAGCAGGTTCCTTCGTGAGATTGATCAGAAATTTCTGCATTATCCCCAGACAGGGGGAAAACCTTTTCGGAACAATAATCAATCGGCAGTTAAACCTGCCTCACTTCGTGAAGAACCTCATTCTTATGCAAAGGAAGAAAGGTTCAAAAAGATCAGGAAATCAGACACTTCATCCAATGTCCCGTTTATCGGTGCTGATTCCTCTCTGTTTTCTGAAGGTGATGCTGTAGAGCACGAAAGATTTGGCAAAGGCACAATAATATCCATTGAGGGACAACCACCAAACACTACCGCCACAGTAGAATTCGAAAAAGACGGAAGTAAAAAGCTGCTTCTGAGATTTGCAAAACTCAGGAAGGTTTGCCCCCCATCCCCCCTAAAGGGGGGCTAATTTCTGCAAATAGTTGTAATTATTATTGCATCGACAATAAGTCCCCCTTTAGGGGGATGGCCGCAAAGCGGCCAGGGGGTTAAAGAGTGCCACAGAGTTGAACTTATTTTTTACCGGCCTGGCCGAAATTCATTTTCATGAATGTGATCCCTACCGTGGATATTGAGTGTTTAAAGTTATCATTGATCTCTTTAGTCTCCATTTTCATCCCGGGTTTATTGTTCTTGTCGAATGATTCCATTGCCAGCATCATCGCTCCCTCAAATCCCGGATAGTTATAATATGTCGGCATTCCGGCTTTGCCCCAATACTTTTTATCAGCCTTCAGTTTTACATCTTTGGTCATCCATACGTTTGAGTAGCCCTCTTTGTCAGCATCAACTATTTTATATTCATCGCATTTGTATCCGGCAATAACACGCGAATTTCCTGTTTTTGTTATAGTTGCCTTTTCAGGGTTGGCACCTTTCTGGTCCTTGGTTTGGGCGGCCATTGCCGAATCAGACGGGAGGGTTGAGATGATACCGGTTTTAGAATCCTTATTCTCTATCAGCATCATGAAGCACCTGTTATCATTATCAAAAAGGAATACTGTGGGTGCAGCTTTATCTCCTTCCTTGACATCTACAGGCAACATTTCAATTCCTGCATTCAGGGTGTTGCTGTTGTAATAAGTGTAGTAGTCTGCCTTAGTCACATCTTTTTTATCGTATGTTTCCATCTGCATATAGATCCTGCCGGTAAATTTATATTCATCATCATATTTGATATCAATCTTCCCGCCAAACAATCCACGACCTGTTGCTTTGGTGCCTCCTTTATTCTGAGCAGAAGTAGTGTCAGATTTCTGATCTGACTTTTGTTTTTCTTTTGCTTTATCCTGTGCGCTTTTATCAACTGCTGAATCGACTTTTTGATCGATTTTTCTGTCAATTGCCCTTCTTAAAATCCATCCCTGAGCATTTGTGACACCAGGTGACATTATAGTCAATACCAAAAGAAGAATTATTGATCTTGTTTTCATGATTATGTTTTTTTAATGAATTAGACTATAAAGTTACAAAACTAAGGCTAATATTAATTAAGATATTGATAAAATCTTATAACGATTTCGAATATGGTGATTGACGATTGCCAATCTGCTTATCACAAAGAGCGACTAAGGTATTAATGGAAATAAAACACTTATTTCTTAAAGTAGAAATCTCCTGTAAGATTATTCGATTCTGTTGGTCGTTGTAAGTTATTGGTTCTCTTCATGACTTCTTTCCTGGTATTATTAAATACCTGGTAAATGGACTGTGGAATATTCATTTGTTTTACAAGTTCCTCGGTAAAAGTTCCATTTTTATCCGGACCGTCTGCAGCAGTTGAATTTTCTGCAGTAGCATAAGAAATAATAGTACCGCTCGCCGCGTTCATGACCCGGAAACCTTGTGCTCCTCCTCTGGACCAGCTCCTAAATGGATTATCCCTGCAGGCATCAAGAATTACAATATTGATATTTTCAGGAACCTTTTCAAATTCTTCAATGATATCACTTACCCGCATTGCTTCCCACTTGCAATCTGCTGGTTCTTTTAATAAAGCATCTGTCGGGATTAGATAATTCTGACCAGCTACCTGTACACCATGCCCTGCATAATAAAACAGTGCCACGTTATATTCAGGAAGCTTTTTACTGAAACCTCTAAGAGCTTCATACATATCATTTTTTGTCGCATTGATGAGTTTGATAACATTGAATCCCAGCGTTTTAAGTGTACCTTCCATTAAATTAGCGTCATTGGCTGAGTTTTTTAAAACCATTGAATTACCATAATCAGAATTACCAATAACCAGCGCCAATCGTTTTTCAGTCACTGCTGTCTGAAACCTGATCAGCCTTTTGTCAGAACGATTACTTCCTGCGAAATTTTCAGCGATAATAAAAACTTTATTATCTCCCTCTTTCAGAATGACAGATTTGGAAAGTCTATAGTTACATCCGCTGGTTTGAGGTGCCTGAAACGTCATTTCACTGGCCTGCTGAACACCATTTACAAAGATCTGTGCAGATTTAAGCCCTGTTGTTGATTTTATACACGCTTCAATAACAACGATGTCTGAATTGACAATAGTGCTGTCAATAGTTGGAATAGTCCAGGTGATTACAGGTGGATTTGCAGTTGGATTGGTAAGATAGCGTGTTTCAGAGTTAGTAGTCCCAACATTATTGGTTACTGTGAGATAAATATTGTTTTCCCCAGGTTGAAGCTTTATTGCTTTTTTAAGTTTGTACTCACCTTGTAATCCTGAAGGTAAAATTTGATTTACCTCTTCCGATCCTGTGCCGTTCACATAAACAAGCACCGATTGAAGCTTATCAAATGATTTAATTGTCGCAATTATCTCTGCTGAATATAAATCAATATCCGTGTATGGCTTTGATGGGTTTAACCAGCTTATTGCAGGTGCTGCAGGAGTTATATAATTTACTGACCTAGTCTCCGAAGTGGAACCTCCCGCACTGTTTTCCGCAACAATATATATCCTGTTTTCTCCCTGATTAAGTGTCAATGTCTTTTTAATACTATATTCCCCCTGCTGCCTATTTATTATATTAACATCGGGCACACCAGATAAAGCCTTATCATTATGAAATACCTGAAGATTCTGCAAGTCGGTCAAAGACGTAATATCTGCCTTGATAGTAATTGTGTCTGTTGATAAGTTGGAAACACTTGTCTCAGGATTACCCCATATTATTAAAGGCTTAGATGGAACAACGTATTTAATGCTACGCATATCTGATGCAGACTTGCCTACAATATTTTCCGCAACTACATAGATGTTATTATCTCCTGGAATGAGGGATACAGAATTTTCCAGAACAAAATCTTCATTTTCTTTTTTAACGCTATTTAATAAACTGATATTCTCCAGGGCTTTCCCATTCAGATAAACTACAATATTTTCCAATTTAGCTAACGATTTAATATCCATCTTTATATCCAAAGAAGGATTATTCACTACTGATTGGTCAGGCATCGGATTCTTCCATGCAATAACGGGCAAGGTGGGAACTATATAAGTTATGTGAAGCTGTTCCGAACTAATTGTCAATGCATCAGTTATAGCTGACAGGTTAATTGTGTTAATTCCCGGTTTTAGAGTTAATGTATTCTCGTACAAGTATTCTTCAGTGTTCTTTTTGGAGATCTTTGCTCTGCCTTCGGATGCTAATTCAGTGCCATTGAGAGACAGATCTGTGCTTTTAATTTCTGATTTTGTTTTTATGTTGGCAGAAACCGGGAAATCAGGCTTATATGTGTCAGAATTAATATCAACTGGCATTATCCATTTAATTTCTGATATGATACCTGGCACAAAGTTGATAGAACGCTTATATGAATAACCTGTTCCTTTTGCATTTACAGCACTAAGAATAATGCTGTTTCCTCCCGTACTTAAATGTACAGTCTTTTCCAAAAGATATGTATCATTATTCAGGCGGGTAATTGCTTCTTTTCCCAGGGCTAATATAACACCATTGATATTTATACTGGTATTGAGCAGATCAAGGCTTGTTTTTATCTCAGCTTTGATATTCAGCTTTCCCTCTTCCATGGTCGAATTATCAGCAGCAGGCATGATCCATTTAATAATTGGTTCAAGCTTGCAAACAATAATGCGTTTCCCCGAACTTACTGTGCCAATAAAGTTTTTTGCATCAACGGAAATGATATTTATACCTGCCTCTAGAGGAACCAGGTTCTTTAATATATACGTATTATTATCTTTCTGTTCAAGATTTTTTGCAATTTCACTAATTCTATTGTGAAATATCCTGACTATTTGTAATTCGGTATTGGAGACAATTTCCGCATTGATCATAATTATTCCTGAATTATTAAGACTATCAACGGCGGATGGACTGACAAGAGTTATGACCGGTGGTGCACCATGAAGAAAGTTGACAACCCTAGTTGTTGAGTTGGTAACTCCTTTAGTATTTCTAGTCGAGATATAAATGCTGTTTTTATCAGAAATAAGTCTTATGTTCCCTTCAAAAGAATAGGTATTATCATTAAGACGGGTAATTTCTCCCTTTTCCTCACCTAATTCAGTGCCATTGAGATTTATACTTACATTATCCAGATCATAGTCTGTCCTTATCTCAGCTTTGATAGTCAGCATTCCCGACTCCGCTGTTGAGTTGACAGAAGCGGGTAAGAGCCATCTCACAAACGGTTCAAGCTGGCTGGTAATAATACGTTTTTCTGAACTTGCCGAACCAATAGAATTTTTTGCTTCAACATAAATGATATTTTGACCTCTTGTGAGAGGAATTAAACTCTCTATAAGATAGTCAATGCTATCTTTTTGTACAGCTTTTATACCAGTCTCAATACCCGCTATTGCCTCATTATTAAATATCGTGAATGTTTTTAATGCAGTATGAGAGACAATTTCCGCCCTGACCAGGATTAGACCTTTATTATTAAGACTATCAACTGGAGATGGACTGACAAGAGTTATAATGGGTTGGGAGTAGCCTATATATATGTATCTTATTGTTGAATTAGTAACTCCCCTAATGTTGCTTGCAGCTATGTAAATGCTGTTCTTTCCGGTTTTAAGCCGCAAGGAGCTTTCTAAAATATATATATCATTATTCAGGCGGGTAATTTCTCCCTTTCCCTTAGTTAATTCAGTGCCATTGAGATTTATACTTACATTCCCCAGATCACAGTCTGTCTTTATTTCAGCTTTAATTGTCAGCATTCCCGACTCCGCGGTTGAGTTGACAGAAGCGGGTAAGAGCCATGTCACAAACGGTTCAAGCTGGCTGGTAATAATACGTTTTTCTGAACTTGCCGAACCAATAGAATTTTTTGCTTCAACATAAATGATATTTTGACCTCTGTTAAGAGGAATTAAACTCTCTATGATATAGGTAATGCTATCTTTTTGTACAGTTTTTATACCGGTTTCAATACCCGCTATGGCCCCGTTATTAATTATCCTGAATGTTTTTAATGAAGTTTTGGAGACAATTTCTGCCCTCACCAGGGTTATACCTTTATTATTAAGACTATCAGTGATAGAGGGACTAATAATTGTGATAACAGGTGCTGTGCCAATTTGCTGACCTGATAATGGATGTGCAAGAAGAATAATAAAAATCAGGTTAACACATGGGATAATATTGGGAAACCCGGAATTGCGCTTCATATTAATATACAACAGATACTTGCATTATCAAGTACATCTGAATTATAACTAAATATTTTCAGGCAATAAATTATTGGTTATTACCCTGGTATCTTAAGTATAACAAAATTATATATATATTTTTTGTAAACAAAAAGAAAATATACAAGTAATTTGATTTCAAAACAATTTGGCCTTAAGCATCAATGACATCCGCGATTCTCATATTTAACAAAAGAGGCTACATTTTCATGTAACCTCTCCAAATTTATAAATAGTACAGTAAAAACACTTGATTATGCAGCTATCACCTCAGCAGGCTTCTCCTTTTCCCTCAGAACCGATTCATACAGAGATGCAAACGAACTGCATATCCAAATAAGCGCCGGGAAAATTCCAACTATTAACATACAAAGTCCAAAGATCACGATAAAGATTGATACAAAACCCATTAAAAAGATCTGCCAGCCATAACCTCGGGTCAGTTTCCAGCTTAATTCAACGGCCTCTATAGGATCGAGCTTTTTATCCATTATTATATATGAGACGAACGCGAGCCTGCATGCGATGATTATTCCGGGAATGATAAGAGCAAATAACCCGAGAACCACCAGGGCAAATACCAGCAGGTTAGCAAGAATAATATGAAGATAGTTCTCCATAAAACCTTTGATCAGATATTCAAAATCGGGCTTTATTTTCCTGACTGCCTGAACAAATATCATATTGCCTCCATACTCAAATACCGGAGCTACAAGAAACGCATAGAGCATTGCAAGCAATCCGAAAAAAGCTGCGAAAATTCCGAATGTCCCCAGCCTGAAAAGATTATGGTCGAAATCGTTCCTCCAATGCCATGGAGCTCTGGCCAGATCAGACATATCGAATTGGAAATTAAACATCTTAAAAGGTGCAGTTACTATTGCAAGGATAATAATAACCAGAAATAACCTAAGGAAATTATCCATCATTACTCTCCATCCTGTTCCAAAGCAATACCCGAAATCCGGAACTAACTTGTACTCTCTGCCTGTTACCGTATTAGAGGAATTATTTGCTTCCATATTTGAATTACTATTTGTTGTTTCCATATTCTTGTTTATTAAATTTAAAAAACCGCGAACATTTATGAAGCAAATTTAAGTCTCATGTTTTTCCCGGACTTCATACTATAGTAGTGATTTTGAATTTTCCTACTTTAGTATGTAATACAATACTATGGTAGTGGCTATTTTTGAACTTTCGGTTTAAATGGTTTTTTATACCTTTATAAAATGTTGCATTACCTCGGATATTTAATATTCATATTGTCGGTTGCCATGGCTGCAGGAGGAGTCGTGCTCACATCGAGGTTAAGAAACAGATATCACCTTGAAATCTTTTCAACCTTGCTCTATTTCCAGGTATTCATCTTTACTTTTGGATTCTATGGAATATGGGGACAAGTAGTAATTAAAGCATTTCTATCTACGTACATTTCAGCAGAACTTCTTGCAAGGTTCTCGGATATTGCAATGTTGCTGGGATTGCCATTTCTTGTTTTTGCCTGGATGATGCTGATACAGTTTTCATTAGGAATATCCGGAAGAAAGAATAGCAACTTATTTGTTTTATTGTTTCTGTTGATTAATTTCTCAATAATTATTGTAGTGGGTTATTTCATAGCAAAAACAAGCGAGGTTAAACCTGTTTCACTGATAAAGTACTACTTCATTTCAATGCACTTCCTGTATTCTTTTCTTTCCTTTTTGCTTATAGTACTTCCCGGGAAAGGAAGGTCAATCATTCATGATTATGACAGAAGGAGAATTGGCCCGGGAATTTTCCTGGTGATGATTTTGCAGTGTCTGCCGTTGCTGTTTTATAACTCACAATCATATATTGCTGTACTTTTTACTCTGACATTCTTTGCAGGCAACACTTTTCTTCCGATATATCTTAATTACGGTACCCTTTTTACCGTTTTCACATCTGCACCGGAAAAGGACTTTTCTTTTGAAGAGTTCTGTAAAAAATTTGAAGTGTCTCCCCGGGAAACAGACATAGTCCGTGAAATATGCAATGGATTAAGCAACAAGGAAATATCGGAAAAACTGTTTATCAGCCTGCAAACTGTAAAAGATCATACACACAGAATCTACATGAAAACAAACGTAAAGAGCCGAGTTCAGCTTATCTACCTGGTTAAAGAATTGAAAATATTATAATTCGGATTCATTAAATTTCAAATACACAATCACCCTACCGGCGTCAAATTCAAGCGAAAAAATGTCTCCAAGTGCCTCATTTAATGTGGCAAACCACCAGTTTGATATTTTTGTTCTGCGAAGTGGATATCGTAATCCATTTGAAGTGACTTCTGTTTCAGGATCAATGGAAAATATTGAAATTTGCTGACCGGGGAAGGATGATATTTGAGAACTTTTTAATAACGGTCGCAGAATTCCGGTATCCGTAACCATAATTACATTCACATATTTTATATAATCTGCAAGAAGCGAGATGTTTCCCAGGGTATGATCTTCACGCTTACCCGTAGCTCCAACAATGACAATATCTTTATAACCCATATCCCTGCACCAGGAGACTGCCTTCGTCAGATCGTTAGTATCCTGATTCTCATCAAGATAAATACGATCTGTAAACCTGTTCGTTAATTCATCATTAAGCGAATCCATATCTCCGACAATAGCATCAGGTTGCATTCCGGCAAGAACAAGATTTTGTGCACTTCCGTCACAACAGATTATTCTTTTGGCATTTTTCAGATACACAAGAGGAATTTCATGTTGAGGGAAAATTCCGTCAGCAACTATAACAGTGTAAGATCCAGATAAAAAATCATCCATTTTTGCGTGCAGTTAGATCAGTTTTAATTGTTTTCTTCCATTCTACGAGTCCGGCAAACGACATGATCCCATAAACAATATACAGAATGAATGTCGGAAAAAGTCCGCGTGTCAAAAAGAGAACAGCCGATACGAAATTTACAACAATCCATAAATACCAGTGTTCAAATATTTTCCTTGCCAGCATCCATGTTGCAACTATCGACAGCGATGTAATAAAAGAGTCCCTGACAGGTACAGGAGAATCTGTCAGCCTGGTCAGAACAAACCACATTACTGTATAAAGCAGAACAAACACGATAGCCAGTACTATGCCTGTCCGGAGTTTTAACCTGGTTACCTGCAACTGTTCCTTCCCCCCTTCTTCCCTTCTCCGCGTCTCCCCTTCTTTTTCTTGCTCTGAGCTCTGAGCCCTCTGCCCTGTGCCTTTAGCCCACCAGTACCACCCAAGGATACTAATGACAAGATAATAGCCCTGAAGGCTCATATCTGCATAAAATTTACTTGTGAAAAACACCCATATATAGACTGCAGATGTTATTATCCCGACAGGCCATAACCAGATGGTTTGCCTTATTTCAAGAAAGACATAGACGATCCCTGTAACAGCTCCGAATATTTCGATAAAATTATTTGATATCCAGTCAGATATTGGCATTATAATTAATTGACCATCAAAATTTTAATCCAACCTTAAACATATAATTGATACCAGCCTGGGGAAAATATCCGTCCATTATATGCAGCGATCCTCCTTCAATGTACTTATATACCCAGGCATTAGTTTCGTACATCTCATCAAACAGGTTATTTATTACAAACTGGCATGTCAGCTCTTTAAATACCTTCTTTTTAAGTGTATACAGGAAAGATATATTCTGAACCAGGTAAGCATTCAACATCCTGTCAGAGTTCTGTGTGTTATCGATGTATTGTTTCCCGACGTACTTAGTATTCAGGTTAATATGAAAATCTTTAAAAGGAGAATAGTCCAGAACTGAACTTGCTATTACTGACGGGGAGAAAGAGATTGTTTTATTTTTTAACGTCTCTTTATCCTGACCCGAAGTATCCCAGTTATCAGTAAGGTCTGTAAAAACCGGAATGATATTCCTGCTAAAAGTTAAATTTTCGTACCAGTTTAAATTTTCAAGAATCTGAATTCCTGTTTCAATCTCAATCCCTTGCCTGTAACTTTTTGATACATTTGTTAATATCGTGGCACCGACATCATTTATCTCACCGGTTAAGATCAACTGATCGTGATAATACATATAATATAAATTCCCTTTTAGCATCAATTTTGATGAATGAAATTCGTATCCGGCTTCGTAATCGAATAATTTTTCGGGGACAGGTGTCTTCCCCGGGTCTGCATCTGTGAAATCGTCACGAGCCGGTTCTCTTTGAGAAACTCCGAATGAAGCATAAAATTTTTGTTTCTCATTTAAATTATATACCAGACCTGCTTTGGGATTAAAAAAGTTATACTTATGATTCTGTGTAACATTTTTCAGATTCTCATTAAATCCTCCAATTGAGTAATTGATATTCCTTAATTGTAAATCTGCATACAGGTTTAATTTGTCTGTCAATGAATAGTTGACCTTGAAAAATGTATTTAAATCCTTTTTATCACCGGTCCCCTGATACCATCTGAAGCTTTCATCATTGAAAGTTACAATTTTAGCCCATATTATATCTCCGAAATGATTTCCAAGATATTGATTCCACCCCCCCCCAATTACAGTGTTAATCTTGTTTTTCCTGTAATTTAACGAGTAGGTAAAACCATAAAAATCATTTCTAAGCCATCTTTGTGTGATAAAATCTGAGCTTGTTATTGTATCTGTGTTAAAAACTGCATTCGGCAGATTGAATGAACTGAATTTTGAGTTCTGTACCAGGTTTTCATAGTATCCCTGTCCATGTGTATAATGCAATGCGGCATTTGCACTCAGACTACTGTTTATTTCTTTTGAATAATGAAGCTGATAGTTATCCTGCCAGTAATTATCTGTTTCATTTTTATAGCTATATGGGTTATATGTTCTATGTGTTGTTAACGAATCTTTAGGAACGCCTAACCACGCCTGGTAGGTATGTTCTACTCCTGAAAAAATCATTAATTTCAAAATACTGGTTTCGCCATACATTGTTCCTGAAATATAAAACGACTTCAGATCGCTGAAAGCCCTGTCGATATATCCGTCGGACCAGATCTTTGATAAACGTGCATCAACTGCAAACTTTTTATCAATTAAACCGGTGCCAAAATTTATTGTGTTTTTGGAAGTGTTAAATGAGCCATAAGATGAATTGACTTCTGCATAAGGTTCTCGATTCAAATTCGTAGTCTCAAAATTTATAGTGGCACCAAATGCGCCTGCTCCGTTTGTTGATGTTCCTACTCCTCTTTGAATCTGAATATTATCGGCCGATGATGCCAGATCAGGCAGATCGACCCACCATACTCCGTGAGATTCAGCATCGTTAACAGGTACTCCGTCGATTGTTACGTTGATACGTTTCACATCAGTGCCTCTGATATTAATATATGTATAACCAACTCCGGTTCCCGCATCTGATGAAACAACCAGTGAAGGCGTATAATCCAGCAGATATGGTATATCCTGAACAATATTATTTTTTGAAATATCTTCTTTGGTAACCGTAGTATATGCCATAGGAGTATGCTCTCCGGCTCTCGTTGCACTTACAAATACCTCCTCTGTCATGACTGACTTCGACATAAGAGTTATATTCAATACAGTATCGCCTTTTACTCTGACTTCACTGAACTGTGATTCATATCCTATAAAAGAAAAACGTAATAGATAAACTCCATTTTTTGGAACTGATAATGTATAGTTCCCTTCTGAATCAGTATGCACTCCAAGGAATGTGTTTTCAATTGTTATTCCTGCACCCGGTAAAGGCGATCCGTTGATATCAGACACTTTACCCTTTATCACCGGTCCATTATTCTGAAACATAATTGCCTGAGAAATCCCCTGCAACCCTGCAAACATAATTAAACAAATCAGTCTCCTCATAGTCCTGTTAATTAATTCATCTTCAAGATCAAGAAAATGAGGTTGTTAATTAAAGCTGATTTGTTGGATACTCTCTTTTCCCTCCGCCGGCATTACCCGGATCAGGTTTAAGGGTATGATCTCAGCCCGTAGTTTTAAGGCACCCCATTCTTTGATATCCCAAAGGTAACATCTTTTAGCAGATATATCAATTTTTTGTTAAATTAGCGTTCAAATCTATAACCTGAAATGAAAAATCTGCTTGATAAACTTAATTACAAAGGACAGAAAAGGATATCAGTAATAAACGCAGAAGAAACATTCGTACTTTCAATTTCCTCTCAACTCAAAGATGTAATAATTGACCGGAAAATTGATCCCCGTTATCCCTATCAATTCATAATGATATTTGTTAAAAGCAAATCGGAAGTTGAGATGCTTGCACCAATAACCCTTCATAACCTGATGGTTGATGGCGTGTTATGGTTCTGTTATCCCAAAAAAACCTCTAAGAAATATAGATCAGATATCGACCGCGATCACGGATGGAAAGCTCTTAATGATTCCGGACTATATGGAATACGTATGGTTGCAATTGATGAAGACTGGTCGGCTTTAAGGTTCAGGAATAAAAAATTTATTAAATCGACTTCCGACAAATTTAATAAATAATTTCGGAATACGGATTTTCGATTTCGGATTTCAATCCGAAATCAATTTAAACATAAGAATGATCACTACCATTAAAATTGATACTCCTCTTGGAGAGATGGTTGCAGCGGCAACTGAAGAAGGTGTATGTCTTCTTGAGTTTAACGACAGAAAAATGCTACCAACTGAATATAAAGATCTTACAAGGCTTTTAAAAACAACTTTTGAAGAAGGGGAAAACAGGCATCTTAAAGCTCTCAAAAAACAGCTTAAAGAATATTTCGACGGAAAAAGAAAAGAATTTACAATTCCTCTTGTTACTCCCGGATCAGAATTTCAAAGGGCAGTATGGAAAGAGTTGCAGAACATTCAGTTTGGGTCAACAAGGTCGTATCAGGAACAGGCAATCGCCCTGAATAAACCCGATTCAATACGTGCAGTTGCAAATGCTAATGGTATGAACAGAATATCGATTGTAATTCCATGTCACAGGGTTATTGGTTCCGATGGACGTCTCACCGGTTATGGAGGAGGACTGAAGAGGAAGAAATGGCTGCTTGATCATGAGAAAAAATACTCGGGAAAAGCAGTTGACCTCTCTTTATTCTGATATATTTTTGCTCCTAAGTACATAACTTAATCTGGTATAATATGAAAACTTTCATTTCTCAAAGAAATTTCTATTTCATGATTTTTCTGACGCTTATTATCCTTCTTTCCGGATGTGCTAATAATGAGGTCGTTAAACAATGTCTGACCGGACATACTTATGGTTTTCTCGGCGGTTTATGGCATGGGTTTATAGCTCCTTTCGATTTTATCGGGATGCTGTTTAATGAAAAAATAACAATGTACGCGCAGAATAACAATGGCGGTTTATACGCTCTTGGATTCCTTCTTGGCAGCGGAGGCTGGGGATTCTTTGGCAGTAAAGGAGCAAATAAAGTAAGGACAAGCCGGGTTCATTTCCAGTCTCAGAAATTTGATAATGCTGAAATTGTGGAATAAGTAAACCCTAAAAAATAAAGACTTCATGAATAAAAAGATTGTCATTATCGGAGGTGGAGTCGCCGGACTCTCAGCTGGAATTTATGCCCGTCTGAACGGATTCGACACCACGATCATTGAAATGCATTCCATAACCGGAGGCCAATGTACGGCCTGGGAAAGGAAAGGCTACAGATTTGATTATTGTCTTCACTGGCTGGTCGGAACCAGAAGCGGCCCTTTCCACGATATCTGGCTTGAGACTAACGTAATTAATGATCAAGTCAAAATAATTGATCATGAAGTACATACAAAAGTATTTGCAGAAGATGGAACAGATTTTACTGTTTATACAAATATTGATAAGTGGGAAAAATATCTTTGTGAAATAGCTCCGGAAGACACCAAGAGTATCAGGAAAATGTGCAACGATATGAGAAAAACTTCGATGCTCGAACCTTATTCAAATCCCCCGGAATTACGAAGATGGAGAGATAAAATTGGTTCCTTTTTCAAAATGTCGCCTGTTATTATATTATTTATGAAATATGGCAAGAAAACATTTAAGGAATATATAGATCAGTTTAATTTTAAAAATCCAGGATTATCATTCTTTTTTGACAACCTGTTTTCAACGCGCGACTTTTCCGCACTGGCTTTTATCATGATGCTCGCCTGGTTCCATAAAAAAAATGCCGGATACCTGTTGGGAGGGTCTAAACCAATGGCTCAACGGATGACGGAAAAATATCTTAATCTCTCCGGAATTCTGTCGACACAGAAAAAAGTAGAAAAAATCATTGTCCGGGATAATATTGCCAAAGGTGTATTACTTGATGATGGCTCAGAGATTTTTGCTGATTACGTAATTAGTGCTGCAGATGGTCATTCTACTATTTTCGAAATGCTTGATGGAAAATATCTGTCCGAACAAATAAAAGAAGCTTATAATTCATGGGAACTATTTAATCCGATTGTACAGGTTTCTTTTGGCATCAGCTCCGAGATAAAAACGGATTTCCCGGTACAATCATGGCTTACAAAAAATAAATACATAGGCATGACTAAAACCGACCAGGGATACACAATAATGAACTATTGCTTTGATCCTTCCATGGCTCCTCCCGGTAAATCAGTAATTGTGATCCGTTTTGAAAGTCCGTGGGACTTATGGAAAGATATTAAAGGTGAAGATTACCTGAAAGAAAAACAACAAATAGAAAATGATGCAAGGACATTGTTAGAAAAACATTTCCCGGGCATAACCAGGAATATTGAAGTTGTTGATGTTGCTACACCTGTGACCGATGTCAGGTACACTGGAGTGTGGAAAGGTTCGTATGAGGGATTTTTGCCTTCAAGTAAAAACCTTATGAGTAATCTAAAACCGACATTGCCAGGACTGAATGGATTTTACATGGCCGGACAATGGCTCGCTCCAGGAGGAGGCCTTCCTCCCGCGGGTCAAACAGGGAAATGGGTTGTACAGTTGATCTGTAAAAAAGAAAAAAAGGTATTCACTACCTGACCCGCGCAAACAGTTCCTGTCACTAAATTGTATCGTGCCTGCAGAAAAGAGTATAATTGCGGTCTGATATCGGATAGACAACTCTTTGAGTTAATACCCGCCTGAAATTTAAATGTAATGTCAGAAATAACAAATTATTAATGATCGCCTGAATTGGATCAAAGAGATTTATTCTGAATAAGTATTGTAACTTTGAGAATACTCAAAATAAAACAGAAGGTCTAAAGAGTAATGTTTTAACTCTGAGTGGCCCTTTGTTAACTTTTCATGACCCGTGGTACAAATTATCGATCAAATAGTCAGAAAGCGCCTTCTACCTGCAGAAAATTACATCTACGGTTTTGCTGATCTGACCGGATTGCTGCAAAATAAATTCACCGGATTTAATTATGGAATTTCCATCGGACGTAAACTTGATTATAAAATTGTCGATAAGGTAATTAATGGCCCGACTCCGGAATATTATTCACATTACAGGCAGATAAATGACGATCTCGCCTTATTAACTAAAAGAATCTCGGAGGATCTGAATAAGAATGATATTGAAACATTAAATATTGAACCGACTGTTTCAACATCTGAGCTTGACTCAATATATTTCAAAACTCTACGTACAGATCTTTCCCATAAAATGGTTGCAACAAGAGCAGGCCTTGGCTGGATAGGAAAATCTGATCTGTTCATCTCCAAAAAATTCGGGCCGAGACTTCGTCTTGTCTCAATTCTTTTGAAAACACCTTTAAAATCAAAATCGAAACCCATTGAAATAAGCAGGTGCGGAAACTGCAATATTTGCGTTGATGTATGCCCGATTAAGGCAGCTAACGGAAAGCTCTGGGATATAACTGTCGACAGGGAAAAGTTTTTTGATCCATGGAAATGCCGTAGTCAGTGTGCCGAATTTGGGAAAATCAGGTTAGGAATCGATGCGCGAATTTGTGGTATCTGTGTTGCAGCCTGTCCTGTTGGTCAGAAAAAAAGCAATTGACTGATGCTAACCTGGATAAAGTGAGCTCCTCATGTTTTTAGCAGGTGTTTCGGATACGAACATTAGATTTCAACCTTTGTTCTATAGATAATATAAACCCATCAATGTGAGTCTGAAAATATATAAACCTGAAGTCTTCCAGGGAAATCTGAAAAAGAAAAATTATTTTGAAGGATGGTATTTCAAACATGTTTCAAGCGATTTAAAACATGTCTGGTCATTCATCCCCGGGATTTCTTTAACAAAAAATGATTCACATGCATTCATCCAGGTGATAAATGGTATTACAGGTGATTCGGAATATATCAGTTACAATATTGATGAATTTAAATGGGACAAAAAAAGTCTTTTTCTGAAAATACGAAACTCCGTATTTACAGGAAAATATATTGATCTCAATATAGATAATGAGAAGCTCGAAGTCACAGGACACCTTGAGTATGCTAACAATATAACTTATCCAGGCAATATTTTTTCACCTGGAATAATGGGTTGGTATTCTTTTGTTCCATTTATGGAATGCAAGCATGGAGTCGTTTCCGTGAATCATGATGTAACCGGTTCATTAACAATAAACAGGAATGAAGTTGATTTTAATAATGGAAAGGGGTATATAGAAAAAGACTGGGGAACTTCCTTTCCGGAAGCCTGGTTATGGGTTCAGGCGAACAATTTTAATGACAGGAACAGTTCATTTCATTTCTCTGTTGCAAAGATTCCATGGCTGGGTAAGTACTTTATAGGGTTTATTGCTTTCCTATATTACAATAACAGGTTCTACATGTTCAGTACTTATAATAATTCTGTGATATCAGAAATAAAACACTCGCCCGGAACTATCGACTTTATCCTTGAAAATCGTACTAATCGTCTTGTTATAAACCTAATGAAAAGTACCTTCGGCGAGCTTAGAGCACCAGTATCGGGAGATATGTCACGAAGGATAAAGGAAAGTATTGATTCAGAAGTTACACTGAGTCTTTATGATAAACACGAGAATCTCATTTATTATGATTCAAGCAAAAGAGCGGGATTGGAATGTGTTGAAAAGATTTTTGAATATCTAAATAATGAAATTAGCTTTCATTAGCTTATTTATAAAAAAAACCTTCCTGAGTTCTTCGGTCTGTTTGTCATTTATAGGTAATAAATCACCAATTGACTTAGCACACCAAACAGAACCAGTTTTTTCACTTTTTCTCATTTCTCTTCCTGTATACCTGCCTGATTAATATACTTCTGATAGTATGATTCAATGATTTTTTGTTTCTGACCTGGATACTCTTCATAAAAGGTACCGCCATGATAGAAACAGGTATAGCCTCCTGATGCAATTCCCATGGCGAGAGCCAGGTGAAGATTTATCGGTTTTCCAGGGTCCTTGATAAGTTGATGGGCAATTGAAGCCAGTACTCCTCCGGCAAGATTATCACCGCATCCGGTTGTATCGCCGTTCCTTCCGCTGTTGTGTTTCAATTCAGAACTTACTCTTTCTGATACAGGTAGAGTTGAAGAAGCAATTTTACCAAACAAACTGTTATTGGAAAAAAAATGCAATGGATTCGATCCATGAGTGATGATCAGTGCCCCTACACCAGCTTTCCTGAAAAAATCAGTTGCGGCAATTATAGTTGTGGTACCGCTTAGTCGCAGTGCTTCCTCCATATCCACCATCAGAAGATCAATGCTATGATATGATTCAACTGATTTCCCCAGTTTCCATGGTTTTACCGGATCAGTCTTTTCACTCAGAAAATCATAAACTGTATTTACAACTGTAACAGCTTTGAACTGCTTCGCTTTTTTCAGCAGATCACCTAATGAATAATGAATATGTGGTACCAGTGCCGTTCCTCCAAATACAACTATATCACTGTTAAAGAATGAATCATCCAGATCTTCGGGCAAAAATTCCCATGCTGCACCAATGTTGTTGATGAATACTCTTTCCCCGTTACCTCCATCGAAATCGGGATCTGTTAATACATCAGTAAATGAGGTATTCAGATTTCCTATTTTAGAATGTCCTACCTTCAATGGTGTTTTCTGAAGTTTGCTCGTAATGAAACTGCCTGCTTCATCTTTTCCCATACCACCATAAAAAGAGACTTCGGCATTTGTACCATATAACATCTGTGCCGCATGAATAAGAGATACAATGGAGGGTCCGCCGATGTTTACAGCCACGGGTTTCATCTTTCTTGTAATACGATCCCGCACCTGGAAATACTTTTCTCCACAGAACTTTTCAAACTCCTCTGTAAATACAAGTTTCCCGGGTGCGAGTCCTCCGTCACCTCCTGTTTTCGATAAGTACTTTATAAAATCTGTACCTGAAAAGTCAATCGGGTTATACAGGTTATCTACCAATGCACAACCTGTCCCTGAAATTCTGAAAGGGCTGATCGCATTCATCTTCAATATTATTCACCCAACAATGATTTCATTATATAAAGATCCAATTCCTCGTAATCGCGTTCCTGCTGGCATTTCACAACGAATTTATCATCTATTTTTCTTGAAATGCTTAACAGTTTCAGGAATATCTCTTTGCTGTTTGTCAAATGTTTTGTTGCGACGTCATCCTTCTGGGTTCTCATTGCTTTAACATCGAGACCAATATATTCGCCGTTTTTCCCATAATTGTGCTTGTCGAGAATACGCACCTGGTTAAAAGCCCGGCGTAAATCAACAGAACCGAAAGTTTTATCCTGGTCGAATTTTAAACCGTTCTGATCATTAAGGTGAACTGTCCAGAGCTTATTGAATGTCAGCGCAAATCCCATCTCATCTGAAGGATCGAGACCTGCAAGTATTGCATGTGCACTTTCAATGTTGACACCAACGCGTGCAGAATCGCTGCACAGCAAACCTAATGCGATAGCATGCCCTGTAGTTGGTATATAAGTATGATCCATTGGCTCATTAGGTTTGGGCTCGATGCAAACTCTCACTTTAGGGTCATAGGCAAGCATTATATTAATGGCTTCTACAATCCTCTCTGTTGACACAACACTGTCCTTAGATTCCCGGATATAAGTCCCTTCTCGTGCCAGCCATAATACAACCAGATTTGTTCCGAGTGCTTTTGCAATATCAATAGTGCGTTTACTTCTCTCAATAGCAAAATTCCTGCAAGCCTGATCATTGGAAGTGTATCCTCCGTCGATGGTTCGTGCATCTTCCCATAATCGGGGAGCAACGAATTCTGCAGCCAAACCGCTGTTATCCAGTATTTTCTTCAATTCTTTTGCCTTGCTTGTAATCTGTTGCGGAGTAAGATTATTCATATCAGGAACCGCATCGTCATCATGAAACTGAACTCCTTCAAATCCAAGTTTTTTATAATATTCCAGCTTCTTTGAAAAAGCAATAGTCTCTCTTACCGTAGGACCAAACGGGTCGGATCCTTCATGAATATTCCATGGGCCAAACGTGAACTTAAAAATTCCAGCCATAGTAGTAGTTTTTAATGTTTATGTATTCAATCAGAAAGATATTCAATTAATTAAAGGATGTTTCTTAATATGAATCAGCTCAATTTTGTCAAGAACTTAATCAATTTGTCAAAACCTCAGAATTTATATTGAGTCATTTTGACACAATAATATTTCCTTTTTTTGATAAAACAAAGAAAAAAATCACTTTTTTTGTAGTTGCAATTATTATTATCCAAAGAGCATGTAAAAAAATAATGATTGCTGATTTAAAAATCAATGACAAATCATGCATAAAGAACCCCCAATATCAGATGTACTAATAAAGGCAGAGGAATATTTCCTGCCTTCTGTCTCGATTGATAATGTAATTTTTGGCTTTCATGAAAACCAGCTGAAGGTTTTATTGCTTCAGCTGAAGAAAAACAATAAATGGAAACTTCCAGGGGGATTTATTTTTAAAAATGAAGAAATTGAGGATGCAGCTGCCAGGATCTTAACAACCCGGACGGGATTGGATAAGATATTCCTCCAGCAATTTCACGTTTTTGGAGGCTCCAAACGAACACCTGAACAACTTGTGAAGGAAATGTTCGATATTGAAGAGATTAAACTTTCTGATCATACCAATCTGTTAGAGCGCTACCTGACGATCGGTTATTATGCTCTTGTTGAATATGACAAAGTGAAGCCTCACCCAGATAAATTGTCAATTCAATGCACCTGGTGCGAATTAAATAACCTTCCCGAGCTTCTTTTCGACCACAGGCAAATTATTGAACAAGCTTTACAGGCAATGCGGTTACAGTTGAATTTTCAACCCATCGGATATAATCTATTGCCAAAGGAATTTACTTTAAAAAACATACAATCTATTTATGAAACCATACTGGGCAGAAAGCTGGACAGAAGTAATTTCAACAGGAAAATCCTGGCTTATGGCATTTTAGAAAAGAAGGAAAAACATTTCTCGGGTGCTGCACACAAGGCCCCCTTTCTCTATTCCTTCAATAAAAAAACATATTTCAAAGCCCTACAAAACGGTTTGGAAAAGGACTTTTAATTATTAGAAAAAATAATAATAAATTACATCTATGAGTAAGAGCAAAAAAGTTCGATGGGCCATTTTAGGTGCTGGCCAAATAGCTAACCAGTTTGCCAGTGATTTTAAAAATGTAAGAAATGCAGATCTGATAGCTGTTGCATCAAGTGATATCAAGCGGGCAAAAACGTTTGCTGCGCGATACAACATTCACTATGCTCTTACTTATGATGAATTGTATAACAGTGAACTGGTAGAAGCAGTTTATGTCGCCACCACCCACAATTTTCATTTCGAGCATACACTGGCGTGCATGCAACATGGCAAGGCTGTACTGTGCGAAAAACCAATTACCATTAATGATGCTGAATTTAAAAAATTAGCAGCATTTGCCAACGAAAAGCAGGTATTTTTAATGGAAGCCATGTGGACATACTTTCTGCCTGCTATGAAAAAAGTAAAAGATTGGATCGAAGAAGGCAGAATTGGATCAATACAGCTGATACAGGCCGATTTTAGCTTTTTAGCGGAGTACAACCCATTGGCCCGATTATTCAATCCTATGATGGCAGGTGGCGCCTTGCTTGATGTAGGAATTTACCCGATAGCCTTTTCCTTATTTTTTATGAACCGTAAACCAGATGAGGTGAAAGTATCAGCCATTCTTGGCGATTCAAAAGTTGATGAGTTCGTTGGAATGATTTTTAAATTCGGTGATGTTTCAGCACTTTTGTTCTCATCCTTGCGATTTAATTCTCTTAACAAAGGAATCATAGCCGGAGATAAAGGATACATAGAAATTCCTGATTTTTATAAAGCAGCATCAGCACAATTATACAATTCAGAACATCAGTTAGTTGAATCATATGGGGACCAAAGAACTACCTTAGGTTATAATTATGAAATTCAAGAAGTTACAGATTGCATTCTAAATAACTCCCTGGAAAGCAAGATCGTGACGCTTGCAAGAAGTAATGAGCTGCAGGAAATTATGACAGAAATAAGAAGACAAATAAACCTGAAATACCCAATGGAATAATCTTCGGAATGGCTTCTGTTTTATTGATCACTTCCTTATCTACAACATATTATGGTATTTATTGTTTGTCGGTTAGTTTCCTGGTTATTAGCAGCAAAGTGTTTGATGGATGTTCCTACACCATTGCTCTGAACACCCTTCACCATTGAAGCTGCCATATTCCCTGTTATCACAGGGTCTTCTGAATAATATTCAAAATTCCGGCCGCCTAAAGGATTGCGATGAGTGTTTAAGCCCGGTCCCAAAATGATATCAATACCATATTTTTTTACCTCTTTTCCGAAGGCTGTACCAACTTTCCTCACAACTGCTGTATCCCAGCTGGAGGCCAATAAAGTCGGACTCGGCCAGGCAGTTGCATAATATACCCTGCCTTTCCCCAAATCATAAACATCCACTCCTGAAGGCCCGTCTGACATTACAATGGATGGAATCCCAAGCCTCGGAATACTGAAAGTAGTGCCGGCTGCTCCTGGTACTTTTTTCTGCTCCTCCCTGGGTTCCTCTGATTTAAATCCAGGGATTGTCATTCCTGGCATATACATTCCATTTCCAACAACAAAACTTGCTTTTTCTTCAAGTGTCATCGCTTTAATGACCTCATTTATGGGATTTTTTCCAAGCTATGGAAGCTGCTGACTCTGAGCAATGAGAGAGTGGCAGCCCAGAAATAATAACAGACTTACAAATGTCGGTCTTAATAAGATCTTTTTCATTGGTTTGAATTTATTTTAATATTGAGTCATTATGACACAATAATATTTAGTATTTTTGACAAAACAAAACAGGGTACACTGCACAATCATTGAAACTGCCCTGGCATTAAGAGGTACACACAGGTTAATGAATGATTTAAAACAGGATCCGGGTCTGGTTCATTCCATTTTAGATATCACCTGCAATTATCATAAGGCAGTATCCCTGAATATGGCCAAACAGGGAGTTGACATGATCTGGCTGGGTGATGATCTGGGCTCACCGACAGGATTGCTTTATCCCCCTGAAGTTTTCAGGGAGTTTTTAAAGCCAAGGTTGGTTGATCTGATCAAAGGAATCAAAATGATAAATATGGTGATCAGTTATCATTTTTCGGAGGTATTGATGTGCAATTAAACCTGGTTAAAGGGACTCCTGAAGATGTTAGAAATGAATTTGCCGGAACAAAGAAAATACTAGGTAAGAACGGCGGTTGGACCTGTGCCCCGACACATCACATTCAATCGGATACTCCGATGGAAAACTTTATGGCACTTGTTGATGCAGTTAAAAAGATAAATTGAATAAAATACTCTGTATGAATTTTTTTTATAGTAGGTCTCATAATATTTATATTTACTTTAAATTTAAAAAAATACAAATGTCAACATGAGTTAATCGATTTATAATAAAACACACTCTATGAAACGTTCAGCAATTCTTCTCTTTTCTTCATTGCTTATTATCCTCTTCCTGGACAGTTTTGCTCAGGATAGCAGAGAAGTACTTATGAAAGGCTTCATCACTCCCCCTGTTACGTCAAAACCAAGGGTCTGGTGGCATTGGATGAATGGCAACATTACCAAAGACGGGATAGCAAAAGATCTTTTATGGATGAACCGGATAGGCATTGGAGGATTCATGAACTTTGACGCTTCTCTTGGTACACCACAGATTGTGAAAACCAGGTTAACCTACATGACTCCCGAATGGAAAGATGCATTTTATTTTACGACGAAACTTGCTGATTCGCTCCATCTTGAGATGGCAATCGCAGGTTCTCCCGGATGGAGTGAAAGCGGTGGTCCCTGGGTCCTCCCTTCTGATGGCATGAAAAAGATAGTATGGAGTGTAACTTCTGTTCAGGGAGGCAAGCCCTTTTCGGGCAAATTGCAAAAACCACCTTCCGTGACAGGCGTATTCCAGAATCTTCCGATGGCAGCGGGAATGAGTTTTTCTCCTGCAATGAAACCTCCTGAGTATTACGGGGATATTGCAGTCGTTGCATATAAAGTACCTGAGTCAGATGTCAATTTTAGCACGGAAAAACCAATTGTCACATCAAGTGGTGGAAATTTTACCTTTCAACAGCTGACTGATGGAGATATTGCTACTACAAATATGCTTCCGGCCGATAATGTGAATGGCTATGCATGGATTCAGTTTTCCTATGAGAAACCGCAGACTATCAAAGCTATTACAATAGTTGGTGGTGGCGATAGAGGCCCATTTGGGTTATTTGGTGAACTTAATGATACCCGAAGCCTCGAAGTAAGTGACGATGGTGAACATTTTACAAGGGTTGATAACATTCCTGCAGGTAGTCTTGCAGAACTAACCATCTCTATTCCTGCCACGACATCAAAATATTTTCGCATAACATTTAAGAATCCTCCTCCTCTGCCCGACTTCGGAGCCATGTTTGGAGCCAAAAGCGAAGCTCCAAAACCACCGGCAGGAACTGAAATTGCTGAAATAGTATTGCATCCGTCTACAAGAATAAACCGATTTGAAGAGAAAGCTGCATTTGGACTTAACACTGACCTTTATGATTTGGAAACACCGCCATCAGGCGATGCGATTCATGAATCTGAGGTAATCGACTTAACTTTCAAAATGAAGTCAGATGGCACACTGGAATGGACTCCTCCCGCTGGTACCTGGAATATTCTATGTTTTGGTTATTCCCTCACCGGAAAACAAAATGCTCCGGCATCACCTGAAGCTACAGGGCTGGAAGTTGACAAACTGGATCCAAAAGCTGTTAAGACCTATTTTGAAAATTATCTCGGCCAGTACAAAAATGCAACCAATGGTTTAATGGGTGCTAAAGGAGGTCTTCAATTTATAATTACTGACAGCTGGGAGGCGGGTTCAGAGAACTGGACAAATAATATGCCAGAAGAATTTTCCAAACGACGGGGATATAGCATGATCCCCTGGATGCCGGTTCTGACAGGTCAGATTGTAAAGAGTTCGGAACAGAGTGAAAAATTTCTCTGGGACTTCCGGAAAACCTTGAGTGAGTTGGTTGCCGGGTATCATTATGATCAGCTTACCTCAATTTTACATCAGAATGGCATGAAACGCTATTCTGAATCTCATGAGAGTGGCCGTGCTTTAATGGCTGATGGAATGGAAGTAAAACGTACAGCAGATATACCGATGTCTGCAATGTGGACTCCAAACAAAATCGGGGATGAATCAACTGGCTATAAGGCAGATATCCGTGAATCAGCTTCTGTATCACATATATATGGTCAAAACCTTGTTGCAGCTGAATCTTTAACTGCGATTGGAAACGCATGGGCTTTCTCGCCCGAAAGGCTGAAGCCGACTGCAGATCTTGAACTGGCATGCGGACTTAACAGATTTGTAATCCATACTTCCGTTCATCAACCTGTTGATGATAAGATCCCCGGCCTTGGTCTCGGGCCATTTGGCCAGTGGTTTACCCGGCATGAAACCTGGGCAGAGCAGGCAAAACCATGGATAACATATCTTTCACGCAGCTCTTTCATGTTACAGCAAGGGAGCTTTATCGCTGATATAATTTATTATTATGGAGAAGACAACAATATCACTTCTCTTTTTGATAACAAATTGCCTGAGATACCTGAAGGATATAATTATGATTTTGTTAATGCTGATGCTCTCCTTAAGGTATTATCAGTAAAAGACAGACAGATCGTAACTACAGGTGGGATGAGCTATCGGTTACTTGTTCTCGATCCCAACAGCAGACATATGTCTTTGCCGGTCCTCATTAAAATTCAAAAAATGGTGGAAGAGGGCGCTGTTGTCCTGGGCCCTAAACCAATCGGTTCACCAAGCATGAGCGATGATCAGGGAGAATTCAAGAAAATAGCAGACGAGCTTTGGACTAATTTAAAAGGTGAGAATAAAGTCGGAAAAGGAGAAGTTTTCTCAGGCATAACTATGTCAGAAGTACTTGCTGACCTGCAAATAAAACCCGATTTTGAACACATCAACTACAAGGGCAATCACAATATTTTGTATGTTCATCGTAAATTACCGGATACCGAAATATATTGGGTTGACAACCGTTCAGATACCACATTGAACCTTGAAGCTATTTTCAGAGTAGAAGGAAAAGCCGCGGAGTTCTGGCATCCGGAAACAGGGAAAATTGAACTGGCCTCTTATAATATTTCCAATGGCCGGACTAAAGTTCCTGTCAGACTGGAGCCTTATGATGCTGTCTTTATTGTCTTCAATAAAAAGGCCGGCACTCCTTCGTGGACAATGCCTCAGAAAACTGAAAAACAACTTTATACAATAAATGGTAACTGGAAAGTAAACTTTCAGCCGAACCGTGGAGCACCTGCACAGATATCTGTTGACACTTTAACTTCGTGGAGCAATAATGCTGATCAGGGAATAAAATATTTCTCAGGAACGGGAAGTTATACTACCATTATTCAGGCACCTGTTAATTGGTTTAAAAAAGGAGAACAACTCTGGATCGATCTTGGAGATGTGAAAAATCTGGCTGAGGTCGTTGTGAACGGGAAATCGCTTGGAATAGTCTGGAGAAAACCATTCAGGGTTGATGTTTCAGGTGCCTTGAAACCAGATTCTAATAATCTGGAAATCAAGGTAACGAACCTTTGGGTAAACAGGCTTATCGGCGATCAGCAGCCAGGTATTAAAACTAAGTTCACTTATACCACACAGGCTTTTTATCAGGAGGATTCTCCGTTATTTCCATCCGGATTATTAGGTCCTGTTCGTATTTTAAGTTTATCAACGAAATAAATATAAACCTATCAGACAAAATCCAAAAAACCGGAAGAAAATTTTGAAATCAACTATTTACCCAACCAATTGTTGTGTAAATAAAAATCTATATGAACAACAATTTAAAACCTATCAAGGCTATACTGCCTCCGCCACATTTTCATATGGTAGGGGATGGTTTCAGAGTCCACAATTTCTTTCCGTCGCAACCTGTAATTGGATTGGCAGGAATGAGTCCGTTCTTCCTTTTGGATTATGGCTCAAAATGGCAGGTTCCGCCATCAGATACACCAAAAGGCGTCGGAGTTCATCCGCACAGGGGATTTGAGACAGTCACAATTGCATATCATGGGAAGGTTGCACATCACGACAGCGCTGGGAACAGCGGTGTTATTGGCGAAGGTGACGTACAATGGATGACAGCAGGTGCCGGGGTACTTCATAAAGAGTATCATGAAAAGGAATTCAGCAGAAAAGGAGGTATTTTCCAGGTGGTTCAGCTATGGGTCAACCTCCCGGCAAAATATAAAATGACTCCGGCAAAATACCAGGCGATCGAGAACAAAGACATGACAAAGGTTCTGCTGGACGACGGGAAAAGCTGTGTTGAACTCATTGCAGGTGAATATAAGGGAGTAAAAGGGCCTGCATCTACCTTCTCACCTGTAAATCTTTTTAATGCAAAACTTGATCGGGATGCCAAAGCCGGGTTCAGTTTTAATAAAAATTATAATACAGGAATGCTTGTGATTGAAGGGGAGATTAAAATCAATACCTCAAAATCTGTTCCGGAAAATTATTTTATTTTTTTCGGACACGATGGAGAAGATATAGTAATTGAAGCAGTCGAAAAGAGTTTAGTACTAGTACTCAGCGGAGAACCAATTCATGAGCCAATATCATCATATGGACCATTCGTTATGAATACAGAGGCTGAAATAAAACAGGCTTATGAAGATTATAATAATGGTAAATTTGGTTATCTTGAGGACTGACTTTAAATTATCCATATCGCTATGATACAATTAATTAAATCGCCGTCAGTAATAAAAGCTGCCGGTAACAAGGAAAAAATCATCAAGGAATTCTTCGGTCATGTCAACAGCAAGACATCTGAAGTCAGTATAGCTTATATGACAAGCCCAGAGGGTTGGGAAGAACCGGGTCAATGTCCTGAGTTCAACGAATATACAATTGTCCTGAAAGGAAAATTAAAGATTACAACGAAATTTGAGGAAATTGAAATATCTGAAGGTCAGGGAATTATGACTGCAAGAAATGAATGGGTAAATTATAGTACTCCATATAGAGGCGGAGCCGAATATATTGCTGTCTGCCTTCCTGCATTTTCACCTGAGACAGTCCACAGAGATGATACGAATTATTATTGAAGATAATTCTTTCAGAAATCTCCTGCAAATGGATTCAGTATAATCTCACCTGATTCAAATCATCATTTCCTCTTTATGAAACTGCCAAAAACCTGCGTTCAAAATAGTCAGGATTTCTTTCCGTTTTTTCTCGCCTTAATTATGAGCCAAATCACAAATATCACGCCAACGCCAAGCAGAATATGCCCTACGTATGGAAATATCTGTTCTCTTACAGAATATAAATAAAAACCTATTATTGCGAGTATGATATTCCATATCCCTGCTCCGATACATGTGAACATCATGAAATCGCGCAGACTCATCTTCGCCAATCCGGCCGGAATAGAAATCAGGTGACGGATACCCGGGACCAGACGGCCAATAAATGTGGATGTTTTCCCATTCCTGATGAAATATTCTTCCGCATGCATAACTTTTTCCTTCGAAAGGAGACACATCTTTCCAAGCTTTGAATCGGCAAATTTGTAAACAAGCGGGCGACCAAGATAATATGCAAGAGTATAGTTTATCAATGAACCGGAGAGAGCTCCTATTGTACCTGAAATAACCACAATAAAAACGTTCAATTCTCCCTGTCCTGCCTTGTAAGCAGCAAAAGGAATCACAACTTCCGATGGCAAAGGAAGAAAGGTACTTTCTATTAACATCAGCAGGGCAATTGTGAAATAATTCAGATTGGCCATATACCAATCGAATAGTGTCTGAAAGAATGCCATAATTTATTTCCGGTAACTTAATAATAAAATATAAACCGTGATCAGTCCGACGGCAATATTAATCTTTTTACCTGTTATTGCCAACACTTTTGTTGCAGGACAGGTGAGAGAATGATTTGCCATGGCGCCAGGAAGCTAAGGTTCACCAGGAACTTTTTTGCGCCTTTGCGTCTTTGCGAGCAAAAAAAGATTTATTGCCTTAGACATATTTCA
Source organism: Bacteroidales bacterium (assembly GCA_050014255.1). Lineage (GTDB taxonomy): Bacteria > Bacteroidota > Bacteroidia > Bacteroidales > VadinHA17 > LD21. The sequence continues at coordinate 34,126 of JBEKDR010000001.1, read as the reverse complement.
AAGAGATCTCCGGAATATAACCCTTCAAGTTCCACTTCAAATCCCTTTTCCTTCAACTCTTTTCCTGTTAATGTTGTTACACGATTTCCTGTAATTGATTTTACCTCATAAGTTTTCCCGGGCTCAAGATAATTAACTGTTACTGTTCGCTTTGTCTCAACAGCCCCATGTCTGAAAACACCGATGATACCTCCATCCTTTGTTTCGGTATTGATACGCTGGAATCCGTCCCACATTCCCTCCATCGGTTCACCGAAGCCCGGCAAGTCCTGGCGAAAACTCATGATGCCGTACGTGGTTTCCATCTGCTGGAGCCAGTCGGCATAACTCCTGTATTTCTTCAAATCCGTTTCTGACAGCTTCCTTGGATCACCTAACATTATCGGCAGAGCGCCGGCAATTGATTTGATATGTGTTTCCCAATCTTTATCCTGCATCTGAGGATTACCGATCACCAGTGAAGTCGCTGGTATTGCCGGGGAACGCCACCATGCCATATTTCGGATCCTGATATCTGTCTTCTCACCGGCAGCACCCTCGAAATTGGAGAGCCAGTCACCCTCAGCATGTTTCAGCAAAGCATAGTCGATTAACTGTGTGCCTCCCATCGTTTCAAAAGTACAATCAATAAAAAGTTCAGGTTTTGCTGCATGCAGTTCATCAAAAAGCTGCCACAGGCGTTCATAATTAGTGTAAAGCGACTCATTATGATCCTTGTGACCAGGATGATTTGTTGAATAGCATCCCGATTGTGTATGATCATAAGTATAAGCACTTGTCACTACTGCAAAATCAAGCTTGAAATATTCCAGGCCATAATCAACAGAAAGTTTAAGCAGGATACCCTTAATATAATCATACCACCCTGTGCCGAAACATGCTGTGAATTTTTCTTTGTCATCGGGTGCATGCAGCGATGTAGGTTTGCCATTTTTATCAAGTACAAACCATTCAGGATGTGACTTGTATACTTTACTTCCAGGACTGGCACTGCCAATGCTGACCCACAATCCGGGTTTCATTCCCAGCGATTTAATATAATCGAACACAGGCTTAAGTCCGTCAGGGAATTTTTTTATATCTATTCCCCAGTCTCCGTAATTGTCCTGCCATCCATCGTCAATTACAAACTCCTTCATCCCGGCATCGGCAGCTGCTTTAGCCAGTTCCATTACAAGTTTCTCATTTATATTTTTATAAAATGGTTCCCAGGTGTTATATACAAATGTCGGCTTCTCTTTGAGCTCTGAAAGTCTGATTCCCATGTATTTCCGTACAAAATCCGGGACAACGGCATTAAGGATCACATCTGGAGTTTTTTGATGATTATAAACCATAGTAAATACCTGTGGAGTCTCAAACGACTCGCCTTTTTTAATCCATTTACGGAAAGGAAATAAAGAATTTTTATGGGTCAGACCAACGCATATATCCTGTGCCTCATAAAACACCGAAGTATGCTTCATTACGCCTGTTGCTTCATTCCCCAGAACAATACCCTGCTCACGATTCATATCATGGACTATTATCAGCGCATCCTGTTTACTACCGTCATAAGGACCTATATTTCGCCGCCTGCCATAATCGTGATAAATCCAGCTAAATGTGACAGGGTAATAACCCGGAACTTCAAACTTCTCGACATCAACTGATTCCAGGCTAATAAGTTTGTCAGATAAATTTTTGACAACAAGACTTTTACGGATTGCAGGGCAATCAGGGTACATTAAAAACTTCAGTGTAAGTTCTATTTTCTTGTCCTGGCTGATGAGTTTTACTGCAGCTCCGCTCCCTTCATTATTATCAGTGATCACCTGAATATTAACCAATTTCCAAAGCCCTCTCCCTGAATAGACCACATCGTCAACTTCAAACTGAAAATCGGTACATGTATCAGAAAAATAATTAAAATCCCCGTTTAATGGTTTATATGAAACTGTAAGAAAACTTCCCTCAGCTGAAGGAAGTTTAATTGTTCTTCTCACAATGCCGTTGCAGAGGATCAGCTCCGTTTTTGTCCATTTCGCGAATGGATTAATTACACCATATAGTTCTGTAACAGACAGGATCAGGATAAATAAGAATATGGTTCTCTTCATAATATAAATTATTGATTTTCTTCGATTACCCCGGCCCCAAGGGGAGCGAAGAAAATCAATTTACTCCCCTCGGGGCTGGGGTCAATAAATTGATTTTCAAGCGACCTTGAACTTAATTACCGGATTTAATAATTATTTTACTAAGATATTTATTTATTATGATTATCGGATTTCTTTAATAAGTTAAGTATTTACCTTTTTAACAGCTTTTTGCGAATTCTTTTTTAAAACCCTTTATGAACCTTAGTACTCCCGATAGTTATCGGGACCTATATGTTCCTTAGTGGTAATAAAGTTTTAAATGATGTACCAGTTTATTATTTCTCTATTATTTTCGAATTGTTAACTTTGAAATATTTACTTAAAATCTGAATAATTTATATATTCATTTATGGAAAACTTGCAAACAACCTATTTAGGATTAAAACTCAGGAATCCGCTTATAGCAGGAAGCTGCGGTTTAACTAATTCAATTTCAAATATTAAGGAACTGGCAAAAAAAGGTGTCGGAGCTGTTGTAATAAAATCTCTTTTTGAAGAGCAGATACATCTTGAGACAGAGAAAGTTATTAAAAATGACCAGGATGGAGTCAGAACCTTTAACCATGCGGAAGATACACTGTTAAGCAAAAGAATTTACGACTACGATGAAGCCTATTCGTATATCTACGATTTTGCCCGACGGAATACACTGGGAAAATATCTTGGGTTCCTTACTGAAGCAAAGAATTCTGTAGACATTCCTGTAATTGCCAGCATAAACTGTGTTTCCAACCAGGACTGGCACTCTTTTGCAAGAAAAATTGAGGAGACTGGTGTTGATGCACTCGAGCTTAATATTTATATCCTCCCATCTGACTGGCGCAGAAGCGGTGAAGACAATGAGAAGATTTATTATGACATAATTCAGGAAGTCAGAAATTATGTCAACCTTCCGATTGCAGTGAAAATCGGATATTACTTTTCATCCCTTGCACAATCAATAAAAAAATTGTCTGAATGCGGAATTAAAGGGCTGGTGTTATTTAACAGACCATATAATACTGATATTGATATTGATACAATAGGCCTGAGTCATGGTCCAATCTATAGCACACCTGAAGAATTTACTCACACATTACGATGGATGTCAATATTATCAGGCCATGTCGGATGCGATCTTTCTGCTTCAACAGGAGTACATGAACATAAAGCCTTTATCAAACAAATACTGGCAGGTGCTACCACAGTTCAGATCGCATCTGCACTCTACAAAGAAGGATTTGATGTAATTCCTGAAATCCTAAAAGAAACATCATTATGGATGAAGAAACACGATTTTAATTCTGTCGAGTCATTCAGAGGTAAGTTAAGTAAGTCCAACCTCGAAAATCCGGCAGCTATTGAAAGGGTTCAGTTCATGAAACTTTATTCAGGAATCGAGTAACTGTTTGTTGATACATCTGCACAACCCTTAGGTCTTAGTATTAATCTGGTGGACTGATCGTAAGTAAAATATTTCCATGCCCAGTTAATGAAGATCAGAAGTTTATTTTTTACACCTATTATGCTCATGAGATGTATGAACATCCATACAAACCATGCAAATACACCCTGAAAATGAACAGAAGGCAATTCAACCACGGCAAGATTCCTTCCGACTGTAGCCATTGTACCTAAGTCTTTGTATTTAAACTCTTTCAGAGGTTTATTACTCTTCATCCTAGGTAGATTTTCCGCCAACAGCTTTGCCTGCTGAATGGCTACCTGTGCAACCTGAGGATGTCCTTTTGGGTATTTTTCTTCAGTTTGCAGAGATATGTCTCCGATAGCGAAGATATTTGAATATCCTGTGACTCTGTTGGAGCTGTCGACTTTTATCCGTCCGCTTTTAGAGAAACATTCGCTATTAAGCCCTTCCATACTGTTACCGGCAATGCCTGCGGTCCAGATAATCATACCTGTGCTTATGCTTTTTCCTGAATCTATCTGTACAGTTTTTTCGTCGCATCCTGTCGCCCTGGTGTTTGTAAGCACATGAACTCCCATCTTTACCAGAAATCCCCTGGCTTTATCTGACGATTCGGGAGTCATAGCGCTAAGAACTCTGTCGACCGCCTCAATCAGGTATATTTTTGCCCTGATCTCTTTAAACTCAGGATAATCTTTAGAAAGGACGTATTTATTCATCTCTGCCAGCGCTCCCGCAATCTCAACTCCTGATGGACCACCTCCAATGATTACAATTGTCATAAGCATCTCACGTTCTTCAGCATTTTGAGCTGTAAGAGCGTTTTCAAAGTTCATCAGAAGAGAATTTCTAAGATCAAGTACTTCTGCAATTGTCTTCATTCCTCTTGAATATTTCTGCATCTGTGCAGAACCAAAATATGCATTAGTAGCGCCATGAGCCAGTATAAGATAGTCGTATTCAATCTCTCCCGAAGATGTATTGAGTGAATTTCTGGCAGTATCCACCGATTTTACCTCCACCTTTCTCAGATGGAAATCTTTATAATGCTGGAATATTTTGCGGAGAGGGAAAAGAATTGAACTTTCTTCAAGTCCTGCGGAAGCTACCTGGTAAAAAAGTGGCGGGAACTGGTGATAATTATGTTTATCAAGAATAACTACCTGGTAACCTTTGTTTCTAAGTTTTTTGGCCAGGGTTAAGCCTGCAAATCCGCATCCGACGATTATGACTCTTTTTTTATCTGTCCCATGGATATTAATCATAGATTATTTTATTGCTGTTATATTATTAACACCAGAGCCATATAATAGTTCAACCTTTAATAATTTGAGTGAACATAATAAAAAGAAAGAATAAGATACAAACCGGGAAGAATGTTTTTCGGGCAATTTCACTTTGAAGAGTATATTATTATTGAATGGTTACAAGTTGACAAATCTTACAATAATATCAATAAGCCAGCCCGGATAAATACCTAATATCAATATACTTATCCCGATAATGGCAAGGGTAATACTCCCGGTAAAAGAAAGTTCAGGTAATTTGGTATCACTGGCAGTAGAGAAGAGCGTGGTAATAACTCTAAGGTAATAATATAACCCAATAACACTATTGATTATCATTGAAATAATGAGTACCATAAGTCCTGCCTTCATACCCTCCAGAATTACATAGAATTTGGCAATGAACCCTGCAGTCACGGGTATTCCGGCTAACGACAATAAGGAGAGAGTAAATACAATAGCTATCCATGGTCTTTTCCAGAAGAGTCCCTTAAAATCTTCTATTTGTTCAGCCTCATACTCGCTGGTGGAAAGAAGTGATATCACACCAAAAGCCCCGATTGTCGTAAAAAAATATGATATAAGATAAAAAATTGAAGCCTGCACACCTCTGTTACTGCCGGTCAGCAATATTATTATCAGGTATCCCATATTTGCAATGGATGAATATCCTAAGAGCCTTTTTATGTTCTTTTGCTTTATCGCGAGTATGTTTCCCACGAACATTGAAAGTACTGCTATGCCTGAAATTGCTACAAATAAGTAATGGTTATTGAACCCTCTGAGAATAAAAAAGAATCGTATCAGAATTGCCATTACTGCCCCTTTTGAAACTGTAGCTATATAAGCTGAAACAGGGGCAGGAGCTCCCTGATAGACATCGGGTGTCCACATATGAAACGGAACTAATGCAAGCTTAAAACCTATTCCAACCATCATCATTCCAAAACCCGATATAACAAGTGGGGATAATGGATCATGTGTGATAAGTGCTGCTACTATAGCGCCAAATTGCATTGTCCCGAATGCAGTGTATATCAAAGCCATACCAAATAATAAAAATGCAGAAGAAACAGAAGCCAGGATAAGATATTTAATTCCGGCTTCGATAGAATTGCTTTTATATCTCAGGAATGCAATGAGTATATATAATGAGATGCTGAGTGTTTCAATGCCCAGGAAGAAGAGTACAAAATGATTTGCTACAGCCAGTAATGATGCTCCGAGCGTTGATGTGAATAGAATAATATAGTATTCTTCCTTTACACCATCGAGATGTTTTATATAATCGTAAGAAAGAAATGTAACTAGCAAAGCTGAAATGATAATTATTCCAAGGAAAAACATACTGAAACCGTCAATAATAAACAATGGCTCAATGGCATGCGGAATAGAAGGAAGAATAAAGAAAATCGAAGAAAAAGCGGCTAATAATGATAAAACAGAAAAACCATAAACAACTCTATAGTTTCTTAGTATGGAAACTACGATCATTATTACAATCGGAGCTATTGCAATAATGAGGAATGGGGTCAAACACAAAAAATCTTTTTCAGTCATATTCTAAATTTTGAAATCCTTGCCCACAAAGGTCACGAAGGGTTAATTTGCCCCCCTTCCCCCCTTAAGGGGGGTTAATTCTCTGTATTTGATTTAATTCTAATTGATCCCACAGGATTAGTCTCCCTTCAGGAGGAATAATACCGTACAATTCAATATGAATCATACTTTGAAGCAGGGTATTAGCCCCGCCTTGGGGGGGTTGGGGGGCATGGCCCCTGTGGTTAAATAATTCTATAATAATAATACAATCATGGGTTCTACTTCCCTGATTCTGATAGCTAATTGCTTTTTGTTTATTAAGTGTCTTCAGGAGTGCCGGTTTAGCTGTATCAAGTACAGGCTGCGGAAACAGGCCTAACCAGACGATCGCAATAACCATTAAAGCTGAAACTACTTTTTCACGGAGTGTCAGATCATTCATTTTCCAGTCAGTATTTTTATTGCCAAGGAAGACTTTCTGGACAATCCGGAGAGAATAAATTGTTGCTGCAATAAGTCCCAGGCTTGACAGACAAGACATCAGTATATTTGCTTTAAAAGCTCCAATCAGTATAAGTAGTTCCGCAATAAAATTACCCAATCCCGGTAATCCCAATGATGCCATGGAGAAGATGAGCCCGATAGCACCCATAACCGGGGCTTTTTCCCAAAGACCCCCCATCTTGTTTATATCGCGTGTATGAATACGTTCGTAAAGCTGCCCGACTAAAATAAAAAGTGCCCCTGTACTTATTCCATGTGCAATCATCTGAATAACAACCCCCTGATAAGCCAGTTCATTAAACGAAAAAACGCCAAGTATTACAAAACCCATATGACTGATGCTCGTATAAGCCACCAGGCGTTTCAGATCAGTTTGCGCAAATGCAAGTTTGGCACCATACAAGATACCTGCAACACCAAGTAACATTCCAATTGGGGCGAAAGTAACCGATTCAGATGGGAATAATGGCACTATAAACCGGAGAAGGCCATATGCCCCGGTTTTCAAAAGCAACGCGGCAAGAATGAGGCTTCCAGCGGTAGGTGCCTCGGTATGAGCATCCGGTAACCAGTTGTGCAAAGGGACAACAGGTAATTTTACCAGAAATGCTGCAAGGAATCCGAGCATTATCAGCAGACCGGTTGAATCAGCCATTCTGGTTCCAAGCAGCTGCAGATAATCAAACGTATATAATCCGGTCGAATGTCCGTGTACAAAATATAAAGTAATTATTGAGATAAACATCAGGAGTCCGCTTGCCTGTGTATAAAGAAAGAACTTATTCGAAGCGGCAGTCCTGTTCTCATGTCCCCAGATACCAATCAGAAAGTACATGGGGACAAGCATCAGTTCCCAGAAGAAGTAGAAAAGGAAGAGATCAAGTGAAAGAAATACTCCTGTAATTCCTGCTAAAATTAGCAGAAGATTGAAATGGAAGAACCCGACTTTTGAATTTATCTCTTTCCATGAAATAATAACAGAAATTATACCAAGAAAAAATGTCAGAATGAGCATCACGAGGCTTAAGCCATCAAGAGCAAGATGCAAGCTTATACCGAATTCAGGAATCCAGTTAAGCTTAATATCAATCAGCCAGTCCTTATCCGACGGGTTAGATTGCAAAAAATATAAAATAATAAGAATCAGATCAATGGACAATGTTATAATTGAAATGATACGTGGCCGTACAGAATTCTGCTTTCCCGTGATCCATGACAGAAAAGCACCAGCTAATAATATTACTATAAGATAAATAAGTATCATTTGCTAAGCATATAGGTTAATATTATTGCAATACCAACAGCGAATGACAACAAATACCATCTCATTTTCCCGTTTTGAGTAGTACTGAGCAGCCGGTTGAATAAAAGTGCCAATCGGGATAGTCCGATATTCCACTGGTCTAAAAAATCATTTTTGTCAATAACAGAAAGCCAGACTATTGGTTTTACAAACAGGGTATCGTACAGTTTATCAAAGCCCCATCCTTTTTCAAAGAATTTGTTAATTCTGCTGTGACTGTAGGGTTCTGACAAGAGAGGATTTTTAAAGTAAATTAAATATGCAATGTAGATCCCTGCCAGAGCTATTATGGATGAAAGTGTTTGAAACAGATGTTCCTGACCTGCTCCGGTTTTAGTTACAATAACAGGTAATGCATTGTCAACCAGGTTGGAAAACAAATGAATATTACCGATTGAAGCAGGCAGCTCTATAAATCCTCCGGCAAGAGATAAAACGGCAAGAATGATTAACGGAACAGTCATTATTTTGCCCGGAATAAATGTTGGTTGGGTTTTAGCTTCGCCATAGAATGTTATAAATATCATCCTGAAGGAATAAAGTGCGGTTAACAGAGCCCCGATGATTCCTGCCAGCCAAAGCATAATACTTCCGCTTTGTGATGAAAAAGAATACCATAAAATCTGATCTTTACTGTAAAATCCCGCAGTTATAAGCGGCAATGCAGATAGAGAAGCAGAGCCGATCAAAAAGGTGTAAAATACAACCGGCATTTTTTTCCTGAGACCACCCATTTTGAAAATATTATGTTCTTCATCCAAGACAAGTATTACTATGCCTGCACCAAGGAAAAGCAGGGCTTTGAAAAAGGCATGAATCATGAAATGGAATACTGCAGCCGACCATGCTCCGACACCCAGTGCAAGAAACATATAGCCTATCTGACTGATTGTGGAATATGCAAGAATTCTTTTCAGGTCATGTTGTGAAAGAGCGCTGAACCCGGCAATCAACAGAGTCAGTGCACCGATAATTGCTATTGCAGATTGAACCACAGGAGCAAGACTAAATAATATGTGCGTTCGGGCAATCAGGTAAACTCCCGCCGTAACCATCGTTGCTGCATGTATCAGTGCACTTACAGGAGATGGACCTGCCATGGCATCAGGTAGCCAGGTTTGCAAGGGCAGCTGGGCCGACTTTCCCAAAGCCCCTCCAAGTAATAATGCTGCGGTCAGAACTGCAATTGAAGAACCTGTGACCCACTTTTCAGATACCAGCTGCATCAACTGGTTTATATTGACTGTGCCAAAATTAAGGAAGAGTATAAAAATACCTATAATCATTGCAGTATCCCCAACCCTTGTAATAATAAAGGCTTTTCTGGCTGCATAGCCATTTTCAGGCTCTTTATACCAGAAACCAATCAGCAGGTAACTGCAAAGACCCACACCCTCCCATCCGAGGTACATTAGTAAAATATTATCGGAAAGGACGAGTATAAGCATTGAGCCGATAAAAAGATTCATGTACGCAAAAAACCTTGCGAACCCTTCATCTTTCGCCATGAATCCTATCGAGTAGATATGTATCAGGAATCCTACGAAAGTGATAACAAAGCAGAAAACCAGTGATAGTGAATCGAGGCTGAATGATATGTTAACTTTAAGGTTGCCTGCATTTATCCATTCCCAGACGTTGACTGAATAAGATTTGACTTCAGGTAATGATTTGAAAAACCAAATAGCGATTATGAAAGTCAGTATGGCAACAACACCGATTGATCCGGCGCCAATATTACCTGCAATCTTCCGGGTCATTTTATGCCCGAAAAGAGCCAGTATAATAAAGCTCAGAAAAGGAATGGCTGGTATCAGGGCAATAATAGTTGACATTCTATTCTAAAATTTTTAATGAACCTCAAGACCCCCTGGCCGTTTCGCGGCCATAATTCAGAGCCTCAGGTTAAGTTTCCCTTGTTAGCACTGTATTAGCCCCCTTTAGGGGATCAGGGGGCAAATTAATTATTATCCTTCAAATTATTAACTGCATCAGAATCAAGTGTTTTAAAATGATGGTAAACTTGCAGGATCAATGCCAGCGCTATAGATACCTCAACTGCAGTTACCGCCAGTATAAAAATAAACATGACCTGCCCATCGGGTTGTTTCCAGTGAGTTCCGGCAATTATGAATACAAGCCCGGCGCTGTTAAACATGATCTCGATCGACATCAGCATAAATATCATATTTCTGCGGACTAGCAGTCCAATCAATCCCAGGAAAAAGAGTATACCTGCAAACAATATTTGTGTTTCGATGGGTACTGTAAGCATAATTCTATTTTATTTCGAGAAAACGGTGTTTGACTTTTTTCTTCTGACTTCCAAGATGATAAGCTCCTATCACTCCTGCCATCAGTAGTATTCCAGCAATTTCGACCCCCAGCAGGTAGGTTGTAAAGAGTGAAATTCCGACCTGTTTTGGTAATATTGCTTCTTTATCCGGAGGGATGGTCTGTACATTTTTCAATGCAAGGATCAGGTTAACTAACAGAACAGCTGCAAGGATTGACGGAACAATCCACATACGTGGTTCAAGCCACTTCTTTTCAGCTTCTCTCTCAAGTCCTATATTTAGCATCATGGTTACAAAAATGAAGAGCACCATGATTGCGCCAGCATAAATTATTACCTCGAGGGCGGCAATAAATGGTGCATTCAAAAGATAAAAAATCACAGATATAGCCAAAAGAGATAAAATAAGATAAAGCAACGAATGAATAGCATTCCTTCCGGAAATGGCCATAACAGTTGAAAGTATTGCAACAAGTGCCGCTATATAGAAAAATATATCCATCTTATCTTTCTTTTTATTAAGGCAAGAGTTCTTTGATATCTACAGGCTTCTCTTCATTCTCTCCCTCCCCTATGCCTTTGACACCTATTTCAACTCCTGCAATTTTATAAAAGTTATATCCCGGATATTTACCTTCACCGCTGATGAGTAAATGTTTCTTTTCATATACCATATTCTGTCTGTCATACTCTGCCATCTCAAAATCGGGTATAAGCTGAATGGCATAAGTTGGACAAGCTTCTTCACAAAAGCCGCAAAATATACATCTTGAAAAATTTATTCTGAAGAATTCAGGGTATCTCCTTCCCTGCTCATCTTCAGTTGCCTGAAGTGAAATACAATCCACAGGACAGGCAGCTGCACAAAGGTAACATGCAACACATCTTTCTTTCTTCTCTGCATCCCTGGTAAGGATAATTCTTCCTCTGTAACGGGGAGGAAGATATGGCCTGACTTCAGGATATTCCACAGTCTCTGTTTTGTGAAAAACATGAAGGAAAGTAAGCCACATACTCCTAAGAATACTTATCATATCAGGACCGTTATTTTAATATTATCTTCATTTTAAAAATATCAGGATTGCTCCGGTCACCAAAAGATTAAGTAATGACAGCGGTAATAAAATCTTCCATCCAAGCTCCATCAACTGATCATATCTTGGCCGGGGCAATGAAGCCCTTAGCAGGATAAACAGACAAATAAAAAAGAAGGTCTTAAACAGGAACCAGAATACCGGGGGAAGAAATGAAGGTCCCAGCCATCCGCCAAAAAACAATGTGGAAATAAGTGCAGATATAAGTGTAATTCCGAGGTATTCACCAACGAAAAACATTCCGAACTTCATGCCGGAATATTCAGAGTGATAGCCGGCAATAAGTTCACCTTCAGCTTCTGGGATGTCAAAAGGAAGCCTGTGAGTTTCCGCAATACCTGCAATAAAGAATACTATAAAACCAATAAACTGTGGTATGAAGAACCAGCCACCCTTTTGTGCTTCAACTATTTTACAGAAGCTAAAGCTGTCTGCCATCATTACCACCCCCATAAGGGAAAGACCCATGAATACTTCGTAGGTAAGCATCTGTGCTGATGCTCTCATAGCGCCAATTAATGAATACTTGTTGTTTGAAGCCCAGCCGCCCAGTACAATACTGTAAACACCCAGCGATGAATTACCAAGGAAAAACAGTATACCAATGTTTGAATCAAACACATAGAAATCGGGACTAAAAGGGACAACCGCAAAGGTTAAAAGTATTGTGATCATAAGTATTCCCGGAGCAAGTACAAAAACCGGCCGGTCTGAAAACGGAGGCACCCAATCCTCTTTAAAGAATAATTTTATTGTATCGGCAATTACCTGTCCCAGACCGAACGGGCCAACGCGATTCGGACCCAGTCTGTCCTGCCATACTGAAAGAAGCCTTCTTTCCACCCATATCAGTCCGGCTGCTATGGACAATGAGATCAAAAGTATTCCTGCTATTATAAAGACATATTTCATGAACAGTAATTTATAGTTTATGAAATTTCCCAAAACCCGGAATATCAACAAAAGGCATCCCTGGTAAATTTACAGACAAACCGGCTAATCCCCTACTAAGGCTATTTTCAATTTTAACTTTTACTCTTAAACTTATTTTTAAGATTTCAAGCTGAACATAGTCACCATCATTTACAGTGACCATGTCTGCATCTTTCTGATTCATCAGCACAAATGGGTCCTGAATCCTTTGCAACATGGGATGACCAACAGAACTAAGCTCATCACTTCCAAAGATCTGATATACAGGAATAATAAGCCATTTATCTTTCTGAACTTCTGTGATCTGGATACCTTGTTTGAAATAAATATTTTTAATCCCCTCAGTTGGTTCAATGAGTCTGATTCCTGGGTCGCCACCCTTCATGGATCCGTCTGGTTCATCAAGATAATTGTACATAGCCTGAACGGAGTTCCATCCTGGTGTCCAGTAAAACGGGACCAGTGAAGATGGAGGTTTTTCCTGTTGTCCCTCCATGCTGAAGGATAAAGGGGAATCCGGATCCTGCGAAAGTTTTGGTTCACTGACAGCAACATTGGCATTCATAGCTGTCCTGCCGCTGTAACGGATAGTTTGTCGCGGGATCTTAGAGTTCATCATCCGGAAGTCTGCATCAGGCATGTATTTCTTTAAATTTGAAAACAGAGGCAATTCATTAACCAAAGAATCAACAATATCGTCCAACCTGTTCCATGAAACAGAATGATTTTTGTCGCTGATCTTTATAAAATTCTCCAGCCATCTCCAGCTTTCCTTTACCTGATTTTTACTGTCAATAGCTTTATAAAAACGTTGAGCGCGACCTTCATTATTTACAACAGTACCTTCCGATCCGGCAAATGTTGAGGCGGGCAATAAGATATCAGCATTCTGTGTTGTTTTATTTATAAGGTGGTCGAGAACAATAATCTGCCTGCTTCTTTTAAACAGATCATTTACTGAATCTTCACTTGCCCTTCTGAATAAATCATTTTCAAGTACAACAAGTACGTCAATCTCGTTATTTTCAACTGATAAGACAGCATCTTCAAATGATTTACCTGGAAGAAATGACAGTCCCATGCTGTTGCATTCCGGCAGAACCATACTTAGCATCACATTTGAACCTTTCGACAGAAGAGCAGTAGTTATATTTAAAGCAGCATGTACAATTGCCTCATCACCGCAACATACTCCTGATATGATCAATGGATTCTTTGCATTTTTCAATGAAAGTGCAATTTTCTCAGCCAGTGTATTAATCTCTTTGTTATCAGTTTTTGCATCCGGGGCTTTACTGTCTATCTTCTGAGTAATTGTAAAACCCAATTTTGCAATATCATGATGTGAGGCCCGGATTGTCTGTTCTGCAATCTCATCGATAGAATCAGTGAATGGAGTGGCAATATATACCGGGCTTTTAACGTCCTGTGCTAGTTCTCTGACAGGTGCATCATTCCATAGCGGAATACCTTTCCCCTTCGCTTCTTCATTCGGCAAGTTTCGTACAGACTGGCGTAATGCAAGGGCGATCATAGGCGCCGTATTAGTCAGATCTTCACCAAGTACCAGAATAGCATCAGCTTTTTCTACCTGTTTTAATGAAGGAGTACGAACAGCACTGTTATGTAAGTACTCCGAAATTATCTTGGTCAAATTGTATTCCTTTTTAGAAATGCCATGATAAAAGTTCTCTTTGCCCACAAGAGACATTAATGCAAAGTTCGACTCAAGTGTCGCTCTGGGAGAACCTATTCCAATAATCTTTTTATTATTCGAAAATGATTGATCCAGTGATAAAAAGAGCCTTTCGTTTTCAGCAGTTTCCGTCTTTACATCTTTTCCGGACCGAATCTGAACAGTCTTTATCCGTTTCTCATCATTAACAAATTCATATCCAAACCTTCCCCTGTCACAGATGAAATATCCGTTAACAGCTCCATTGTACCTGCTCATTATGCGCCTCAGGGAACCGTACCGTTCACTCGCAATTGTATTGCATCCGACACTGCAATGTACGCAGACTGAAGGAGCATTTGACAGATCCCATTTGCGTGTGAAATGTCTCTTTAATGTTTTATCCGTGAAAACACCGGTGGGGCATACCTCAACAAGATTTCCGCTGTATTCATTTTCAAGTGGCCCATCCTCATGCCGCCCAAAATAAACATGATTCCTGGAGGCATAGACATTAAGATCTTTCCCTCCTGCATAATCCCTGTAAAACCTTACGCACCTGTAGCATTGGATACAGCGGTTCATCTCATGACTGATGAATGGTCCCAACTCCTGATTATTATAAGTCCTTTTAGTGAAATCAAAACGCCTGTAATTGTGGCCGGTCATCACCGTCATATCCTGTAAGTGGCATTCCCCCCCTTCATCGCAGACAGGACAATCGTGAGGGTGATTGGTCATAAGGCTTTCGATTACTGAAGCCCTGAATGCTTTTGCTTCAGGATCATCAACTGAAACAATCATTCCTTCTGTTACAGGTTCCATACATGACATTACAATACGGCCTTTCGTATCATCTATATCCCTAAATTTCTTTACCGCGCATAGCCTGCAGGCACCAACTGAACCGAGAGCAGGATGGAAACAGAAATGTGGAATGTCTATCCCAACCGAAAGACAGGACTCGAGAAGATTCTTCTCGGGTTTTGCTTCATAATATTTTCCGTCAATCGTGATCTTTACCATCCTTACCTCCAGGGACATTTTTTGTCAGTAATATGCTTTACAAAATCATCATGAAAATATTTCAGCCCGCTCTGCAAAGGTTCTGCTGCACCAGGGGCATGCGCACAGAAAGTATTTCCCGCACCCATATATTTTGCATTATAGTTTAGCAGATCAATGTATTCCATTTTCCCGGTGCCCTCCTCTATTGACGCAAGCATCTTTTCAACCCAAGGAAGACCTTCGCGGCATGGAGTGCACCAACCGCAACTTTCAAGAGCGAAGAATCTTTCAATATTATGAATAAATGCAACCGGACAAGTTTTATCATCAAGAATGATCATTGTTCCAGTTCCAAGTCTGCTACCTGCAGCAGCCACAGTTGAAAAATCCATTTTCACGTCAAGATGTTCCTCAGTAAGAAAATCAGTAGAAGCGCCACCTGGAAGTGCACCTCTGAACCTGTGGCCGTCAGCCATCCCACCCGCGTGTTCTTCAAGAAGTTCCCGCATGGTTATTCCAAGCGGCAATTCCCAGGTTCCGGGATTTTTCACTTTACCACTCATTCCAAAGAGCTTGGTACCACCAGTTGCAGTAAGGCTTAATCCTTTGAACCAACCGGCGCCATTCTCCACAATATGCGAAATCCATGAAAGTGTTTCGACATTGTTGACTACAGTTGGTCTGCCAAACAGACCGCTGATTGCAGGGAATGGTGGTTTGGTACGTGGTACAGCCCTCTTCCCTTCAAGAGAATTAAGCAGTGCTGTCTCCTCTCCACAGATATACCGGCCGGCACTTGAATGGACGTACAAATCAAGACTAAAGTCTGATCCAAGAATATTTTTACCCAGATAACCGGCCTTATATGCTTCATCTATAGCTTTGCGAAGGCCCGCCTCAGCTTTTTTATAAGCCCATCTAAGAAATATATATGCTTTTTCAGCCTGAATGGCATAAGCAGAAATAATCATTCCCTCAATGAGCTGATGCGGATTTCCTTCAAGAAGATATCTGTCTTTAAAGGTACCCGGTTCCATCTCATCTGCATTACATACCAGGTATTTTAGCTTTGATCTGTCACCATCCATAGGCACAAGGCTCCACTTAACACCAGTGGGAAAACCGGCGCCACCACGTCCCAATAAATTTGAAGCTTTCACAAGATTCGTTACATCACCCGGGGCCATATTTTTCAGTGCTTTATGGAGACTGCCATACCCGCCGGTCTGTCTGTAACCTTCCAGATCATAAGCAGCAGAGCCAGGTTTTATATATTTGGTTAAAGGCTTTTCCATCTTTGACTATTTATAGCGTGCCAATAATTCATCAACCCTTTCTGAAGTCAGTCTGTTGAAGTGATCGCTGTTGATCATCATGGCTGGTGCATTATCACAATCACCAAGGCATGAGATCGGGAGAAGCGTAAACCGTCCATCGGATGTAGTACCGCCAAAGCTGGTACCAAGTTTCTTTGAAATGTGTTCATAGAGCGATTCATAACCCATTATCATACAACTTATACTGTCACAGATTAGTATTACATTCCTGCCGACTGGTCTGCGATAGATCCTGCTATAAAAAGTAGCAACGCTATCAACCTCTTCATTTGAAATACCCAACAGTTGTCCGATATCCCTGACAGATTCATCAGATACCCATCCCCGATGATGCTGAATGATTTTTAAAGCATCTATACATGCCACTGCCGGATAAGGATATTGTTTAATCTCCTCGTGTATCTCCTTTTTTTCTTCTTCAGTCAGCATTACAGTTATATTCTTAATTCTATTTAGTCAGTTAACGGTCAAGATCTGCTAAAACAAAATCCATAGCACCCAGAATGGCAAGCAGATCAGGTATCGTGTATCCTTTGGTAATATAAGGCAACATCTGCATATGAGGAAAGGACGGGGTTCGTATTCTTGACCGGTACGATGATGTACTGCCATCGCTTATCAGGTAATAGCCATTACTGCCCTTTGCAGCCTCAATCGGCACCATTGCTTCCCCGGCAGGTATGACAGGTCCCCATGAAACGCCAACGAAATGAGTGATAAGTGTTTCTATATCCTTCATGGTCTTATCTTTCCTGGGAGGTATAGCAAGAGGGTGATCCGATTTGTAATGGCCTGACGGCATGTTATTTATGCACTGTTGAATGATTCTAAGACTCTGTCGCATCTCCCCCATACGTACAAGGGCCCTGTCGTAGCAATCACCATTTTTCCCGAGTGGAATATCAAATTCAAATTTATCAATGCCTGAATAAGGCCTCTTCTTACGGTAATCCCAGTCATAACCGGTTGCCCTGAGTCCGGAACCAGTAATTCCCCATTCAATTGCTTCCTGAGCGGTAAATACTCCAATACCAATTGTTCGTGCTTTTAAGATCCGGTTTTTAATAACAATATTATCAAATTCTTTAAGTCTCTTTGGAAAGTAGTTGACAAAATCCTGGACTAGTTTATCCCATCCGTCGGGTAAATCGTGAGCAACACCACCAATCCTGAACCACGATGGATGCATACGGCCACCGGTAATTGAACCTACAATATCAAAGATTCTTTCCCTGTCGTTGAATGCGTAGAAAACAGGAGACATCTGTCCCATATCCTGGGCAAATGTGCCAAGCCACACCAGATGACTTGCAATACGGAACAGTTCACTCATCATTATACGGATTACCTGTGCCCTGTCGGGAGGTTCAATACCTGCTAATTTTTCTATGGAGAGAAGGTATGCAAGATTGTTCATCACGCCGCCGAGGTAATCAATACGATCGGTATATGGAATAAATGTATGCCATGATTGCCTCTCTCCCATTTTCTCCGCTCCACGGTGATGAAACCCTATATCTGGTATTATGTTTACTATATCTTCTCCGTTCAATTGAACTAAAAGTCTTAATAATCCATGAGTACCAGGGTGCTGAGGTCCGATATTCAGAAACATGAAATCAGAGTCCTCGCTTTTTGTATCCAATCCGTATTCTTCAGGATTGAACTTAAGATTTGCATCTGCTTCATCGCGGATACTATCTGTCAGAACGAAGGGATCAAGTTCAGTAGCTCTTGCCGGGTGTTCTTTCCTTAAAGGATGTCCCTTCCATGACTTTGGCATTAGTATCCTTGTGAGCCTTGGATGGCCGGTGAAATTAATACCAAACATGTCAAATGCTTCTCGCTCATACCAATTCGCTGATTCCCAAACAGTTGTTATACTTGGAATGTCTGTATCACCATCTTTCAGAGCCACCTTTATCCTGATATCCTGATTTCTTTCAAATGAAGTAAGGTGGCAGACAACAGTAAAATCACTTGCCGGCTGACCGTCACGTTTGGTCCGTGTCCGTTCATCGATACCGGTAAGATCATACAGCATTTTAAAAGGCAGAGTGATTTCGTTTTTCAGATATTTTAAAACCTGAATCAGGTTTCCCCTGTCTATCCATATTGTCAGAATTCCATCCTTAGTCTTCTGTTCATAAATGATGGTACTTTCAATAAATTTAGATCCCAGTTCAGCAATAATATTGTGATCGGCACTGTTCATATAAATTTTTACATCCTTAATCTGGAGTTATACTTCATTCATTGGCCTTACGATGTCCATTTTTGAACGTTCTTCCATTTTTTGATCGCGCATAGATATCTTCTCAGCTTTATGAATTCCCTGGGGTCCGATAACCCAGCTGAACGGACGCTGCTCTTTTCCTATTGATTCCCTCAGCAGGAGAAGTCCTTCAAGGAATGCATCAGGACGCGGAGGGCATCCTGACACATAAACGTCAACGGGCAAAAACTTGTCGACACCCTGAACAACACTGTATATATCATACATTCCCCCTGAATTTGCACATGATCCCATTGAGATGACCCATCTTGGAGCCATCATCTGTTCATACAACCGTTTTATTATCGGAGCCATCTTAATAAACACGGTACCGGCGACGACCATAACATCTGCTTCACGGGGTGTGCCACGGATCACTTCTCCGCCAAACCGTGCAATATCATACCGGCTTGTGAGTGCAGTTGCCATTTCTACGAAGCAACAAGACAAACCAAATCCAAACGGCCAAATTGAATTTTTCCTTCCCCATGAAATCATATCATCAAGTTTGCCAAGTAATACAGATCTGGAAATATCGTCATTTGCAATACTCTTTCCCAGTCCGGAATATTGGTCATTGGCTTTTTTCATCGAAGCTCTTCTTTAATCTTGTTTTTATATTTCAGTATTTTGTTCCCGTTTGGACCAAAGTCAAGAGCTCCGATGCTGAGTTCATAAATTAGTAGTACGACCAGTAATACTATAAAAATCAATATCCCTATATAACCGGCAAGTCCTAGTTCTCGGAATGATACCGCCCAAAGCATAATAAATGCAGCATCAAGATCAAAAATGACGAAGAACATAGCAATGATATAAAAACCGGAAGAAAATCGTAGTCGCGCATCACCTGTCGGGGGAATTCCTGACTCATATGGTTCATCAGTGGTCTTCTCCTTATGTCGCTCTCCCAGTACCCAGGAAAGACCTATCATTATTCCGATAAGGGATATTACAATAAACGCGAAAACTATAAAAGGCCAGAAAGTAATATCTTGTACCAACAGCATAAAATATAAAGTGTTGAATGTAATTTATTACTTTATTTTTATTAAACCAGAAACAAATTTAAATATATGATTTTTTAAGTTTAATAAATACAAATATAATTATTAACAGTTCTTATAAACTTCACCAGGAACTAAATCAAAAATTAAGAAAAGATGTCAGGTTCATTTTAAAAAATTATTCAATTAAAGATGGGATGCTCACAAAAATATAGCTGCAATAATATCTATATTATAAATCCTTCTGCGATTAATACTCAGTATTAAATATGAACAATGAAAGTTATGAACTTGTTTATCTTCAAATATTAACTCTGTTGGATGAGGAATGCGTAGAATGATATTATAAAATTACACTCATGAATAAACTTAAAACAAGGTACATGGGGCTCGAACTGGATAACCCGATTATATTAGGAGCTTCTAATTTCGTAACAGATCTGGATAATCTTAAGAGAGCGGAAGCGTACGGAGCCGGGGCAATTGTTTACAGATCACTCTTTGAGGAGCAGATTCAACTCGAGAGTTTTCAGTTAAATGAAAGACTAAACGAATTCAATGATATCAATGCAGAAATGGTGCAGATACATCCGAAGATTGAACATGCCGGACCAGATGAGCATCTCCTTAATATAAGGAAGGCTAAGGAGAGCCTGACAATTCCACTGATAGCCAGTCTGAATGCAATAAACAGTGATACATGGATCAGGTATGCCAAACTTATCAGCGAAACGGGCGTTGATGGAATTGAACTTAATTTTTACCAGATCCCTTTGGATTTTGACAAGGATGCAAAAGAGATTGAAGACTCGCAGATTAATACTTTGAAAGAGATCAGATCAAGTATCTCAATTCCAATTAGCGTAAAATTGAGTCCTGATTACTCAAATACTCTGAATTTCATTAAAAAACTTGATAATGTTGGTGCGGATGCTTTTGTTCTCTTTAATTCCTTCTTCCAGCCAGATATTGACGTAAAGAGCGAAAAACATATTAAAACGTCTCATCTCAGCAACGAAAGAGACTATAAGAAATCATTAAGATATGCAGGTCTGCTTTTCGATAACATTAAAGCCGATATATGCAGCAGCCACGGGATCAATAGCGGTGAAGATGTAATTAAGCTGTTATTGTCGGGAGCAACTTGTGTACAGGTTGTAAGTACTGTTTATAAAAATGGATTGAAACATATCAGTACTATGAAAAAAGAACTGGAAGAATGGATGGATATTAAAAACTATAAGAGCATCGATGAGTTCAGGGGTAAACTTTCAAAAAACAGGCTGACCAGCAATCCATTTGTATATAAAAGAGCACAATATGTGGAATTGCTGCTGAATTCAGAGGAGATTTTCGATATTGAAGCAACTTCGCGAATTACTCCTCTATGAAGGATAGTTTTTCACGCAAAGGCGCAAAGGCGCTAAGTTTTTCTTTGCGTCTCTGCGACTTAGCGAGAAACTCAAAGGCTTTTTAGTTTAAGATGAATTCTGGTTTCTATAAGCCCTTATCCATTTGGGCACAGCATTTGAAAAGATCACTGCAACGCAGGTCATTATCGATAGTGTGAGAATTAAATTTATCGACCCCGGTATCAATGTTGTTGTTTCTTTTACCTGAGGAATATAGATGTTTTTAATATTCAGATATGCAGCAGTCATAGTTGTAACCCCGACAAAAACCATTGGCACTATGGTTACCCAGGCATATTTTATTCTTCCCCTGTTTATAATAAAAGATGTCCCAATTGCAAGGGCAATAGTCGCAAGAAGTTGATTGGCTGTACCAAACATAGGCCAGATAGTTGACACGGTTCCTGTGTAAATAAAATATGCCCAGGCAAAAACAATTAATCCGCTTGTAAAGAGATTCCCGGGCAGCCAGTTGGTTTTCTGAAACGGTTTATAAACCTTGCCAAAGGCTTCCTGCAACAGGAACCTCCCGATACGGGTACCGGCATCAATTGTGGTAAGAATGAACAACGCCTCAAACATAATTGCAAAATGATACCAGTACGACATAAGATGTTTCATGCCGGGAATTGAAGAAAATATGTACGCCATTCCGACGCCTAATGATACTGCCCCACCTGTTCGTCCTGCTATCTTTTCGCCGACGCTTGTCGAAAGCTGACTGAGATTTGATTCTGTAAATCCCATTGCATGTAACTTTGGAAGGATTGCCTGCAACTTCTCAACCGGAACATTAATTTGAAAATAATCAAGAGGGAGAAGACTGGTTGCAGCAATCAATGCCATAATGCTTACAACCCCTTCGGTAAGCATTGAACCTACTGCAATTGTCTTTATATCAGATTCCTTCATAATCATCTTAGGTGTAGTGCCCGAACTTACCAGGGAGTGAAAACCTGAAATGGCACCACAGGCAATCGTTATAAAAAGGTACGGGAATAATCTTCCCGGTATGATCGGTCCTCCTCCCTTTCCAAACTCAGTGAAGGCCGGCATTTTTATCTCGGGAGCTACGATTATTAATCCTATGGCAAGCAATCCAATCACTGATATTTTCATTATTGAGCTGAGGTAATCGCGTGGCGAAAGCAAAAGCCAGACAGGAAGCACTGATGCAGAAAATCCATATACTGCCAGCAGGATTGTAAGTGTTCTATGATTGAATGTAAACATTGAGGCGAACTGAGAATCAGGTATATAGCGGCCAAAAACGACTGCCAGTACAAGCATCACTACGCCAAAGATTGTTGCTTCCAGTGTTTTGCCCTTCCGTACTCTGAACATCCAAATCCCCATTATCAGAGCAATAGGGATGGTAGAGGCTATCGTGAAAGTTCCCCATGAGCTTTCTGCAAGAGCGTTTATAACAACAAGACCTAAACCAGCCATGGCAACTACAAGTATCAGGATTATTGCAAAAGTTGTCGTAACGCCGCTCACTTTGTTGATCTCTTCTTTTGCAATAGCAGCAAGCGATTTCCCGTCGTGCTGAACTGATGCAGTAAGTATTACGTAATCGTGGACAGCTCCGGCCATTACAGCGCCGATAAGCATCCATAAAAACCCGGGCATAAAACCAAACTGAGCAGCCAGGACAGGTCCAACCAGCGGCCCGGCACCAGCAATTGCTGCAAAATGATGACCGAATAATACCCATTTGTTCATAGGATAATAATTCTGTCCGTCATAGAGTCTGTGAGCTGGCGTTTCACTTAAATCATTTCTTACAGCAACCTTCGCAGCAACAAAACTGAAATATAGCCTGTAAGCTATGACAAAAACAGCGATGGTCCCTATAACAAATGGCATTGCATTCATCTATCGGAAGCTATTAGAAGATTGCAGGAACAAAATAAACATTATCCAATTCCTGTGCAATTCCATTTGATATTATTAAAAGAATTGTCACTTGGTCAGATTCGAATTATGGTACCAGTCTATTACCAGGGAGACGACCTGATCGTAGTTTTTAACGCCTTTTTCAATCTTGTTGGCTTTTAAGTAAGCATTGTTTACTGCAGTTTGCATTTTAGATAGATTTTTGTTTTCCAGACCCTGATAATATTTTTGTCGGAATCGGAAATCCTGAAGTACTTTCTTATCTATTTTATTAAAATATTCCTTATATGCTGCCATTTTGGATGCATCCTTGAGAAAGTAGAGCAAAACAGACTGATATCCTGAATATTTCAGCATCATATCTCCAGATTTTACACAAATGACATATGCAGCAAGATTAGCCTCGGCTTCACTGGTAATTCCAAACTGGTGCGCTTTTTCATGGGCAAGCACAAAAGGATAATCCATAGGAAGCAGATAGTAATCTAAGTGAATCTCGTTGAAAAATGGACCGAAATATCCATTTACTCCTAATTTCATGAATAAGGAACTCAATAGCATTGTCTTCGGTCGTCGTGTTCCATTTGGATAATTGATCCCTAATTCCGAACCGTGTCTCCTGTAAGAGTCCTCAACAAGCGAATCAATCTTTTTGTAATCAGAAAATGAAATAGAAACATAGTTGCAGTTGGCGTTTATAATTATTGAATCGAGAATCGATTGAAAAATCATTTCGTCAGCTTTTGAGCTTTCCCAGCTGATCCGTTTTTCAATCTTTGGCCTGAAATAGTTATAGCCCCATATAATATAAAAAAATGAGTAGAGAATTGCCATCAGCTGCATGGTTCTCAAAGCATACCATCCGAATCTAATTCTTTTAAAAGCAACCAGAACTAATCCACACACTATCAGCAGTATTATCAAAACCCAAAAGACATCCCATAATGAGAGTGGAATGAGGTTGCTAAAAAAAGAGAAGATCTTTGCTATAAAGGGATAGATTCCCTTTGAATAATAATGTTCTACTATTTCAGCGTTTCTGATAGCAAATTGAATGCTTAGAAAAACAAGCGCAGCAAGATAAAAAGGCAATAAAAGCATAAACATTTTCCCCGAACTTCCGATCCTGATATTTTTACCAGTCTTATGCATTTGCTTTTTCCAAGGTGAATCCTTCCGTTTTACTAAAAGGAAAATAAAGATACGTTATATTTGACGTGGAAATAAACCCGTCAACGTTTTAATGTATCTTTGAACCAAACAGCACCAACTTTGGATCTGTAATCTCATAATCTGCAACTTGATAAGAGAGGACATATGAATCGAATATCTTTTAATCTTAAATCTGTATTGCTTCTGTCACTTTTTATTTTGGTCTTTCTTTCAGCGAAAAGCCAGAATCAGCAAACACCCGGCGACAAAATTTCTCTTCTTTTCATAGGTGATATTATGGGGCATGATGAACAAATATGGTCAGCAGAGAACAGGGAGACACATTTATATAACTATGATGATGTTTTTAAATACATAAAGCCTGTTATTGCTGATGCCGATATTGCTATAGCTAATTTTGAAGTTACACTTGCCGGTCCGCCATATATAGGATATCCCCAGTTTAGTTCACCAGCTGATCTTGCTGTCGCATGTAAAAATGCCGGCATTGATTACCTTGTCACTGCTAATAATCATGCAGCAGACAGGGGAAAGAAGGGAATAATAAGTACTATCAATAAACTCGACAGTATAGGAATTCCACATACCGGCACCTTTCTGAATTCATCATCTCGAGATAGTCTCACTCCAATGATGATTCATAGGAATGGAACTTCAATTGCCCTGCTCAATTATACCTTCAGCACTAATGGAATTATTGTACCCGAACCGGTAGTTGTCAATATGATTGATAAAGAATCGATTACAAAAGATGTAAAGAAGGCTAAGGATAAGAAGGCCGATATCATTATTCTTTTTCTGCACTGGGGAACAGAATATGATACAATCCCGTCAAAAAGCCAGACTGATCTTGCAGAATATTTCCAATCAATTGGTGTTGACATGATAATTGGATCTCATCCTCATGTTTTGCAGAAAATGGCAAGAATAAGAAATAATGTTACTGGAAATGATGATGTGATAGTTTACTCGCTCGGTAATTTTGTGTCGAACCAGAGAAAGCCAAAGACCGACGGAGGGTCAATGGTTAGAGTCGAAATTACAAAAAACAACGATAAATATTCTATTTCAAATGCAGGATATTACCTTACCTGGGTTTATACTCCTATTGAGAAATACAGGAAAAAATTCTTTATTCTTCCCTGTTCAGAGTTTGAAAACAAGCCCGATTTTTTCGACAAGAATGATGCTTTCTTCCTCATGAAAAAATTCATAAGCGATTCGAGGAAACTACTTAATACACAAAACATTAATATTAAGGAGTATATTTTAAACGGAAATTCCTGGGTGTTAAATAATTAATATAATGTTTATATTTTAACATCCGGATATTGTAAAAAATTTTAAAGGACAAATATGCATATTCCCGATGGCTATTTAAGCCCCCAGACATATATTCCGTTATTTGGAGTATTTGTATTAACCGCGGCTGTCGCAGTAAAAAAAGTCAAAGATGAAGTTTCTGTCCGTAACATTCCATATCTTGGAATGGCAGCAGCTTTTTCATTTATTATAATGATGTTTAATTTACCCATACCTGGTGGAACAACCGGACATGCTGTGGGTTCTGCAGTTATTGCTATCATATTTGGACCATGGGCAGCTATGCTGGCAGTATCTGTAGCGATAATTATACAGGCACTTATCTTTGGCGACGGCGGAATTACGGCTATTGGTGCTAACTGTTTTAATATGGCCATTTTTATGCCCTTTACAGCCTTTTACATTTTTAAACTCTTCAGGATAAAAACTGCAAGAAAACCAGCAGTGACTATTGCTGCATTTATTTCAGGTTATCTGAGTCTGGTGCTGGCTGCAGTTATTACAGCAGTTGAACTGGGGCTTCAGCCTTTAATTGCATCTGCGCCCGACGGTAAGGCGTTATATTGTCCATACGATTTGAGTGTCGCAATTCCCGCTATGGCAATCGGTCATATGTTGCTCTTTGGAGTTGTCGAAGGCATCATTACCGCAATAATCATTAACTATATTTTAAAAAATGAACCGAAATTGATTTATGCTTTCAGAAAAAGCGCAAAAAATGAATAAGCTTCAAAAGAAGATTCTTGTCATATTGATTTTATTGTGCCTTATCACCCCGGTGGGGATACTTCTTCCGGCATTTTTTAACACGGGTGATGCCTGGGGAGAATGGTCAGCTCAGACGGTTAAAGAACTGGTAGGCTATGTGCCTAAGGGACTGCAAAAATATTCTGATATATATAAAGCACCACTGCATGACTATACTGTTAATAGCGCAGACAGATCGTTAATGCATAAGTCTGGTTTTTATATTGTATCAGGTCTGCTTGGGGCAACAATAACTTATATAGTCGTGTTGTTAATTTCCAAAATAATTGTAAGGAATGGAGAATAAGATTCCATCTTATTTGCTTGAGCCGAGAAGCAATAAACCTGAGCCGGGAAAAGCGACAGGGGCAAGACTTTCTTTTTTAGACAAGACTATAATGAATTCAGCATCTGCATTAAAATCTATTTATCTGCAGGCAGAAAATGCCTCAAAAGAAAATTTAATTCAGAAGATCAATCCTAAAGTCAAACTTATTTTGCTGATTTATGTTGTTCTCATAATTAGTATTACCAGACATATTGAGGCTCAAATAATTATTACAATATTTATTTTTTCATTGTACATTATAGCCAGGCTAAAAATATCCGGGGTGCACAAAAAAATATTTTTTCTGGCCACCATATTTGGTTTTATTGTTGTCTTGCCGGCATCTCTCAATATTATTACTCCCGGTAAAATCATTTTTAACATTATCACTATTAATAAACCTCTGCATTTCTGGATCTATGCTATTCCCCGGAATATAGGTTTTACTGAAAACGGATTTAAGGTTGTATTGTTGATTTTTCTAAGAGTACTTAATTCTGTTTCATTTGCAATGCTCATCGTATTTACCACATCGTTCCCTGCTTTTATTAAATCTTTCAAAATACTGGGTGTTCCTGATACCCTCCTGATGATTATTTCGCTTGCTTACAAATACATCTTCATTCTGTCGAGGACAATCGAAGAAACTTACTTTGCTCTAAAATCAAGACTCTCAGGTGATATTAAGAGTGGCAGGATAAGGGACCTGATTAGCGGGCGAATTTTTTTTATTTTCAATAAGTCTGTGATAATTTATGAAAGCACTTACTTTGCTATGGTTTCAAGAGGTTATAGTGGAAAAGTTTTACTTCATTCTCAAAAGAAACTTACAGGTATAGATTTTGTAACTCTCATTATTATTGTCGCGTTAGGCATACTGATCATTTATTTATAAGTATAATGGAGAATATTATTTCATTAAAGAATATTGATTATTCATATTACGGGAAGATACCTGCCTTAAAGAACATTAACCTTTCAGTAAAAAAAGGTGAAATGGTTGCAATAATAGGGCTGAACGGAAGCGGCAAATCTACCTTGTTGAATATAATCAATGCTCTTATATTTCCGGATTCCGGAGAAGTTTCTTTCGAAGGAAATCCTGTGACCGAAAAATCGTTGAGTGATAGAAATTTTGGAATACAGCTACGGCAGAGCATGGGCTATATTTTCCAGAATCCTGAAATACAATTATTTTGCCCGACAGTTTTTGATGAATTACTTTTTGCACCTTTGCAACTAAACCTGCCTGTTGAAGTTGCAGAGGAAAGAGCAGAACAGACATTATCGCTTCTTGGCATAGAATATCTGAAAGAGAGACCCGTATTAATGCTCTCAGGCGGAGAAAAGAAGAAGGTCGCTATTGCATCGGTTCTTACAATGAATCCTGATATTTTACTTATCGATGAGCCTCTTTCAAATCTTGATCCTAAAACACAAACCTTTTTCATTGACCTTCTTCTTGAACTCAACAGTGCAGGAAAGACTATCGTTTTTACTACCCATCATCTTGATCTGATTGATCACCTTCAGCCTAGAGTTGTTGTTCTTTCAGAAGATCATACAATACAAAAAACAGGATCAGCTTCAGAGATCCTGAGTGATGAAGAATTCCTGATCAGCGTTAACCTGATCCATGAGCACATTCATAAACATGGAAACGAAGTACACAGACATTACCATTCGCATTATGTATTTCATAAACACTGAGATAACTCTCAATTTGCGCCTTTGATTATAGTCAAGCCTGGAGTTTTAATCTAATCCGGAACAATCCTGAACAACAGATTAACATTTGGATCTGGGATGATCTCCAAAATCTTCTCTGTTTTAAGCGTCTTTCTGGTAATTCTTTCTGATATCGGGATTTTAAGGATGTATGACCCGGTTAAATCTTTTATCTGTAGCTCAATATCAAAACTGAACAAAGAATTCTGGGTCTGTTCAATTATGAGATCTGTGAATCCTTTTCTTTCTCCCGGGATCGTTGAAATTTTTAAATTCGGCTGACCGGCTTCAAAAAGCCACTGTTTGAAAAAATTTCCAAGATTTTTATTACTGACCTTCTCCATAGCCTTCTGAAAATCACTTGTGAGAGCATTTTTGTTTTTATAATCTTCATAATAAAGTCTCATTCCTTTCCAGAACAGTTCATCTCCCAGTTCGCGCCTTAACATATGAAGAACCCAGGCGCCTTTCTGGTACGAGTTAGCATTCAATAATTTCATCAGATCTGTAATTGTTGTATCGACCACTGGTCTGGGCGATCTTAAATAATATCCAATAACTCGGTCGCGGGCCGATTTCATTGTCTCATCCAGCTTTTCTTTCCCATAAGTTTTCTCCTGGTAAACAGCCGTGAGATACGTGGCAAATCCTTCACTCAGCCATATATGATGCCAGTCATTTTCAGTGACAGAATTCCCAAACCACTGATGTGCAATTTCGTGTGCCATAAGGTCTTCTGCATTACCTTTACCGGTAACAGAATTCTCGGAATAAAATATACAACCAGCATTCTCAAGCCCTCCGAAGATCGTTTTGGATTGGACATTAGCAAGTTTCTCATAAGGATAAGGACCTATAAGCTGACTATAAAAGGCCAGAGGTTTTAAGGCGACTGAATAGTCATAGAATCCTTCCTTTCTGTTTTCAGTGAAAACCCAGCTCCAGACAGGTATACCATTAACATTGCCTTCTAACCTGCCGGCAAACGGTGCAACCCCAATTGCCATGACTTTGGTAGCCAGAGGAACATCTTCTTTCCAGTGAGTTAGTTTTGTATGTCTGGGCATACAGCTCTCCTCAACAAGATATCCGCTTCCGACAACTTCATAGTGATCGGGAGAAGTAATAATAAAATCAACTGTTGCTTTTTCATACGGATGATCAACGCAGGGGATCCAATTACGTGCTCTGTCAGGCCAGTTGTCAGCAAAAAAAGTACGATCTCCAAATTTATTCTCCGATATTATCAACCCATCAGCAGGTACCCCGGAGTAATCTATGCTAATAATTCCCTGGGATCCCGCTTTTACAGAATCATCCAGGTTGATTACAATTCTATTGCCGGCATGAACCCAATTAAGTGATCTTTTATTAAAAGTTACATTTTGCACCGTCATGCCTTTCTCATCCGTTCCTTTATTTTTCAGGTCAAACTCAAGAGTGCTGACGTGTCCGGAAAAATTTACTGCTATTTCAGTATGCCCATAAATGATATTATTTGTATCGCTTATTGAAATTGAAAAATCATAATGAATTATATCGGCATAAGGATTTCGCTTATAACCATCTTCCCCTGAAAGTGCGAAACAGGACAGCAGAAAAAAAGAAACGGATAATATGATTTTCATAGTTTCGTTCGAATTATTTGTTATCAATCAAAGGTAATAAGGTATGGTAAAGAAAAAGATAATGTTTATTCATAATTTCAGACCGAAGATAACTTTACTTTTTTACCGCTCAGTGTACTATCGTGAATTTGCTATAAATTACTAGCTTTGCATAAAATAAAATGCTCACAATGAATTACGATTATAATACTCAGAGGAAAAGAATGGCATTGCCTGAATATGGAAGGAATGTTCAGAAGATGGTCGATCATATTAAGACAATCGAGGACAGGGATGAGAGAAACCGTGCTGCAAAGACCATAATTTCTATAATGGGCAACCTTAATCCTCATCTTCGTGATGTCGGTGATTTTAAGCACAAATTATGGGATCATCTGGCCCTGATTGCAAGCTTTGAGCTGGATATTGATTCACCATATACTGTTCCTGAACCATCGAAATTTTTTGAAAAACCAAAACAGGTACCTTACAAGCAGGGAGATATAAGGTTTCTTCACTATGGACGTATAATTGAACTCATGATTGATGCAGCCTGTGAACTGGAAGAAGGAGATAAAAAGGAATACCTCACTACCCTGATCGTAAATCAGATGAAAAAATCATATATCACCTGGAACAGAGGACAGGTTGCTGACGAGGTGATAATTAAAGACATGAAATTATTATCTAAAGGAAAATTGTTAATGACTGAGGGGGTAAGAATTCTTGAGGTCAGAGAACTGATTCCGCCGGTTAAAAGAAAACCTGTTGGAAAACCACACGGAAAGCCGCAGAATAAACAATTCATAAAGAAAAAAGGACATAGCAGACATTAATGGGCACTTTTATTGTTCATGGAGGCAAACCTCTTAAGGGAGAAATAACACCTCAGGGAGCCAAAAATGAAGCTTTGCAGGTAATCTGTGCAATTCTCCTTACTTCAGAAAAGATTACAATCAGAAATATTCCGGATATAAGCGACGTAAACATGCTGATTGAACTGATCAGGTGTATGGGCGTCAGGGTAACAAGAGAATCTGTTTCAATCGCAAGCTTTGAAGCTGTGAACGTTAATCTCGATTATCTCCAGACAAGCGAATTCAGAGCGCAGAGCTCCAGCTTAAGAGGCTCCATAATGATAGTAGGACCCCTTCTTGCCCGTTTTGGCAAAGCCTTTATTACCAAACCCGGAGGTGATAAAATCGGAAGACGCAGAGTAGATACACATTTTAAAGGTTTCCAGCAACTTGGAGCAAGGTTTGAATTTGATTCGTCCGATCCATTTTTTAAGGTTGAAGCACCTTCATTAACAGGTACTTATATGCACCTCGATGAAGCTTCTGTTACCGGTACCGCAAATATTATTATGGCCGCTGTCCTAGCTAAAGGTCGTACGACAATTTACAACGCTGCATGCGAACCATATGTTCAGCAATTATGCAGAATGCTGGTTTCAATGGGAGCAAAAATCGAAGGTATTGGTTCAAATCTACTTTATATTGATGGAGTCAAAGGTTTGGGCGGATGTACTCATACTATCCTTCCCGATATGATTGAAATCGGATCTTTTATAGGTATGGCCGCTATTACGGAATCAGAGATAACTATTAAAAACACATCCTTCGAAAACCTTGGAATTATACCCGATTCTTTCCGGCGCCTGGGAATCAACTTCGAGAGAAGAGAAGATGATATTTTTATACCAGCTCAGAAACATTATGAAATTGAGACTTTTATAGACGGTTCAATAATGACAATATCGGATGCTATCTGGCCGGGTCTGACTCCCGATTTACTCAGTGTTTTCCTCGTCACTGCAACCCAGGCAAAAGGTGCTGTTCTTATCCATCAGAAAATGTTCGAAAGTCGTCTCTTCTTTGTTGATAAACTGATTGATATGGGAGCCCAGATAATTTTATGCGATCCGCACAGGGCTACCGTTATCGGGCTGGACAAAATGATCAGGCTAAAAGGTACAGTGATGTCATCGCCTGATATCAGGGCAGGTGTAGCCCTGTTGATTGCTGCTCTTTCTGCAGACGGTAAGAGTGTTATCCATAATATTGAACAAATCGACCGGGGATACCAGAATATCGATAAGCGGCTAAATGCACTGGGGGCGGATATCCAACGAGTACAATAAAAATGACTAAGGGACTAAGGAACTAAGAGACTAAGGGACTAAGAGACTAAGAGACTTAGGGACTTAGGGACATAGGGACTTAGGGAATTTAAGCCAATATAATTTAATCAACAAATTTCTCAGTCTCTCAGTCTCTCAGTCTCTTAGTCTCTCAGTCTCTTAGTCATAAGTTACCTGCCAATTTGTCAAATTACATGGGTTGGCAGGCAATTTGTTAAATAATGTTATAAAATTGAAATACAGCCTGTGATGATGAAAAAGAAGGTAAAAAACTATGTGGATGTTAGACATAATAATATAGACAAACCAACTGAAAATAAAGAAAATAGGGCTGATCTCGATAAATATAACGAGGAAAAATCCGAGAATTCCGGTTCCAACGGATCAGAAGAATATGCATCTGATGAGTTAAATAGTGGAGCCACAGCTTCTGACAAAGTTGTCCTCGATGTGAAATTTGTTGAAGAAAAACTGGCAGAGATCCAGGATAAGTACCTTCGTCTTTCAGCTGAATTTGACAATTACAGGAAAAGAACTTTGCGTGAGAAAATAGAATTATCAAAATATGCAGGAGAAAACCTGCTTCTGGGCATAATTCCGCTTATGGACGATTTTGAAAGAGCCCTCAAACATATGGATTCGACAACAAATTGTGTTGCATTGAAAGATGGAATCGACATCATATACGGGAAGTTCAGCGACTTCCTTAAACAGAACGGAATAAAAGAAATTGAATCTCTTGACAGTAATTTTAATGTTGATCTGCATGATGCGGTTGCAAAAGTCCCTGTAGTGGAAGCTGACAAAAAAGGGAAAGTGGTTGAGGTCGTGCTTAAGGGCTATTATTTACATGATAAAGTTTTGAGGCATTCGAAAGTTGTTGTAGGTGAATAAATCTGAATAGTGATCTGAAGAGAGAAGAGTGGCTGAATAAAATAAAAATCAAACGGGATGGGAAAAAGAGATTATTATGAAGTGCTCGGAGTATCGAAAGAGGCCGCAAAGGAAGAGATAAAAAAGGCATACAGGAAACAGGCTTTGAAGTATCATCCTGATAAGAATCCTGGTGATAAGAAATCAGAAGAAAACTTCAAGGAGGCCGCCGAGGCTTATGAGGTTTTAAGCAATGATGAAAAAAAAGCCCGCTACGACCGTTATGGACACGCAGGAATGGGAAGCAATGGGGGCGGCTTCTCTGGTCAGGGAATGACAATGGATGATATATTCTCATCTTTCGGTGATATTTTCGGAGATGCATTTGGAGGGTTTGGCGGATTCGGTGGTGGCAGACGCGGACGAAGGGTGAATAAGGGAAGTAATCTCAGGGTCAAAGTAAAACTTACACTTCAGGAAATTGCAGCCGGAACTGAAAAGAAAATAAAAGTCAATAAATATGATACCTGCGACTCCTGCGGAGGTACTGGAGCGGCCAGTGCATCAAGTTTATCAACCTGTACAACCTGCCACGGTTCCGGGCATGTCACCAGGCTGACAAATACCATGCTTGGTCAGATGCAGACTACATCGGTCTGCCCTTCATGTGGTGGCGAGGGTAAAACGATCACGAAAAAATGTACAACTTGTTATGGTGAAGGTGTTGTACAGAAGGAAGAGATAATAAAAATCAATATTCCTGCAGGTGTCGGGAAAGGAATGCAGATGACTGTCGGTGGTAAAGGAAACGCGCCCAGGAGAGGTGGAGTTAATGGAGATCTGCTGGTAGTCATCG
The DNA here is from genome assembly GCA_050014255.1 of Bacteroidales bacterium. Classification (GTDB taxonomy): domain Bacteria; phylum Bacteroidota; class Bacteroidia; order Bacteroidales; family VadinHA17; genus LD21. The sequence goes on along the minus strand of JBEKDR010000001.1, from coordinate 228 downwards.
ATGAAGAAGAACATCAGGAACTGATTCGAGAAGGTAACGATTTGATCTATAATCTGTTTATAAGTATACCCGATGCAGTGCTCGGTACACATGTTGAAGTGCCAACTGTCGATAATAACGTAAAAATAAAAATTGAACCTGGTACCCAACCGGGAAAAATCCTGCGCCTGCGCGGAAAAGGATTGCCTGAAGTAAATGGATACGGCCGCGGCGATCTCCTTGTTAATG